>NZ_JBHWHX010000004.1:76660-279358 GCF_042732315.1 Streptomyces sp. NPDC059787
GCCGCGAAGGCGGAGGCCGAGAAGGAGAAGGCCGAGGCGAAGGCCGAGCAGGAACGCGAGAAGGCGGAAGCCAAGGCCGAGCAGGAAGCCGCCAAGGAGGAAGCCGCCAAGGAGAAGGCGGAGGCGAAGGCCGAGCAGGAACGCGAGAAGGCCGAGGCCAAGCAGGCGGCCGCCGAACAGCAGGCGTTCGTCCTCGCGCAGAACCAGAAGGCTCAGGACGAGGCGAAGAAGGAACGGGAGCGGGCCGCGGCCCAGGCCGAAGCCGACCGCGCCGAGGCCAAGGCCGAGCAGGAGGCCGCCAAGGAGGAAGCCGCCAAGGAGAAGGCCGAGGCGAAGGCCGAGCAGGAACGCGAGAAGGCCGAGGCCAAGGCCGAGCAGGAGGCCGCGAAGGCGGAGGCCGAGAAGGAGAAGGCCGAGGCGAAGGCCGAGCAGGAACGCGAGAAGGCGGAAGCCAAGGCCGAGCAGGAAGCCGCCAAGGCGGAGGCGAAGGCCGAGCAGGAGGCCGCGAAGGCGGAGGCCGACGCCGAGCGGGAAACCGCCAAGCAGGAACAGGCCGACGCGCAGGCCAAGGCGGAGGCCCAGCAGGAAGAGGCCCGCCGCGAGGCCCTGCAGGAGAGGCAGCAGGCCAGGCTGGACGCCGAGAACGCCAAGGCCGACGCGCAGGCCGACTACGAGCAGGAGAAGGCCGAGGCCCGCGCCGAGCGCGACGCCGCCCTCCAGGAGGCCGACCGCCAGGAGGCGGCGGCACGCCAGGAGTACGAGCAGGAGAAGGCCGAGGCCCAGGAACAGCGGGACCAGGCACGCCAGGACGCCGAACAGGAACGCGCCGAGGCACGCCAGGAGTACGAGCGTCAGATCGCCGCCGGCGCCGACGAGAACGAGGCCCGCGAGGAGTACGACCGGCGGATCGCGGAGATCGACGCCGCCGAACAGGCGGCCATCGACCGGGCGGACGCCGCCGAGGCCGACGCCAAGAGGGAGTACGACGAGGCGAAGGCCGACGTCCAGGCGGAACGCGAAGAGGCGCGCACCGAGGCCGAGCAGGCGCGCAAGGACGCCAAGGCCGAGTACGACCAGCGCATGGCCGACATCCAGGCCGAGTACGACCGGATCACCGCCGACGACAAGGACATCGACGAGCTGATCCGGCAGCGCATCGCCGACCTGCCCGAGCCCCCCGATCTCTCCGCCTACAACGGGGGCGGCTCCACGGGCTCGGCCGGCTCCGCGTACTCCTCCGTGTTCAACGACAACCTCTACAACCAGGACGACCTCGCCTCGGCGCTCGGGCGTCCGCAGAGCAGCGGCGCCCTGGCGGGCGCCTCCGCCGACGGCACCGGCACGGGATCGGGCTCGCCGGGGATGTACCCGCCGATGATGCGCGGCGCCGGCGGCGAGGCCGGCGGCAACAGCGGCGAGCGCACCAGGACCGTCATCGAGCCCACGGTCGGCCGCTCCGGCCGGACGACCGCCACGCAGACCGTCGACGACGAGGAGCACCGCGTCGTCCCCAGGTCCACGCAGACCAGCAGCAGCACGCCCTTCATGCCGCCCATGGGAGGCATGGGCGGGGCGGGGGAGAGGCCGCAGACGGAGAGCGGGGACAGGGAACGGACCACGTGGCTGGCCGAGGACGAGGACGTCTGGGGCACCGACGAGGGCGGCGCGCCGCAGGCCCTGGGGCGCTGAGGGGAAGGGGAGGAGCGGGATGAGTCAGCCGATGGAGGACCGAGTGGCCCAGGCGATGGCCCACCTCAAGGCGGCGGAGGCGGCCGCGGCCTCGGCGCGGGCCGAACTGGACACGGCGTCGGCCACCGCGCGTTCGGCGGACCGGTCGGTGCGGGTCTCCGTCGGCGCGAAGGGCGAGCTGACCAGCCTGGAGTTCCTCGACGGCAAGTACCGGACCATGGCCGCCGCCCAGCTCTCCGCGGCGGTGCTGGAGGCCGCGAACACGGCGCGGGCCGAGATGGCCCGCCGGGTCGTCGACCTGCTCGACCCGATCACCAGGATGACCGCGCGCGGCGCCGCCCCGGAGCGGATGGGCGTCGACTGGGAGGCCGTCTTCGGCTCGCTGATCGCCGAGACCTCCGTGGCGAAGGGGCCCACGGCGATGAGCAGGCTCCGCGACGAGATCGTCGAGGACGACGAGGACGACAAGGGACGGCAGGGGGGCGCGTAACCATGTCCGGCAACTATTCCGCCGACATCCAGGCGATTCTGCAGGGTTCCAGGCACCTCGCCGACGCCGTCCGCTACGGCGACGAGATGCTGCCCCGGTTCGAGACCGGCTGCGCGCAGTACTCGGGCTGGTGGGGCGAGGAAGGCGGCGACGACGAGTTCGCCAACGCGGTCGGCGAGCAGGTCCGGCGCGAACAGCAGCAGGTGACGGACACGGTCCTGGCCATCACCGGTGGGTTCCTGGCGCTGGTCGACGCGGTCGCCGCGGAGGCCGACCACGTGCAGCGTCCGCAGACCCAGGCGGTGGAGGACATCGAGACACACGGCTCGGAGAGCGAGAACAGGCGCTGAATGGCCATCATGTTCCCGCCCGGCCTGCGGGAGTTCATCGAGGTCTGGGTGGGCGCGAACGTCGCCACCGGCAACGAGGACCGGGGCTTCGACAGCCGTAACCCCTACAAGCGGCTGGCGGACGACGTCAGGGACCTCTCCGACGCGATGAAGGGAGCGATCTCCACCGCCGGGAACTCGCTCCCGCCGCGGATCGCCGACGAGTTCGTCGCCGCGATGAAGCTCTTCGTCGACGACAACGGCCAGAACCACCTGCAGAAGTTCTCCGACGAACTCCGGGAGCTCGGCTCCCAGCAGATCGACCGCTCCATCAAGCTGTCCGAGGCGAAGTACCAGATCCTCATCGAGTTCATCCTGATGAACATCGAGCTGGCCCTGATCGCCGCGCTGGCGGTCTTCACCGGCGGTACGTCGCTCACCGAGATCGCCATCCAGAAGGCGCGCACCGCGCTCACCATCCTGCTGCTCCTCCAGCGGCTGGGACGGGCCATCCCCACGCCGCTGTCGGTGCTGCTGGAGGCGATCCAGGAGGCGTTCGTCTCCTTCGCCTCGCAGCTGATCTCCATGACCGCGCCGGACGACCCGGAACGCCGGCGGGACAAGTTCGACTGGACGGACATCGGCCAGTCGGCGGTCGCCGGCGCGTTCGCGGGACTCTTCGGGGGCATCTTCGGTGAGGTCGGCGGACATTTCATCAACAAGTACTTCAGGAACAACAACTTCTGGAAGGAAACCTTCGAGCTCCCGTTCACCTTCGTCAACGAGGGGCAGGCGGAAACCTTCGCCGAGGCCTTCACCGGCCTCATCTTCCTGGGCACGTTCACGCTCAACCCCGGCACGTTCCTCAGCGCCGGCCTCAGCGGCCTGGTCTTCGAAGCGGCCTCCACCGGTGCGGAGTTCGGCGGAAAGTTCGTCTACAAGAATTACTTCCAGAACATCGACTTCGGCTCCGGCGACGTCAACGACCTGCCGGGCGGCGGCAACCGGTACGGGAACGGAAGCACCGGCCGGTACGAGTACGAGAACCGGTACGACACCACGTACGACGACGGAAGCACGTACCAGGACCTCCACGACGACACCTACAGCGCTCCGTACACGAACAGCAGCACGTACCGGAACACCTACGACGACACGTACGGCGACGACTCCCGCTCCTACGTCGGTGACACCAGCGACAGCGCGTCGGTCTTCAGCGACATCAGTGACACCGCGTCGGTCTTCAGCGACACCAGCGACATCAGTGACACCGCGTCGGTCTTCAGCGACACCAGCGACGTCTCGTCCGTCTCGTCCGTCTCCTCCCTCCCGTCCCTCCCGGACTACGACACGGTCTACGGCGCCGGCACCGACACCAACGCGTACGGCCTCCCGGGCACGACGGGCACGACGGGCGCGGTCAAGCCGTCGTACCAGCCCCCGTCGTCGAACGCGTACGACGACGTCCACCGGGACTCCCTGGTGGACGACACCGACACCGACACCGTCTTCTCCACCCTCAACCCGTCGGTGACCACGACCCCGGGGACCGACTGGACCGCCGGCACGGACAACACCCTGCCGGTCAGCAGGCCCGCCACCGTCGGCTCCTCCGTCCCGGAACCGCTCCCGACCCGGACCGGCGGCAGCGACCTCACACCGGACGAGACCGAACGACAGCGGTCGACGGACGACGACACGACCCGGTCCACCTCCGACGGGCAACAGCAACGGCAACAGCCGAACGCACAGGCGCCCCTCGCGACCCCCACCCCGTCGACCACCACCCCCACCCCGTCGACCACCACGCCCCCGGGCCACACCTCGCCGACCGCCACCCCGCAGCCACGGTCCCAGACCGCCGCACCCGGCGACCCGACGGTCACCGCCGGGCCGTCGGCCTCGGACACGGCCGTCCCGGACGACGTCCGCACCCCCTCGCCCGAGGCGTCCGAGCAGGCCGGCCCGTCCTCCACGGTGCCGAAGGCCGAGACCCGGACCACGTCCGACGCCCCGGAGCCCTACCGGCCCGTACGCACCGAGTCCGAGGAGCTGCCGGCCGCCACCGGCTCCACGGCGGAGCCCACCCGGACCCAGCCCGTCACCGTCGACGAGACACCGCTCAGCTCCCGGGCGCCGGACGGGATCCCCACCGGGGAGTCCTCCGCACCCGGTTCCCCGGACTCGATCGACATGATCATGGACTGGGAGGAGGAGCAGGGCGCGTCCGAGTACGAGTCGGAGCCGGACCCGGCCACCGAGGCGCTGTACGACCGGCTGCTGACGGACGTGTTCGGCCCCGGCATCGCGGCGAACCCCGTCCACCCCGCCCTCCGTGACGCCCTGACGCACCTCGACCAGCTCCGGCAGGCCGATCCCGCACTGCGGAACGCCCCGCTCGACCTGGACGGCCTGACCCGCAAGGTGCTGCTCCTGGACACCGCCCATCCGGTGACCGACGCGCAGCGCAGCGAACTGTTCCGGGTGGCGCTGGACCCGGCGGTGGAGTCGGCGAGCAGCCTGGCCGCCCTGGCCGCCTTCCACCTGGAACTCCGCGGCGTACTGTCCCCCAGCCACAGTCTGACCGACGCCGGCGGCGTGTGGGGCCGCAACTGGACGAACGCCACGATCCCCGACCTCGACCTCACCGAGGTGGGGAAGGTGGTCCGGCAGCCCGACGGCACCCTGGGCCGCGGAGATGTGGAGCCCGCGCCCTGGCACCGTCCCGGTGAGCCGAAGCCGTACGTCGTCATGGCGGAGGGCGACCACCGGCGGATCGTCGTACGAGGCCACGACGGCGCCCCGCGCCAGGTGCCCCTCGACGTGTTCGCCGAACTGCTGGCCCGCGACCCCCGGCTCGCCGGGCTGCCCCCGGACACCCCCGTGGTGCTGCTCGTCCCCGGCGCCGGTGCCCGCGGCCTGGAGCTGCCGCGCCAGGCCGCGGACCGGATCGGCCGGGACGTCTGGTCGGCCAACGGCACCGTGAAGGTCTCTCCGCAGCGCGACCCGTCGCAGCCGCACGTCGTCTCCCTGCTGTTCGGGGAGGGGATGCCGCGCGCCGACTGGATCCGCAGCACCCCCGGCCAGGTGCTCGACCCGGCGGAGCGCGAGAACGCGCCGGAGTGGGAGCGCGAGATGCTGTCGCACAGCGTCGTCGGCGACGGGGGCACGACCATCGGCAGAGGCGTGTTCGAGGACTCCGAGGCCCCGCGCCGGATCGCGGTGCTGAAGCTCGCGACGGAGTCGTCGGAGCTGTGGCACTACGACCCGGTCACCAAGGAAGCGGTCAAGGACGACGAGCCGGTTCCGTTCGCCGGCAAGCCGGTGTACGTCTTCAGCGCCCACGCCCGGCCGGGCGCGACCCGGGTGCCGACCACGACGGACCCGAGGCACCACACCCACCAGCGGGAGACCGGCCGGATGCTCAGGCGGCGTCCGAGCCTGGCCCGGCTCCCCAAGGACCACGCCGTGCTGATGGAGGCGTGCTCCAGCGCCGGGCCGCCGGGTGTGGTCCGCACCCGCAGGGGCATCGACGACACCTTCGTCCCCGACCCGCTGGCGGTCGTCAGCGAGAGCCAGCACGTCGCCAACGAGACCGGCCGCACGGCGTACGGCGGCACCCACATGGTCAGCTTCGCGACGCTGCCGGACGGGAAGTTCGTCCACCGCCTCTACACGGACTCGCGGGGGCGGCGCGGCAAGTGGGTGGAGCACCGGCCGGAACCCACCGGTGACCTGCTCGACGACCGCGCCCGCGCGGCGGGCCTGCACACGGACCCCGGACGGCCGGTCACGGACGCCACCCGCGAGCGGACGCTGCGGCTGGTCCGCGCGCTGCGGCTGGCCTTCGGCGCGGCGATCGAGGACGACAGCCGGTACGGCGATCTCCTCGCCGGGATCGGCGCGCTGGAGACCATGCGGGCGGCCGACCCGGCGCTGGGTGACCTCGGCCCGTTCAGCATGGACCTGTTCGAGCGCGCGGCCCACGCCCGCCGGCCGGGCGGCACCGGCCCCGACGCCTACCGGGACCTGCTCACCGACGCCGCCGACGCCGTACGCCGCGGGCCGGACACCGTGCTGTCCGACTTCGTCACCCTGCCCCACGTCACCGCCGCCGCACAGCGGCTGGGCGGTCTGACGGACCAGGACCTGGACACCGAGGCCGCCCGCGTCCTGCGACTGGACGACGGCCCGGCGGCCGTCGGGGAGCCCGAGCGGGCCCGGCTGTTCTGGGCGACGGTCAAGGCCCTGGAGTGGGAGAGCCGGACCCCCGACCCGGACGCCCTCACCGGCAGGGTCCTGCACCTGGAACAACCGGACCCGTCCCGGCGCCCCGACCTGCTCCACCTGGTCGCCCGGGCGGCGGCCGTCGGCGTCGACATCGACAACCTGACCGAACTGGGCGCGTTCCACCTGGAGACGCTCGGCGCCCTCGCGTCCGCCACCCAGCTCCGCGACGCCAACGGCGCACCGGTCGGCCGCCATTGGGCGCAGGCTCCGCCGAACGCGACCATGACGACCGACCGTGTCGTCGTCGCCGCTCCGAAGCCGGGCGGCGGCTACCAGCCCGTCGGCCAGGAGCGACCGCCGTGGAACGTGCAGGGCGGCCCCTCGGCCTACACGGTGTGGGCCGGAGGAGGCAGGGACCACCTGCTCATGCACCTTCCCGGAGGCTTCCGCGGTCGGGTGCCGTACGAGGAGGTCGCCGAGCTGCTGGCACGGGACCCGGTACTGAACACCCGCCCGACGGACGGCACGGACATCGTCCTGGCGGTCTCGAAGGCGGCCCCGCCCACCGGACCGGGCACCGCCCCGGGCACCGACCCGCGCGCCGTCGTCAGCGCCGGCACCGGCCGCGCCGTATGGGCCTCGCAGAGCAGTGTGGGTCTGGCCGCCACCGGGCCGTCCCGGCCGTACGTTCC
Source organism: Streptomyces sp. NPDC059787 (assembly GCF_042732315.1). Classification (NCBI taxonomy): domain Bacteria; kingdom Bacillati; phylum Actinomycetota; class Actinomycetes; order Kitasatosporales; family Streptomycetaceae; genus Streptomyces; species Streptomyces sp. NPDC059787. The sequence continues at coordinate 84,091 of NZ_JBHWHX010000004.1, forward strand.
CACCTTGCTCCCCGGCGCACCGGGCCGCCCGGCCGCCGCCGACTGGGCGGCCGCCCGGCCCGGCGACCTCACCGCGCCCGGCACCGGCAACACCGGAGTGGACGACGTCACCTTCGCGGACCGCCACGGGACCGATGCCCCGCCCGCCGCCCTCGTCGGCCTTCTCGATCCCGGACCGGTCGGGGGTCTCGACACGCCGTTGCCGAGCCTGGACGGCCTGCTGGACGGCCACGGGACCGATGCCCCGCCCGCCGCCCTCGCCGGCCTTCTCGATCCCGGACCGGTCGGGGGTCTCGACACGCCGTTGCCGAGCCTGGACGGCCTGCTGGACGGCTTCGACACCTCGCTGTCGGACCACCAGGACGACGGCGTGGACGGGGACCGGGGGGCGGAACCGACCCCGGAGGAGATCCGGCACCGGGAACTGCTGGCGGACATCTACGGCCCCGACATCATGTCGAGCCCCCTGTACCCGGACATCCGCGACGGCCTCGCACGCCTCGACCGGCTCCGCCGGACCGACCCCCTGCTGGACTTCGGCCCGCTCGACCTGGACGCCGTGGCCCGCCGGGTGCTGCTCCTGGACCCCGCCGATCCGGTGAGCGACGTGCAGCGCGCCCGGCTGCTGGGGCTGGCCTCGACACAGGAGGCACGGGCGGCGGGCGGTCTGGCCGCCCTCGCCGCGCTCCACCTCCGGCGCCAGGGCGTGCTGTCACCCACCCACGCCCTGACCACCGGCCCCGACGGACGCCCCCGCGGCCGCGACTGGACCCGGGGCAAGGACGGGCTCGACGACCTGGACCTCACCCGTACGGGAAGGACCGGGCCCCGGGCCGACGGCAGCCTGTCACGCGACGAGGTGGGACCCGCGCCCTGGCACCGGCCCGGCGGCCCGGACCCCTATGTCGTGCGGGCGGACGGCGACCGTGACCAGGTCGTCGTCCGCGGCCACGACGGCGTCCCGCGCGAGGTGCCCCTCGACGTGTTCGCCGAACTCCTCGCTCTGGACGCCGAGCTGAGCGGACTCCCGGCGGACGTGCCGGTGCTGCTGCTCGTCTCCGACGCCGGCGGGGGCGGCCTGGAGCTGCCGCGACGGGCGGCGGACCGGACCGGCAGGGACGTCTGGGCGGCCAACGGGGTCGTGGACGTCGCCGAAGGCCCGGACGGAAGCGCCTCCCACCCGTACGTCGTGCCCCTGCGAAGTGCCCGGGGCAGCGACCGCACCGACTGGATCCGCAACTCTCCCGGCCTGCTGCCCGACCCCGCGGAGTCCGCCCGCGCCCCCTTCTGGGAACAGGACCTGCAGTCCCACACCATCGTCACCGATCAGGGGCCGATCGGCAGGGCCGTGTTCGAGGACGGCGACCGCGCACGGCTGCTACCGGGGATCCGGCACTCGGCGACGGCGACCGAGCTCTACCACGTCAACCGGCAGGACGGGACCTGGGTCAAGGACGACGAGCCGGTCCCGTTCGCCGGCAAGCCGGTGTACGTCTTCGCCGGGCACGGCTCGCCCGGCGAGACGGCGCTGCCGACCCGGTCGAACCCCCGCCACCGGAAGCGGGAGCGGGCGACGGGCGGCATGCTCAGGCGCCGTCCGAGCGTGGCGCGGCTCCCCAAGGACCACGCCATCGTGATGCAGGAGTGCTTCGCCGCGACACCGCCGGGCATCACCCGCAGGCGCAAGCTGGTCACGGACACGTTCGTCCCCGACCCGCTGGCCGACGTCAGCCAGAGCCAGCACGTGGCCAACGAGACCGGCCGCACCGTCTACGGCGCCACCCAGGAAGTCGGCTTCAAGTTCGAGAAGGACGGCCGGGTCGCCCACTACATCATCATGGATTCGCGGGGCCGGCGCGGGAAGTGGGTGGAGCACCGGCCGGAACCCGACGACGCCGCGCTCGACGACCGCGCCCGCGCCGCGGGCCTGCACACCGACCCGGTGGGACCGGCGTCGGAGGAGGTCCGCGAGCGGACGCTGCGGCTGGTGCGCGCACTGCGGCAGACGTTCGGGGTGGCGATCGAGGACGACAGCCGCTACGGCGAACTCCTCGCCGGGATCGGCGCGCTGGAGTCCCTGCGTGCCGCCGACCCGGTGCTGCGCGACGCCGTACCGTTCAGTCTGGACCTGTTCGAGCGCGCGGCCCGTGAGATCCGCACGACGGAACACGGCGACCCGGACGGCGACCTGGGGCCCGACGCCTACGAGGACCTGCTGGCCAGGGCCGCCGACGCCGTGCGCCGGGACCCCGGCGCCGTGCTCACCGACCTGGTGACCCTGCCGCATGTGATCACCGTGGCCGAAGGGCTGGACGGTCTCACGGACGAGGAAGTGAACGAGGAGGCGGCCCGATTCCTGGGGTTGGACCCGGACCAGGTGGTCATCGGGGCGCCCGAGCGGGCCCGGTTCTTCTGGGCGACCGTGAAGACCCTGGAGTGGGAGAGCAGGACCCCCGACCCGGCCGCCCTCACCGGCAGGGTGCTGCACCTGGGCCGGCCCGACCCGGACCGGCTGCCCGATCTCCTGGACCTGGTGGCGCGCGCGGCGGCCGTCGGCGTCGACGTGGACGACCCGGTCGCGCTGGGCGCGTTCCACCTGGAGTCCCTGGGCGCCCTCGCGCCGGACACCCTGCTGCTCGACGACTCGGGCGCCCCGGCCGGCCGGAGCTGGGCGCCGGGCCCACCGGGTGCGGCGGTGGACGTCAGGTCCGCCCTCGTCATGGCGGCGACACCGGACGGCGGCCACCGCCCGCTGCGCCGGGCCAGGATGCCGTGGACCACCGACCCCGCCAAACCCGCCCCGTTCCTGGTGCGGGGCGAGGCCGGACCGGACCACCTCACCATGGAGCTGCCCGGCGGATTCCGGGCCGCGGTCCCCTACGAGGAGATCGCCGAACTGCTCGCGGTGGACCCGGTGCTGAACGACTTCCCGCGCACGGCCGACATCGTCCTCGCCTCCACGACCCCGACGGACCCGCGGGCCACCGACCGGCGAGCCCTCGCCGGCGCCGGGACCGCCCGCGCCGTGTGGACCTCACCGGGACCCGTGGGCCTGCTCGCACAGAGCGACCCGTCGCTGCCGCACGTCCTCTCCCTGCTGCCCACAGCGGACGGCCGGCGTCAGCAGGCCGACGACTGGTCGGCCGCCCGGCCGGCCCCCGCGTCCCCGGCGGACACCCATCTGTCGCCCACCACGGCCACGGCCGGGAACGAAACCGTCACTCCTCCCGGCCCGCCTCCGCCCCTGGAGCCGGACCCGACGACGGCCCTCGTCACGCTGACCACCGAGCCGGACCCGCCGTCTCCGAACGCCCCGCGCCTCGACCCCGCCATGGCGCCCCCGCCGAGGCGCCGCACCCCGGCCCGGTTCCAGGACGGCCGGCGGATGCCCGCGTACGTCGACGACCTCCAGTCGCTGCTGCCGGCCACCCTGACCGCCGCCGAGATCGAACAACTCCTCGCCAATCCGGGCACGTTCGGTCAGAGCACGGTCGTCCTGCGCGGCCTGGAAGAGGCCCTGGACACCGTCGACCGCGAACTGGAGCGCAGGCCGGACGCCCGGCCCGCGGACGGCGCACAGTTGCTGGACGACGTCCGGCGGACGCTCCGGGACAAGCCAAAGACGCTGGCGGACGGCGAGGGACGCCCGTTCCCGTACGTCACCGCGGACGGGAAGGCACGCGTCCTGTGGGTCAGAGCGCGTCACCACGGCAACTGGGCCCCGTTCGACGACGGCATCGGCGACTCGACGAAGATCGACAGCATGCACCGGGCGGCCGCGACCTTCGGGCTGACCAAGAACATGCAGGCCAACTCCCAGTACGGCCTCGGCGGGCCGATCGGCCCGGCGGGCACCGCGGCGTTCGGCGGCTTCGGCCGTCTCGCCCTGCGGTTCGGCTTCATCAACAAGGTCGGCTACACGCTGACCGACCAGCGCATGAACCAGATGGAGACCCGGACGCTGGACAAGTCGCGGGCGTTCCTGGACGACATCCACTACGAGTTCCGCGTCACCGATCCCGCCGGGCGGGTCGTCACGGGCATCGACCCCGAGCCCGGCACCACCCCCGATCCCGAGGCCGACTCGGCCGTGCCCGCCCGGTTCTCCTTCGGCGTCCGCAAGGGCCTCCTGGTCCGCCTGCCCGACAGCGTGACGAAGATCCCGAAGCCGGGCCGGATCCCCCGGTCGATCACCCTGGACCGCAACTCCCAGTACCGCTTCGTCCGTATCGAGGGGTTCGGTCCCGTCGCGGCGATCCGCGACTGGGCGGCCCGGCAGATCGGAGTCCTCCCAGGCAGCTCCGCCTACACCGAGCTGGACATCTTCTTCTCCGGCGACAGCTTCCAGCGGCACGGCGGCACGATGGCGCGCGGCCGCATCACCACCCCGCCGCTGTTCGCCGACGACAAGAAGAAGTCACCGCTGGGCGTCTTCGTCGTGGAGGAGGTGATCCCGCGGACGGCGATCCTCGTCGGCGAGACCGACCAGGCCGAGATGCGGGACATCAACACCTCGACGGTCCGCAGCGAACGGAGCCGGGCCGACGGCAGGAGCCTGCTGCTGCAGGCCGTCGCAGGACCCGCCTTCAACTTCTTCGACCCCGGCACGGCCCCCTTCGACCTGCGGCTCCAGTTCGGGCCGACCGCCCAGTACTCGTACGCGAAGACCTGGTCGGTCGGACTCGGCGGGGCCGGCACCCTCAAGTCGGCCGGACAGGTGAAGGGCCCCAGGACCGCGCTCTACCTGGTCGTGAAGTCGGTGCGGGTGCGGCGGGCCGGTGACAACGCGCCGCCGACGCGCTTCCTCACCTGGAGCCTGGACCGGATGACCAGCTCCGAGGCGCGGCGGCTGGCCGGATGGGACGACGGGACCGCACTCGCCCTGCGCAACGGCGCCGCACCGCCGTTCGTGCCGCCCTACCTGACCGTGGACCGCCCGCGCACCCTGGGCATGCACCGGGTGAAGGAGTTCACCTTCGACGACGGCCTGCGCACCCGGGTCACCCCGGACGCGGCGGACGGCGTCGGCCGCACCCTGCTGGACGCGTTCGCCGACGGCGTGGTCGACGCCGTCTCGAACCTGAACCAGGACCTGGTGGTGCCCCTCGACCAGCTGCTGCCGCCGAACCTGCCGAAGGGCTGGCGCACCCGCTTCAACGACCTGCTGGGGCGCAGGCCCGACCAGGTGCTCCGGGCGGCCGAGAGCCTGCCCATGCCGCCCCGGTGGACCGATCCCGTCAAGTACCGGATCGCGCTCCAGAACACCCTGCAGATCCTCGGTGTGCTGTCCCAGCAGAGCGTCACCGCGAACCTGGAGGCGCTCACCACGGTCGGCCTGCCGGTCAGGCTCAGGGACCCCGACTCCGTCGGGACGGTCTACTACACCCTCCGCGTGCACGGGACGCTGACCGGGCGCCGCTACGAGGGCAAGGACGTCGACGAGGGCATGCGCTTCAGCGCCCAGGGCGTCGACCGGATCGACGGCCAGACGAGCGTGAAACGAGGCGTGGACCTGGGCTTCGAGGGCACGTTCTCGGGCCGCGACAACGACCGCGACGAGGCGGGCCTGCCCCGGAACACGCTCGGGCTGACCCTGGGCGCACGCCAGGGCTGGCAGTGGGAGTCGGAGACCGGCTTCGGCTCGACGGTCACCAACGAGCCGATGTCGGTGACCAACAAGCCCACCCACCTGTACCGCTACGACCTCGCCCTCACCGCGAGCCTGAGCGGCTACTGGCGGCCCCGCGGCCTGATCCGCGGTCTCGGCCTCGGGCTGCCGGGACTGCTGGTGCTGGACGAACCGGTCAACGTGCTCTTCGGCCGGACACCGCGGGGCCACCTGCGGGGCGGCGGCCCGATGACCGGACAGGTGCTCATCGGTGTCCCCGTCCAGCACACGCCCGACGCGGACCCGCACGCGGACGGGGCGCTCAACCCGTACCTGTCCGACGAGCCCGCGCCCACGTCCATGACCACCGAGCGGGCCCTCGCCCTGGCGAAGGGCGACCTCGTCCTGCCCGCGGGCACCGGCCCGCAGCAGCCCGCCGGACGGCTCGCCGACCGCGGGACACCGCAGTTCAAGGAGTTCCGGCAGCACCCGTTCGTCATCGTGAACGTGGTGCTGTCGCCCACGCTGACCGCGGAGGTGGACCGGGTCCTGCGGACGGCGTCGGGCAGCGCCTGGCAGCTGGTGAAGGAGGGCGCCCCCACCCGGGACGCCATCGTCCGCACCTTCACCCCCCAGTACCTGACGTCGAGCTTCGACCAGAGTTCGGGGCCGCTGGGCCTGGTGGGCAGCGGCCTGCTGGGCAAGGGGCCGTACGGCGAGCTGTGGGGAACCTTCCGGTACACCACGACGGTCGGGAACCTGCGCGCCCTCACCCCGCCGATGTCCATGGACACCGAGATGACGCTCGGCGGCACCCGCCAGGCGGCCGGCAAGACCAGCAACAGCACCGGCTTCGTCTTCGGCGGCCAGCTGGTCTACTCCGTCGCCCAGAATCCGGGGCACGGACTCATGGGCGCGTACGGAATCGTCGCCAACCCCATTTCGAGGACCGGCACGTACAGTCTCAGCGTCGTACGCACCGTCGTCGCGGACATGAACCGCAAGGGCTTCACCCACCAGGTGCTCGTGGCCGGCGACGTGCAGCACTGGTTCGCGCTGTTCACCAGCCGGCTGGGCACCGGCCGCGTCGGAACGGCCGCGGCGGGCAGCGCCCTCGTGCCGCGTTCCCTCGCCGGGGCCGCGGGGACCGCACTGACCAGCCCGGGCGGTCTGCTGGGGCATCTGCCGGAGAAGAGCGCCCACCGGATGGGGCTGATCGACGACGGCATGGGCGACGTCCCCCGCTACACGAGTCGGGCCTGGACACCGCAGCCCTGGATGCGCGGCGCCGCCTTCGGCACGTACGCGGTGAACGCGCTGGACCCCACGGACGTGCTGCTCGCGTTCGACAGGCGGATCGGGAAGCTGGGACTCGACGACGAGAGCCGGGAGCGGATCCGGCAGCTGGTGACGGGTCGTGCCACCCGGGCGCTCAAGGGGGAGATGACGACCACCGGTCCGTCGACCCTGGTCAAAGCCGGCGGCTGGGGCTGGGACAGCATCCGGATCGGCAGCCGGCGGGTGCGGGCACGCGTCGAACTGATCCCCGGGACGCCCGTGTTCGACGGACTCGACCACAGCGCCGAACTGGAGGAGAACCGGCGGGCGATCGAGACCGCCCAGCAGAACTCCGAGTTCTCGGCCGGCGCCGACCTCGGCTTCCTGACCAGCCAGATGGTGTACACCGGCAACCCCCAGGTCCCGGCCGCCGGACCCACGTACACCGAGGGCGGCTCCAGCCGGAAGACGGTCGCGTCGAGCCACACGGTGACCACCGTCACCATCTACCGGGCGGCGTCCACCGAACCGCACGCGGAGGTCGTCACCCCGTACCGGATGCGCATCACCCTGGAGGCCGACGACACCCCCAACACCGGCGCGCCGGCCGACCCGGACCTGGAGGAGGCGGAGTCCACGGCCCTCGACCGCTTCCGGGGCCGGCTGAGCATCGTCGAGGAGGACGACGTCGGCGAGCTGCGCGAACACGTGCCGCTCAGCCTGATGGAGCCGGCGCCGTCATCGACGGGAACGGACGGGACCGGCACCTCCGGGGCCGGCCGGCGGCTGCCCGCGCCCGACCCGGCGGCCGACCCCGCCCTCGCCGGTCCGCCCCGCCCGGTACCGCTCTCCGGGGTGGAGGAGAAACTGACGGTCCGGGACGGGGACGGTGTCACGCGGTCGTTCACCTTCCCCGAGAACGGCATGCACCCGCGCGGGATCATCGGCATCGAGAACATCCGCATGGCCGGTGACCTCCTCCTCACGAAGGCGTACGACGTCGGCTTCCCCCTCCGGGCCCTGGAGGCCGAGGACGGTCCCGACGACGACGCCCTCACCGACCTCCTGCGCAGAACCAGGGAGACCGGGCTGACCCGCCTGGGCACCGGCTCGGCGCAGGCACTGGAGGACGGCACCAGCTCCACGGCGGTCACGGCGTTCTTCCCGCGCACCACCGAACCGGACGGCTACCAGGTGGCGGGGCTGACCGAGAAGTCCCTCGTGGGCACCGACACCGGACAGCTGTCACTGCGTTCGGCCCCCGACTTCAGCCGCGCGCTGCTGCTGACGGTCGCCGACGGCAAGAAACTGGAGGTGCTCAGACGGTACGGGGACAACGCCGGCACGTCGTCGTCCGTCGAGCACAGCCAGTCCTCGAGCCTCGGCGGCGGCTTCCTGTACGACTCTCCCAACAACGCGGGCCTCAACCAGATCGGCGCCTTCGGCCCCGGCCCCAACGACCTCGACGGTGACGTCATGCCGGTCGGGGACGACCACCTGACCTCCCGCAACCTCAAGCCCAAGACGGGCCGGTCCTTCCTGTTCGCCGTCCCGGCCACCTGGATCGGCGTCGGCGACGTGCACCGCGGCATCGTGGACTCCAGGCTCGCCAACCGGATCCGGGGCGGGACCTTCGCCAAGGCCCGGTCGGGTCCGCAGGCCATGGAGTCCGAGGCGTACGTCGTCACCTGGATCCGGGAGGACGTCGCCCGCGAACTGCGGATCATCACCGACACGAACTTCCCCGAGCGCGTCTCGAAGGCGTGGGACGCGGTCGAGAGCGCGAGCAAGGCGTGGGTCGACGCGGACAAGGCCTACTGGAAGAAGCGGCGCGCCTCCGGCGGGCTGCGCGCGGACCTCGACGCCGCGCAGGCCTCCCTCGACAAGGCCGCCGGGATCGCCCGCGCGGCGGCACGCCCGGTCGACCTCGCCCGGACGGGCGTCGAGGACGCGGACAGGGCCCTGACACAGGCCGAGGCCGACGCCCGCCGGGACCACGGCGTCGCGGACGCGAACGTGGCCGCCGCGCGGGCCGAGGTCGACGCCTTCGCCGACGACGAGTACGCCCAGCCCGAGCACGACGGCTGGGCGGAGTTCCTGCGGGACGAGCAGGACGCCGCCCTGGCCCGCCTGGCCGACGCGGAAGAGGCCGCCGGGAAACTGCGGAAGGCGGCCGACCTGCGGCTGGAGACCGCGCGCACCGAGAAGGCGTTGGCCGACGGACGGCTCGACGCGGCCCTGCTGTCCGCGAAGGCGCCCGGCCGGGCCCTCGACGAGGCCACCGCCCGCCGGGACACGGCACGCGACGCCTTCGACACCCGGCGCGCCGAGCTGGACGCGCTCAAGGACACGGCGGAGAAGGCCGCGGCGGAGTACCACCGGGTACGGGCCGGGACGGACCAGCTCACCCGCTGGCACCGGCTCGCGGCCACCGAGGAGGGCCGGAAGGGACTGGACGGTCTCGCCGAGCCGCCCGCGGTGACCTACCAGGCCCCGCCCAAGAAGCCCGTGGCCAAGCCCCCGGCCCCGCCCCGCTACACCAGGACCGGTGAGGCACCGGACACCGTCCTCACGTCGCCCACGAGCGAGACGTACACGCTCCACGACGTGCCGGAGGACGGCGACGCCTTCTTCCGCGCGCTCGCCGAGGGCCTCGAACGCGCCGCTCCGGGGCTGCTGGCCGCGCAGGGCATCGACCTCACCGACCCGCGGGCGATGTCCGAGATGCGCCGGAGGACGGCCTCCTGGCTCACCGACCACGCCGACGAGGACCTGCTGGCCGTTGTCGCCCCCGACCACACCGACACCTTCAGCGCGGAGGAGATCGCCGCGGCGGGCCTGGACCTCGGAACGGACACTCCCGCACGCCGTGAGTTCGACGGCCTCGGCGGTCTGATCCCGCACGTCGCCGAGCTGTCCCCCGAGGTACGGGCCGAACTGGCGATCACCCAGCTCCTCCGCCGGGGCGACGCCCCGTCCGAGGCCGGCTGGAACCACGGCGCGTCCGACCTGCTCCCGCTGCTCGCCGCACGCACCTTCGGCGTGCGCGTCACGGTGGTCGGGAGCGACGGCGGCTTCCAGGACTTCGCCCCCGAGGACCCGACGGGCACCGGCGACCTCCAGAAACTCGTCGGCCCGTCCCCCCACTCCGGCGCACACGTGGTCCTGAGCCTCGACAACCGCCACTACCAGCTGGCCCTGCCGACCAACCCGGTCCCGAAGCCGGACCCGAAGCCCCTGGCTCCGAAGCCGAAGCCGAAGCCGGAGCCGAAGCCGAAGCCGGAGCCGGAGCCGAAGCCGGACCCGTCTCAAAAGGACGGCAAGAAGGGCTCCGAGTCGGAGAGCGACAGCGGTCGGGCGAGAGGCCGTCGGGTGCCGGTGCCCGGTACGGGGGAGTGCCTTCTGTACTCCTTCATGGCCGGCGACCCCGTGCACATCCGCAGCCGTCTGGGCGGCCTCGCCACCACCGACCGCGCCGCGTACGACCTGCTCGGGGACCCCGACGCCGTACGCGCCGAACTGCGTCACCGGACCGAGGTCCGCGCCAGGACCGGCAAGGCCCCGACCGGTCCCTCACAGGCCGCGCTCCGGGCCATGCGGTCCTACCTGGAGGACTACGTGGCCCGCAGCGCGGGCCGGCTGCATCCGCAGATCGTCGGCCAGTTCCGGCAGACGGTCGCCGACGCGTTCGCCGCACGGGTCCGGGGCATGAACCGGGCGGAGAGGCTCGCCCTCCTCGCCCACCACGGCGTCCGGCGCGTCCCCGTCCCCGAGGCCCTCGACCCCGCCGAACTGCTGAAGCGGTACGTCGACGCCCGCATGGCGTCGCTCCCCGCCGACCCGGGCATCTCCCCGCAGGACGCCCGGGCCGTCCTGGAGGCGGAGGCCGAGGACCTGAGCCCGCGCCGGATGTTCGAGCACCTCGATCAGCACGACCTGCTGCCGGCACCCGACGAGCTCGACGACCGCGCACTGGGCCGACTGCTCGGTACCGCCTACACACAGAGCACCGCGCCGCTGGACGACACGGAACTGACCAGGCTCCTGGACGCCGTCGTCAACTGGGAGCAGCGCTGGGGGACGCCGGAGGGGGAGACCTTCCTGCCCCTCGCCGCGCACGCGTTCGACCTGCGGGTCGACGTGGTGCGGTCGCTCCCGGCGGGTCCCCGACGGGTCAGCGGCGCCGGACCCGACAACGCCACACGGCAGACGGAGGTCTACTACAACGGCGTCAACCACTACGACGGCAGCGACGCCGAAGCCCGCGACCGGTTCGGTGACTCGGTTCTCCCGAAGCGGATCAAGAACGAGGAACGCGACCAGGACGGCGACGTACGGCTCAACCCCCTGTGGGTGCCGTTGGACGAGGTCGACCCGGACCTGCTGATCACCGGCAACCGCGACGCGGTGTGGCTGTACACGGTCACCGATGACGGCCGGGTGATCCTCGGCACGGAGGACCTGAGCGGGATCGTCACGCCGGAGCAGTTCGACGCGCTGCTGGCGGGGATGCGGGAGAAGGACCCCGACCTGACGGCGGAGTCGCTGCGCAGGACGCTCGACGGGCTGGGCCACACCGGTATCGCCGCCGGTTTCGTCGACGGCGGCGGGGAGACGGCCGGCCGGACGCTGCCGGGCCGCAGCCGGGTGTCCGGCGAGTTCCGCTGGAGCGAGAAGCTGCGTTCCTGGGTGGTGAACGACAAGTCGGGCCGCTACATGAGCGAGTCGGTCCGCCCGGGTCTGGACGCGGCGGAGGCCGCCGACTGGCTGACCAACGTGGCGGCCCTGTTCAGCGACCGGCTGGGTGTCGTCGTCCGGACCGACCAGGTGAAGACCGCCGCGACCGTCCCCGCACCGCCCCCGGCCCCGGCCCCGCCGAAGGAACCCGCACCGCCCCCGGCCCCGCCGAAGGAACCCGCACCGCCCCCGGCCCCGGCCCCGCCGAAGGAACCCGCACCGCCCCCGGCCCCGCCGAAGGAACCCGCACAACCCCCGGCCCCGCCGAAGGAACCCGCACAACCCCCCGCCCCGCCGAAGGAACCCGCACAACCCCCCGCCCCGCCGAAGGAACCCGTACAGCCCGCACCCCCGCCGCCGCCGTCGGCGCCCACCGCCACTCCGGCCGCCCGCGCTGTTCCGGCCCCCTCGGGCACGCCGGGCACGCCGTCCGGTGACGACACCGGCAAGCTGGACGTCGCGCGCCGGTTCGGCGCCGTGCTGCAGGGCCTCGGCCACCCGGTGGTGCTGGCCGGAGCCGCCCGCGGCCGGGTGCAGTTCGGCCAACAACGCCCGCTGGGCACCGTGGAGTTCCAGCTGCCCGCGGCCACCCTGCCCGCCGTCGACGGGATACGCGCGGCGCTGGAGCGGGAGCTGCCCGGAGCGTCGGTGCGGGTCCTGCCCGGCACGGGCGGAGGCCGGGTGCTCGGCCTGTCGGTGAACGGCGTCGACATCACGGTCACGGCGGTGGACCGGCCTGCCTCCGGCACGGTCACGGCCGACGGCTTCACCGTGCCGGCCCCTGCGGACTCCCTGGCGGACGCCGCCCTCGCTCTGGCCACCGGCACCGACCCGCAGCTACGCGGACGCGACCTCCTCGACCTGCTGTGGGCACTGCACCGCACCCCCGCCGACGGCCCCCGTACGGTCACGTCGGTTCTCGCGCGCGAGGACGCCTACCGTGCCGCGCGGCCCGCCGGCGCCGCCCCCTCCCTCGTCGTACGGCTCAGCGAACTGCTCGACTCCGCCGCCCGGAACCCCGACGCCCTCACCCGCCACGAGGAGACCTGGCGCGCTCTCGGCGTCACCGACGCCGACCTGCCCGCGCTGCGCGCCGAGCTGACCGCGCTCGCCGACGGGCTGCGGGTCCGTCCGGAGGTGACCGCGGACCCGGTCCGGGCACTCGCCGCGCGGCTGCCCGGCCTGTCCGCCGCCGACCGTGACGCGGCGCTGGCGTCGCTGCCGCCCGCGCACCGCGAACGGCTGGCCGCCGACCCCGTGCTCGTGGACGCCCTGAGCGCCGGGCTCACCTCGACCGGGCTCACCTCGACCGGGCTCACCTCGACCGGGCGCGCCTCGACCGGGCTCACCTCGACCGGGCCCACCCCGACCAAGCTCACCCCGACCAAGCTCACCCCGGCCGAGTTCGCCTCGGTCGCGGCGCGCCTCATGACCCAGGTGCCCGACGGGGTCGAGCAGCCCGTCTCCGCCGGTGACCGGGCCCGTGCCCAGATCGCCCGGATGCTGCAGGACCCCGACGTCGCGGCCCGGTTGCTCAAGGGCGGCTCACGGGTCCTGGTGGTGCCCAAGGGCGAGGCCCTGACCTCCCTGGACGCCTTCCGCTTCCTGCGGGGCGCCGTCACCGGCGACGGCCGCCCCTGGGACGACGTCCGCGGTGTCGGCACACGCACCGCGGCCGTCACCGAGGAGAACCTGCTCGGCGAACGCACCACCGTCGGCACCGGCAAGTCCGCCTATCCCAACGGCTATTCGACCACCCTGCACGAATTCGCCCACACCATCCACCTGCACGGTCTGGACCCCGTCGACCGGCAGCGCATCACCAACACCTTCCGCACCACCACCCGGGCCGGCGAGGCGGGCAACTGGCCCGACGGCCCCCTCTACGGCTACGACGCCGACGGCCGCCGCAGCGCCCCCAACTACAGCAGCCGCGACGAGCTGGAGTTCTTCGCCCAGCTCAGCAACGTCTACCTCATGGCCAACGGCGGCGACGACCCCTACACCGGGCTGCCCCGCAACAACGCCGGCCCGGAGTGGGTGCGCACCCGCCAGCCCGCCCTGTACCCCCTGCTGCGCCGGCTGTACGGCGAGGGCCCCCGGCAGGAGCCCCGCCACCCGCGCAGCGTCGAGCCGGCCCGCCCCCGCGGGGTGCGTCCCGCGGACGTCAACCCCGTCGAGGCCACCGACACCGAGAACGAGGCGCTGGCCCGCGCCCGTGCGCTGTGGGACGTCGCCGAGGGCGGCCCGGGTGACGGCAGCGACGCCTACACGGCCGTCCGCGCCCTGTGGGACGGCACCACCGGCGCGCACACGCCGCAGCCGCACACGCCCGCGCCGCTGCCGCTGCCGCACCTCACCCCGGAGCCGGCGGCGCGGTCCGCCGCCGCACCGCCGCCCACCGACAGCGCGGCCCGGCAACGCCTCCAGGAACTGTGGGCACTCGTCGACGCCACCTTCGGCTCCCAGCCGCTCTCCCCGGACCTGCGCAACGGACTGTTCAACTCGCTGCGCGTGATCGAAGCGGCGCGCGCCGGGCACCCCCGTTTCGGCGCCGGCCTCGACCTGGAGGGCATCACCCGGACGCTGTTGCACCTGGCACCGGACGCGCCGGTGGACGCGGCCCTGCACTACGACGCCCTCACCCTCACGAGCAGCGCCCACCGCCGGGGCCGTGCCGGCAGCCTGGACGCCATCGCCGCCTACGGGCTGACCCGGCAGGGCTACCCGCAGCAGACCGCGCTCAGCGGGGACGACGGCGTGCCGTACGGCAGGAACTGGACCGGACGTCCCGGCATCCGCCTGCACATGGACGTGGTGGCCGATCCCCAGGGCGTCCGCCCCTCGCCCTGGGGGCCCGACGCCTACGCGGTGGTGGCCGAACGGAACGCCGAGGGAAGGCTGCTGGCGGACGGAAGACCGGTGTCGGACGAGGAGTTCGCCGAACTGGTGCTGCACGACCCGGGGCGGCGGCCGGACGTGCCCGTGGTGGTCCTGATCGCGGAGGAGGACGGCCGCAACGAGGCCCTCGCACGGGTGATCGCCGGCCGCACCGGCACCCGCGCCTGGTTCACCTACGGCGACCTGCGCCTCGAAACGGCTCCGACCGGCCGCCGGGTGCCGTTCCTGACCGCGCCGACCCCCGGGAGCGATCCGGCCGGCACCTGGGTCCCCGCCGACCCGGACCTGGTCCCGGACGACCCGGAGGCCACCGTCAGGGCCTCGGACGGCACCCTCTTCCCCGACTCCGACATCCACTCGTACCCGCTGGTCACGGTCGACGGGCAGGCACTGACCGGGCGGGCGTTCCTCGACGCGCACGACATGGCGCTGCGGGAGGAGGCCCTGCGGGTGGTGTCCGCCATCCAGCACTACGTCAACGTCATGGAAGGGCTGCCCGGTGTGTACGCCGGGCGGCAGAGCGGCCTGCTGCCCCTGCCGCGGAGCCTGGCCGGCTCCTACGTCGCCGTCGGCCACGGCGACAGCGGACGCACCACCCTGCCCCGCCGCAGCACCGGCGCCAACCAGGCGGTCCACCCGCGGCAGTTGGGCCGGGTGCTGGCGCGGCGCAGGAGCATGCGGGCACTCCCTCCCGAGACGCCGGTGTGGCTGCTGCTCTGCGAGCTGTCCATGACGCGCGCCGACCAGGACCTGCTCGCCCATCCCTCCTCCGCCCAGTACGTCGCCAACGAGACCCGCCGCACCGTCTTCACCGTGGACCGGCAGATCTCGCCGAGCGAGGCCGAGGGCGGCCTGCCGCCGCACCTGGTCGTGTACGACGACCCCGACAACCCCGTGGGCCACGTCGAGGAGTTCCGTCCCGAGCCCAGGACCGCCGCCCTCGACGCGCTCGCCGACCTGGGCGGACTCCCCGACGATCTGCCGGGGCGCACCGACCGCGCCCTGCACTGGGTGCGGGCCCTGCGCCAGACCCACGGCGTGCACATCGACTCCGACCCGGACCGCGAGGCGGAGTTCCACGAGCTGATCGAGGGCTTCGGCGCCCTCGAGAGGCTGCGGATCCAGGCGGCCGGCAACGCCGACCCCGGCCTGCTCACCTGGGGCGGGCTCCGGCACACCGTCGGCCAGTACGCCGCCCGGCAGGGCTGGGACCGGTCCCTGACCGCCGGCTCCCTGACACACCTGCTGCGCGCCGCACGCGCCGGCCGGCTGTCGCCCTCCGACGCCGTGGGACCCACCGCCGCCGCCGCGCCGCCGGTCTCCACCGTCACCCTGGCCCCGGCGGACGGGGTGTCGCGGCAGGCGGGCCCGGGAGCGCTGCCGGGCACCGGCCCCGACCTCGGCGACGAGGCCGGGAGCGTGGCGGTGCCGGACGACGGCGGACCCGCCCCGGAGCCTCCTCCGTCCCCGTCCCGGTCCCGGGTCGCCTTCGAGCACCGCCACCGGGACGTCACCGACCCGGACCAGCGCCGGCGACTCGCCGACCTGGCCGAGCGGATCGTGGTGTCCGGCCTGCGGGACCTCAGGGCCGGTCTCCGGCTGCCCACGATCACGGTCACCGGTTACAGCAACGGCCCCCGCTTCGCCCTGTCCGGTGGCGCCGTCGAGCACGCCGGGACGGTCGGCCGGCAGCGGGCGGAGGCCGTGCGTGCCCTCCTCCTCGACGAGATCCGGCGTCAGCTGGAGCTCAACGAGCAGGCCGTGCGCGACGTCGCGGAGACACGCGGCGGCACGGTCCGGGCCGAGGACTTCACGGTCACCACGGAGAGCGGCGGCCGGGACATCGGCGCCGTCGGCCCGATCGACGGCGCCACCGGGCGGGCGGCACGGCGGCAGGCGGTCGTCACGGTCGACCGCTCCCCCCTGTCGGAAGCCGCCGACCGGCTGGCGGAACTGAGCCCGGAGGACTTCGGCCCGGCGGACTACTCCACCGGCCCGGACCGGCTCGCCAGGAACCTCCTGCACCTCGACGACAACCCCGGGGACGACCCCGACCCGGACGACGACCCGGACGACGAGTCGGACAGCGAGTCGGACAGCGAGTCGGACAGCGAGTCGGACAGCGACTCGGACAGCGACTCGGACAGCGGGTCCACGGACTCCGCTCCCGCACCGGTGCGCTTCGACGTCGACGATCTGTCGCACCGCGTACGCAGGCTGTACGAGCTGACGCAGGAGGCGATGGCCGCCGGGCGGGCGACCAGCCCGGCGGCGCTGACCGCCTACCACCTGGGCAAGCAGGGCCTGCTGTCCGACGCCACGCGCATGACCGCACCGGACGGCACCCCGCTGGGCCGGAACTGGACGGGCCGGCCCGCCCGGGACCCGGACACCTCCTCGTACGACGTGGTGGACGGCGACGACCGGGACCCCCGTCCGTCACCGTGGGCACGCCGGCCCGGTGCTCCCCTCCCGTACGTGATCGGGACGAAGGACGGCGACCACACCAAGGTCAGGCTGTCCCTGCCGGACGGCGGCAAGCGGTGGCGGTTGTCGACCGAGGAGTTCGCCGAACTGCTGGCGCTGGACGAGGAGCTGGCGGGACGCGAGGGCTCCGCCGAGGTGGTGCTCGTCTCGCCGAACGCCGGTGCCATGGGACTGGACCTGCCCCGCAGGTCCGCGGCCCGGGTGCGCAGGACGCTGTGGTCGCACAGCGGCGAGGTCGCCCTGAAGCCGCACCCCGACACCGGCCGGAACCGCATCGAGGTGACCGACGACCGGGCCCTCGGCGACGAGTCGATGGGCGAGTCGGCGGACGAGATGATGGGCGAGCCGCTGGGCGAGTGGATCGCCGCCGACCCCGACGACCTGGGGCCGGACGAGGGACGGCCGAACCCCGGGGAAGGCGTCCTGCACACGATCGACGGGAAGACCCTCCGGGACGCGGACGTCAAGTCGGTCACCCTCACCGACGAGGGCCGGCCCGTCGGCCGTGCGGTGGTCAACGGCTCGGACCTGCTCCGGCGCGAGCCGTGGCTTCAGCAACTGACCCGGTCAACGGAGTGGTCCGTCTACGACCCTGTCACCGGTGAGCCGATCGGGAATCCCCGGCCGGTGCCGTGGAAGGGCCGCAAACCCTACTTCTTCCTGGTCCACGGCCTGCCGGGGCAGACCCTCATGGTCGAGAACATGTTCCAGAACAACGTTCCGGTCCCGGGCACGGAAACCGGCGGCTACCTCCGGCGGCGCCCCAGCGTGTCCCGGCTGGACCGGGACACCCCCATCGTGTTCCTGTCCTGCTGGGGGAGCGGACCGGAAGGACACACCGCCGCCGCCCTGAAGCGGAGCCGCCCGTTCGTCCCCGACCCGCTCGCCGTCCCGTCGGCGGCCCAGGACGTCTCCAACTCGACACGGCGCGACGTCTACGCCCCGGACAGGGAGCACCTGAGCCGTTACGCGAAGGGAAAGCTGTACGACCACGGTATCGGCACCACCCCGGCGAACGACCCGGTGGACATGGTGAAGCTGCGCCCCGAACCGACCCCCGACGAACTCGACACCCTGGCCGCGCAGGCCGGCCTGGAGACCTCCCCGGACCTCACCCCGGCCATGGCCCGGGACACGACACTGCGACTGGTCCGCGCCCTGCGGGCCACGTTCGGCGTCGACGTGGAGAACGACAAGGATGACCCGGCGGGCACGTACCGTCGACTGCTGCGCGGCATCGGCGCCCTGGAAGTCATGCGCCGCGGGGACGGGAACCTGCGGGAGTACGGCGAGCTGACGCTCGACCTGCTCGACCGGGTCACCCGCGCGCACCACGGCCTGACGACCACCCCCGGCACCCGGCCCGCGCCGCCGGACCCCGAGGACGTACGGACGATGCTGGAGGCCGCGTCGGCGCGTCTGGCGACGGACCCCCGGTCCGCGCTGCCCGACTTCGTCCCCCTGCCCTCCGTGGACCGGGCCCGCGAGCTGATCACACGGCACGACCCGGACCGGTGGGCCCGCCAGGTGCTGGGATTGCGTACGTCGGCGCCGGTCACCGCGGCCGACCGGCAGAACGCGCTGTGGGCCACGGTCAAGGCCGTGGAGAGCGTGGAGAACCATCCCGATCCCGACGCCCTGACGGCGAAGGCGCTCCACCTGGGCTCCGGTGCGGACCCGGGGGACGAGGCCCTGCGGGCGGACCTGCTCCGGCTGGCGGCCTCGGCGGCGGCCCTGGGCCGTGACGCCTACGACCCCACGGCGCTCGCCGCGTACGACCTCGAACGCCACGGCGCGCTGGACGACCGCACCCTCATCACCTCCGTGAACGGCAGGAGCACCGGCCGCAGTTGGACGGGGAAGCCCGCCCCGAGCCGTATGTGGGCGGACCGCTACGTGATCTCACCCGACGGCGGCCTGAACAACAGCCGCGGGGCCCTGGCACCCTGGCACCGCAAGGGCGCCGGAAAGAACGACCACCCCGGTGGATACGTACTGGACATGAGCGGCACCACCCCGGGACGGGTCGACATGCCCTGGCCGGACGGCACCACCCGCCCGGTGCCCTACGACGAGATCGCCGAGCTGCTCTCCCACGATCCCGTTCTGGCGCAGCTCGACCAGGACGTCACGGTCGTCCCCGTCGGGGTGGGGGCAGGCGATACCGCCCTGGCCGAGGCGGTCGCCGCCCGGACGGGGGCCGCCCGGACGGTGTGGCTGCCGACGCGGCCCCTCCGGCTCCTCGACCGGCGGCCGGCGGTGAACGAGAGCCTCCTCGTGCTGACCTCGCCCCAGGACGACACGGGAGCCCACTGGTCGCAGACCCGTCCACCCGAGCCCGAGCCCGCGCCCGAGGCCGGGTCCGAGGCCGAGCCCGAGCCCGAGCCCGGGTCAGTGCCCGCGCCCGAGCCCGGGTCCGTGCCTGCGCCCGGGTCCGAGGCCGGGTCCGAGGCCGAGCCCGAGCCCGAGCCCGAGCCCGAGCCCGGGTCAGTGCCCGAGCCCGAGCCCGGGTCCGTGCCTGCGCCCGGGTCCGTGCCTGCGCCCGGGTCCGAGGCCGGGTCCGGGTCCGAGGCCGAGCCCGAGCCCGGGTCAGTGCCCGCGCCCGAGCCCGCGCCCGAGCCCGGGTCCGTGCCTGCGCCCGGGTCCGTGCCTGCGCCCGGGTCCGAGGCCGAGTTCGGGTCCGAGGCCGAGCCCGTGCCCGAGCCCGTGCTCGAACCCGCGCCCGCGGCCCAGCCCTCCGGACCCGCTCCCGACGTCGTCACGGTCGGTGACGACACCCCGCTTCAGGCGCCGCCGTCCGAGGAGGCCCGGCGCCAGTGGATCGCCGGCCGGGTGAGCGCGGACGACCTGTCCGGCAACCCGCCGGGGTTCACCGGCGCCGAGATCGTCACCCTGGCCGAACTGAGGGACGCGGGCATCGAGATCACCCCCGGAATGGACGTCGAGGCGCAACTCGGCGGAGGCGTGCGGGGCAGTGGACTGGCGCCGCTCGACCAGGTGCGGCTGCTGTTGGTCCGCCCCGGCCCGTGGCCGGACGCCCTCGGGGCCGTCGCGGCCGCTGTGTCGCGCCGGATCTGGCGCTCGGCGTTCACGGCCTTCGAGACCGCGAGCCCGGACCCGAACGCCGTCCGGGCATGGGACACGGCCCTCACGCTGCTCCTGCCGGGCGATGCGGACTCCGTGCTGGCGGACTGGCGGTACGCCGCGGAGACGTACCGCGACGGGGTGCGCCGGCTCGCCGACCTGTTGGCGGCGGAAGGGACGGACCCCCGGACGGTCGCGCGCCTCGCCGCTCGGTTCCGGGAGATCCTCGGACTGCCGCCCCTCGGGACAGGTGATCCGGATGCCCAGTAGACGAAGCAGGAGGACGGATGGCGGCCGACGAGCCGAGTGACCGGAGCGGGACAGCGATGATGCCCACGCCCCCCGACGACATCGTCGAGGCCGCACGGCTCGCGCCGGACCACTGGATCAGCATGATCGACCCCGGCTGGGACGGCGAGGGCGTGCCGCCCGACCGGGTCGTGGTCGGCCGCTGGCGCACGGGCGCGACAGGCGAGATCGAGGAGTGGGAGGACAACGAGGCGTACCGCCCCTCCCCGGAATCGCTCGGCTGGCCCGAGCCCACCGACGACGTCGACACGGCCCTCCAGCTCGCCGTCACCGGTTACGGACCACCCGAGGACGTCCTGCGCGCCCTGGCCACCGCCGAGGTGGCGGTGCTGACCCTGCCGGACGGATCCCTGGTGACTGCCGCAGTGGAGGACGGCGGGCTCGTGGTCCCGGTCTTCACCTCCTCGACCCACCTCGACAGCGTCGGCGGCTTCGCCTTCGAACGCGTCACCGTCCCGGCCCTCCTGGACCGCCTGCCCCCCGGCCACGCGCTCTACGTCAACCCGGCCGGCCCCGCGGGCAGCGTGCTGGAGCCCGATCAGCTCGGGCAGACGATCGGGGGCGGAACACACCCGGACGGGGCCGAGCCCAGTGCGCATAGCATCACCGGGTAACGGCCCGAAGGGCTCGGGGACTTCCGCGGAGGAGCGTGTTCGTGCAGCGCACCGGTCTGTACTACCCGTACGTCCACTTCCGTGATCCGGCGTGGATCAAAGCCGCCGCGCTGTACTTACCGGAGATGGCCCGTGTGGTGCCCGAGGGCTTCCGCGTCTCGGACCCGGACCACGTCCGTGTCCTGCGGGACGACCTCGGCTTCATCCAGGACATCGACCCCGCCGAGGCCGTCGAGGCGGCGTCACGGCACCTGCTGCGACTCGTGGACGAGCGGGGTGAGGAGGTGCGGAGCCGCTTCGGTGTCCACGGCACCGGCGGACCGGACGCCGTGGACGTGGTGAACGCCGAACCCTCGCCGCCCGGCACACCGGCACCCGTGGGCAACAGAGGGCGCTTCTCCTCGGCCGGGGGTCGGACTCTGGCGGGCCTGTACCCGGGGGAGATGTCGCCGGAGCTGAGGGACGCCCTGTTCGGTACCGGACTGGCGGTGCGGCGAGTGCGCAACACGGTCAGCCATGACGCGCACCACGCGTGGGTGGGGATGGACCCGGCGCTCGCCTGGGTCTACAAGTGCGCGCTGACCGCCGAACTCGCGGGCCACACCGCCTTCCTCCCCGTCACCGACCAGGAGGCCGCCCACACGGCCGTCGACCCCTGGGACGCCGAGCGGATGGCGGCGGTCCTCCTGGGTGGTGCCCCGGCCCCGGTCGGAACCGGCGACCTGACAGGGCGGGTCGGGGTGCTGTCGGTGCGGTGCGTGCTCCCCGCGGGGCTTGCCGAGGTGCCCGCAGAGAAGATCGTGGAACTCCGCAAGAAGTACGAGCCGGAGTTCTTCGCTTACATGGACGCCATCGCCCGGACGGCGGCGGACCTGCGCGAGGAACTGGCCGGCATCCGCAGTTCGCGGGCACTGGACATGTACGTGCGGCAGGCGGTGCACAAGGACTTCGAAGTCGAGTTGGTGAAGCTGCGCAAGGCCATGAAGGGCGTCGGCCTGCAGACGATCACCACCTCCGTCAGCACCACGTTCGACACCCCCACCTCGGCGGCCCTGGTGAGCGGGCTGTTCGGCACGGTCGGCGGCACCGTGGCCGGCAGCGCGGCGGGCATCGTGGCCGGCGTCGGCGCGACAGCCGTCGGCATCCTCGGCGGAGCCCGGAGACAGCGCGACGCAGCACTCGCCTCCTCCCCGGTCAGCTTCCTCCTGCGCGTTGAAGGCGGGCTGAAACCCACCACCGTGGTGCGCCGGATCGGACGCGCCCTGCGACGGAGCGCCGGCGCGAGCGTGTGACGGGCATCGAACCCTGTCCGAAGGCCGCTGTCGCCTCCCTCCGCTTCGAGATATGACGGCTGGGCGAGCGCGTGCTGCCGGGGGCGCATGACCCCTTACTCTGCCGAAAAGGGTGAGCATTTGGCGGGCAAATGTAACCCGTGCACTCAAATGAGCGGAGTGTGAACAGTAGGAGCCGGGATGCTCCCGCTTTTCAGAGCGACACATGCCTTCCGGCGGTGCGGTGGCCCCCGAGGGCCTCGACGAACCGGCTCCAGGCGTCCGCCGGGAACAGGAGGACGGAGCCGCGGGGATCCTTGGAGTCACGGACGGGGACGAGGCCGGGGAGGTTATCGGCGACTTCGAGACATTCCCCCCCGGTGCCGTTGCTGTAGCTGCTCTTGCGCCACCGCAGGTAGTTCAGGTCGGTCCTGCTGTCGGGCTTCATTCCGGTAATCCTCCGCCGCTGCCTCGATCATGGTCAGGGACGCCTCCGGCGCCAGTGCGGCGGCCCTGAGCGGATCGTACGACTCCCGGTGATCCATCACGAGGGACGGATAGTCGATGACCTGGCCATGGTGCACTCCTTCCGTGTACACCAGCGGTGGCGCGTCCACAAAGGTCATGATCCGCGTCGTCCCCATCATGAACGGATGGGCCACCACGGTTTCCGGAACGATCTGCACAATGGAACGCGTAGCCCTGGCCACCTCGACGATGTGCTCCAGTAGTTCCGCCATGCCCGTGGGCGGCAGCACCCGCCGTCGGACGACCGACTCGTCCAGAATCGCCCAGAGTTTAGGTGGTACGTCCACTCCGAAGAGCCCAGCCCACCTGGCTGGTCCTGCGCCACCCGGGCACGGACGACGAGATGGGCCGAAGCCTCCTCCTGCTCGACGCCGTGACCGCACGCTGGGGCGTGACGCAGAACGCGCGGGGCAAGACCGTGTGGTGCGAGCTGCCCGACGGCTCCGGCAGTCCCCTCTGACCGAACGGACGCCTCCCGCCAGGACGGCGTCTCTCGCCAGGAGACGCACCGTTGTGGACATTCGCGGCGGAAGGCCGACCCCGCCCCGGCGGCGACCGCGTGCGAATGCGCCGGTCGGGGCCCGCACCCTCAGCACTCGATGATGTTCACCGCGAGCCCGCCCCGGGCCGTCTCCTTGTACTTGACCGACATGTCCGCGCCGGTGTCCTTCATCGTCTTGATGACCTTGTCCAGGGACACCTTGTGCGAGCCGTCGCCGCGCATCGCCATCCGGGCCGCAGTGACCGCCTTCACCGCGGCCATGCCGTTGCGCTCGATGCACGGGATCTGCACCAGGCCGCCGACGGGGTCGCAGGTCAGGCCGAGGTTGTGCTCCATGCCGATCTCGGCGGCGTTCTCCACCTGCTCGGGGGAGCCGCCCAGCACCTCCGCCAGCGCGCCCGCCGCCATCGAGCAGGCGGAGCCGACCTCGCCCTGGCAGCCGACCTCGGCGCCGGAGATGGAGGCGTTCTCCTTGAAGAGCATGCCGATCGCGCCGGCCGCCAGCAGGAAGCGGACCACGCCCTCCTCGTCGGCGCCGGGCACGAAGTTCATGTAGTAGTGCAGGACGGCGGGGATGATCCCGGCCGCGCCGTTCGTCGGCGCGGTGACGACCCGGCCGCCGGCCGCGTTCTCCTCGTTCACGGCCATGGCGTACAGGGTGATCCACTCCATGGCGAGGGCCTGCGGGTCGCCCTCGGAGCGGAGCTTGCGCGCGGTGTTCGCGGCGCGGCGGCGCACCTTCAGGCCGCCCGGCAGGATGCCCTCGCGGGACATGCCACGGTCCACGCACGCCCGCATCACGCGCCATATCTCCAGCAGGCCCCCGCGGATCTCCTCCTCGCTCCGCCAGGCCCGCTCGTTCTCCAGCATCAGGGCGGAGATGGACAGACCGGTCTCCCTGGTGAGGCGCAGCAGCTCGTCGCCCGTGCGGAAGGGGTACTTCAGGACCGTGTCGTCCAGCACGATGCGGTCCGCGCCGACCGCGTCCTCGTCCACGACGAAACCACCGCCGACCGAGTAGTACGTCTTCGTCAGCAGCTCCGTACCGGCGGCGTCGTACGCCCACAGCGTCATGCCGTTGGCGTGGTACGGGAGTGCCTTGCGGCGGTGCAGCACCATGTCGTCGTCGAAGGAGAACGCGATCTCGTGCTCGCCGAGCAGCCGGATCCGGCCGCCGTCCTTGATCTTCTCCACCCGCTCGTCGGCCGACTCCACGTCCACCGTGCGCGGCGAGTCGCCCTCCAGGCCCAGCAGCACCGCCTTGGGCGTGCCGTGGCCGTGTCCGGTGGCGCCCAGGGAGCCGTACAGCTCCGCCCGGACCGAGGCGACGGAGTCCAGCAGGTCCTCGTTGCGCAGTCGCCGGGCGAACATCCGGGCCGCCCGCATCGGGCCGACCGTGTGCGAGCTGGACGGGCCGATGCCGATCGAGAAGAGATCGAAGACCGAGATGGCCACGGGAGGACTCCTAAGGGTTCGGCGGACGACGCTGTCCACCGGGAAAGGGTGGTTCAGAAGAGAGGGATCGTTCATGCGGCGGTGCATGGTGCGGGGCACCGCGCCCACCGACCCAGTGTGCGCGATGCCCCTGATGTTCGTACGTATGAAAGCGTACGAAATTACTTCAGACCGGGGTACAGCGGGTGCTTCGCGGCGAGTGCCGTCACCCGGGCCCGGAGCGCCTCCACCTCGAAGGACGGCTTCAGCGCCTCGGCGATCACGTCCGCGACCTCGGCGAAGTCCTCGGCGGTGAAGCCGCGGGTGGCCAGGGCGGGCGTACCGATGCGCAGACCCGAGGTGACCATCGGCGGGCGCGGGTCGTTCGGGATCGCGTTGCGGTTGACGGTGATGCCGACCTCGTGGAGGCGGTCCTCGGCCTGCTGACCGTCCAGCTCCGAGTCGCGCAGGTCGACCAGGACCAGGTGCACGTCCGTGCCGCCGGACAGCACGTCCACGCCCACGGCCTTCACGTCGTCCTTGACCAGGCGCTCGGCCAGGATGCGGGCGCCCTCCAGGGTACGGCGCTGGCGCTCCTTGAAGTCCTCGGTGGCGCACACCTTGAAGGCGACCGCCTTGGCGGCGATCACATGCTCCAGCGGACCGCCCTGCTGACCGGGGAAGACCGCGGAGTTGATCTTCTTGGCCAGCTCGGCCGTGGAGAGGATCACACCGCCGCGCGGGCCGCCGAGGGTCTTGTGCGTGGTGGTCGTCACGACGTGGGCGTGCGGCACCGGGTTCGGGTGCAGGCCCGCGGCGACCAGGCCGGCGAAGTGCGCCATGTCGACCATGAGGTACGCGCCGACCTCGTCCGCGATCCGGCGGAACGCGGCGAAGTCGAGCTGACGCGGGTACGCCGACCAGCCGGCCACGATCAGCTTCGGCTTGCTCTCCTTGGCGAGGCGCTCGACCTCGGCCATGTCGACCTGGCCGTCGTCGCCGACGTGGTAAGCGACCACGTCGTAGAGCTTGCCGGAGAAGTTGATCTTCATGCCGTGGGTCAGGTGCCCGCCGTGCGCGAGGTTCAGACCCATGATCGTGTCACCGGGCTTGAGCAGCGCGAACATCGCGGCGGCGTTGGCCTGCGCGCCCGAGTGCGGCTGCACGTTGGCGTGCTCGGCGCCGAAGAGCTCCTTGACCCGGTCGATGGCGATCTGCTCGATCACGTCGACGTGCTCGCAGCCGCCGTAGTAGCGGCGGCCGGGGTAGCCCTCGGCGTACTTGTTGGTGAGGACCGAGCCCTGGGCCTCCATGACCGCGACCGGGGCGAAGTTCTCCGAGGCGATCATCTCGAGGGTGGACTGCTGGCGGTGCAGCTCGGCGTCGACGGCGGCGGCGACGGCCGGGTCGAGCTCGTGCAGGGGCGTGTTCAGAAGCGACATGCGGTTACGGCTCCTCAGCCCTTGATGAAGGCGTCGTACTCGGCGGCGGTCAGCAGGTCGGCCGGCTCGTCGGTGACGCGCACCTTGAACAGCCAGCCGCCCTCGAAGGGGGCCGAGTTCACCAGCGACGGGTCGTTCACCACGTCCTCGTTGACCTCGGTGATCTCGCCGGTGACCGGGGAGTACAGGTCGCTGACCGACTTGGTCGACTCCAGCTCGCCGCAGGTCTCGCCCGCGGTCACGCCGTCACCGACCTCGGGGAGCTGGACGAAGACCACGTCGCCGAGCGCGTTGGCCGCGTGCTCCGTGATGCCGACCGTCGACACGCCGTCCTCGGCGGCCGACAGCCACTCGTGCTCCTTGCTGTAACGCAGCTGCTGGGGGTTGCTCATGGCCTGGATTCTCCTGTACGCGGGGGACTGCTGATGAATGAGGGGACTGCGGTGCGGCGCCGGTGAGCAGGCACGACGTGCTCACCTCACGCGCGGGAAGCCGTCTACGACGGTGTCACTTCTGCCGCTTGTAGAACGGCAGCGCCACGACCTCGTACGGCTCGTGGCTGCCGCGGATGTCCACGCCGACACCCTCGGTGCCGGGCGCCGCGTGCGCCGCGTCGACGTACGCCATCGCGATCGGCCTGCCCAGCGTGGGGGAGGGGGCGCCGGAGGTGACCTCGCCGACCACCTCGCCGCCGGCCACGACCGCGTACCCGGCGCGCGGGACCCGTCGGCCCTCGGCGACCAGGCCGACCAGGACGCGCGGCGGCTCGGAGGCGGCGCGCTCGGCGGCCTCGGCGAGCGCCGTACGGCCCACGAAGTCGCCCTCCTTCTCGAACTTCACCACCCGGCCCAGACCGGCGTCGAAGGGCGTGAGGGAGGTGCTCAGCTCATTGCCGTACAGCGGCATGCCGGCCTCCAGGCGGAGCGTGTCCCGGCAGGACAGCCCGCAGGGGACCAGGCCGGCGCCCTCGCCGGCCTTGGTGAGCGCCTGCCACAGCTCCACCGCGTGCTCGGGCTTCACGAACAGCTCGAAGCCGTCCTCGCCGGTGTAGCCGGTGCGGGCGATGAGCGCGGGCACACCGGCGACGGTGCCGGGCAGGCCGGCGTAGTACTTCAGACCGTCCAGGTCGGCGTCGGTGAGCGAGGCGAGGATGCCGGGGGACTCGGGGCCCTGCACGGCCAGCAGCGCGTAGGCGTCGCGGTCGTCGCGGACCTCGGCGTCGAAGCCGGCCGAGCGCTCGACGAGGGCGTCGAGCACCGTCCGGGCGTTGGAGGCGTTGGCGACCACCATGTACTCGGTGTCGTCCAGCCGGTAGACGATCAGGTCGTCCAGGATGCCGCCGTCCTCACGGCAGATCATGGTGTAGCGGGCGCGGCCCGGCTTCACGCTGCCGATGTTGCCGACCAGCGCGAAGTCCAGCAGTTCGGCGGCCCCCGGGCCGGTTACGGTGATCTCGCCCATGTGGGAGAGGTCGAAGAGGCCGGCCTTGGTGCGGACGGCGTTGTGCTCGTCGCGCTCGGAGCCGTAGCGCAGGGGCATGTCCCAGCCGGCGAAGTCGGTCATCGTCGCGCCGAGCGAACGGTGCAGGGCGTCGAGCGCGGTCCGGCGGGGTTCGGTACTGCTCATCGGTCGGTCTCCCAAAGGCATGACGGGCGGCGAGGGCGTTTCCTCCCCATCTGTCATCGGAACCTGAGAGGTTCGCCATGACCGCCCACGCAGGGGGCGTCCTGGCTTGCACCTTGGGTGGAGCCACCGGAGCACTGCTGAATGCCCTTCGGCGGCCCGCTTTTCAGATGTGCCTCGCCCGCGCGGTAACGGGGCCTGAGAGATTCAAGGGAGGGACTTGCTCCTTCGGCGCCCCGGCGGCAAACGGTGCCGGGGACTCTCCCGCGCGGATTCAAACGGCCGGTATGCAGTTGGCGCGCACATCATTGCACGCATTGCGGGGGCGCGGCAGGGGGACCCTTCCCAGGGGGTGCACAGGGTGTGCGGGCGCTGTCACAGGGGGCTGTGACACGCCTGTTTCAGGAAACGGACGGAAACGACAGACACCCGGCATTACCTTCTCTTTACACTCGGCGGGGATCGGTACTCGTACCCGGCCCCAGGGGAGGACGATCACGGTGAACAGGACCACGGCGTGCGCCACCACCACGGGCGTCACGCTGCCCCAGCAGCCGGCCGCTCAGGCCCGTCGGGCCCGCGGCGCGCTGCCGGCGCCCGTAGTCCGCGATCTGCGCGCACGGGCCGGCCGCAGCCCGCGCGCCCTGCTCTTCGGACCCCGGGACCTCGTCGTGGTCACCGGACTGCCCGGCAGCGGCAAGTCCACACTGATGCGGCGCACGGTGCGCGGCACCCGCGTCGACTCCCAGGACACCCGGGACCGCTGGGACGGCCGTATGCCGCGCCTCCTGCCGTACGCGGTCTACCGCCCGCTGGTCCGCCTCGCCCACTACGCCGGGCTGCGCCGCGTGCTGCGGGCCGGCGGGCCGGTCGTCGTGCACGACTGCGGTACACAGGCCTGGGTGCGCCGCTGGCTGGCCCGCGAGGCCCGCCGCCGGGGCGCGAGCCTGCATCTGCTGCTGCTCGACGTCACCCCGCAGCAGGCCCTGGCCGGCCAGCGCGAACGCGGGCGCGGGGTCTCCCGGTACGCGTTCCTGCGCCACCGCGCGGCGAGCGAGCGGCTGCTGCGCGCGGTGCGGCGGGGCGCCCTGCCGGCGGGCGCGGGTTCGGCGGTCCTGATCGACCGGGACGCGGCGGACGCGCTGCGCCGGGTCGGCTTCACGGGCTGACCGGTAGCCTTTCCAGCCACAGCAGTGGTTCCAGGCAGCAGGCGGTAGGTAGATGGACTTCCCGGCGGACTTCCCGGCACAGACGCACCCCCACCCGCACGGCGGATGGCCCGGCAACGAGCTGGAGGAGGTGCTCTCCGCCTCCCTCGGCGTCCCCTCGGCGGGCGGCAGGATCGTCGAGGTGCTGGGCCGCAGCTTCGTCTGGGTCCCGCTGCCGAACGGCGGCGGCCCGGACAGCGGCCCGCTGGACCTGCCCACCATGGAGATCGACGGCCAGGTCCACGTCCCCGTCTTCAGCTCCGAGGAGCAGTTCCGCCAGGTCGTCGGCGCCCACATGCCGTACACCGTCGCGCCCGCCGTGGAGTTCGCCCGCGGCCTGCCGCCGCAGGCCGGGATCGCGGTGAACCCCGGCGGCGTGGTCGGCATCCCGCTGCCGCCGCCGGCCGTCGCCGAGCTGTGCCGGGCCGGACGCACCCCGCTGGACGGTCCGGCGACCGGCGGCCGGGTCCGGCTGTTCGAGCCCGACTGGCAGGACGACCCGCTGGACTTCCTCGCCGCCGCCTCGGCGGAGTTCGACGCCCTCGGCGTGGTGACCACCGCCCGCCGCTGCCTCGCCGCGATCGAGACGGCCGCCCCGGTCCTCTTCATCGGCGTGGAACTCTCCCAGTGGGAGGGCGACGCCCGCACCCTCCCCCTGAACGCCCTGGGCCGGGCCCTGGGCCGGACCTCCGCCCCCTGGCCGGTCAACCTCATCGTCCTGGACATCGCCCAGGACCCCGTCGGCGACTGGCTCCGCACAAAGGTCCGCCCCTTCTACGAACGCCCGCAGTAACCCCCTGAAGGGGCGCGGGGAACTGCGCGACAAGCCACAACAAACCCGCACCCGCCGGACGACGCGAAGCCCCGAGCCCTTCCGCGCTCGCCGCACAGCAGCCTGCTGCACGACGTCGGCTTAAGCTAGGTCCATCCGCTGGCGAGGTACGGAGGGGCGATACAAGTGAGCGCTGGCACCGCGGCGACCGGACAGGTCGAGCACATGCTGCGCCAGGTGACGCCCGGGCGTTACGACGCGTACGAGGCACTGCTGCGCGCCCTCGCGACCCCCGCCTCCGGCCAGGTCTGGATGCTGCTCTGGCACGGCCAGGCCGGCTCCCCGGACGCCCAGTACGGGAACATGGAGGTCGACGGCCTCGGCTACGCGCCCTGCGTCACCTCCGCCCAGGAACTGTCCGCCAGCGGCTGGAACCGGTCGTACGAGGTGGTCGACGGCCTCGAAGCGGCCCGCGCGCTCTACCCCGACCACTACGGGCTCTGGCTCAATCCGCACGCCCCCGGGGGTGGCGTCGGCATCCCCTGGCTGGACCTGCGCCGGATCGCCGGCGGCCTGGACCGCCAGCCCGCCGGACCGCTGCGGCTGTCCGAACCGGCCATCGAGATCCCGCAGTTCTACGCCCTCCTCGCGCAGAACGCCCACCGCACCCCGGCCGTCCGCGCCCTGCGCCGCGCCTGGGTGCAGCCCGCGCTGGGCGCCCCGTACCTCGCCATCGGCCTGGACGTGTACGACACCTCCCCGCCGGCCGTGGACGCCGTACGGGCGATGATGCAGCAGTCCCTCGGTGGGGTCCCGGACGGACTGCCCGTGTCGACCGTCGCGATGTCCGACGAGCACGACCCGGTCGCGATGTGGCTGCGCGCCAACTCCCGCCCGTTCTACGACCGCGAGGCCCACGGTGCCGTGCCGTCCCCCGCCGCGGCCTACGGCTACCCGCCCGCGCACCGGGGCTGACCGGCCCGGATGCCGCTGTACTGACGGCCCGTCACTGTCCACGGAGTGGACAGGCCCGGAGGGCCGGAGTCGTCACGTCCGCTTGGCCCGCCGCGCACCGTCGACTTCCCGCCACATTTTCGGCCATGCGCGCTCAGCGACTACCTGTTGACCGCCCGTCACCTGCGGTTTCACCCGTTCTTCACGCTTCCCCGGTGCCACCTGGGCGACCGCCGCGACGGCGCTTCCGTGTCCGGCGGGTTAAATCCTGACGGGGGGACGCCTGAACCGTCCCTTATGTCAACTGTTCAGATCTCAGGTAGGTATCACCGCTATCCGGACTGTTCCTGACACCCTTCGATCGTCTGTAGTGTTCGGCCGGTCAAGATGCATCCACATAGCGGACCCGGAGTGGCCCCAGTATGCGCATATTCAAGTCCCGAACCGCTCGGGCGATCACGGCCGCGGTGGCGGTCGGTCTGATCGCCACGGGCTGCTCCAGCGAACGGGACGCTGACAACGAAAGCGGCGGCGGCGACAAGGACACCTTCGTGTTCGCCGGTGCAGGTGACCCGGGTTCCCTGGACCCTGCCCTCGCGAGCGACGGTGAAACCTTCCGCGTGACGCGCCAGGCGTTCGAGGCCCTGCTCGAGCACGAGTCCGGCGGCACCAAGCTGGTCGGCGGCCTCGCCGAGACCTGGTCGAGCAACGACGAGGGCACCGTCTGGACCTTCAACCTCCGCAAGGGCGTGAAGTTCCACGACGGCGAGGCGTTCAACGCCGCGGCCGTCTGCGCCAACTACGACCACTGGTTCAACTGGACGGGCACCTACCAGTCCAGCGCGGTCTCCTACTACTGGCAGACCATCATGGGCGGCTTCGCGAAGAACGAGGACAAGGAGACGCCCGAGGCGAACTACAAGTCCTGCACCGCGAAGGACGAGAACACCGCCGTCATCGAGGTCAAGAAGCCCTCCGCCAACCTCCCCGGCGGCTTCTCCCTCCAGGCCCTGGCGATCCACTCGCCGAAGGCCCTCGAGGCGTACGCGAAGGAGGAGGCGACCGCCAAGGGCGACGCCATCACCTACCCCAAGTACAGCCAGGAGGCCGGCACGGTCGCCGGTACCGGCCCGTACAAGATCACGAAGTGGAACAAGGGCAACAAGGAAGTCACCCTTGAGCGCTTCGACGACTACTGGGGCGACAAGGCCAAGATCAAGAACCTGGTCTTCCGCACCATCGACACCGAAGAGGGCCGCCGCCAGGCGCTCCAGGCCGGTGACATCGACGGCTACGACCTCGTCGCCCCGGCCGACGTCAAGACCCTCGAGAACGAGGGCTACGTCGTCCCGACCCGTGGCGTCTTCAACCTCTTCTACGTGGGCATGAGCCAGGAGGCCAACAAGGCCCTCAAGAAGAAGGAAGTCCGCCAGGCGATCGCGCAGGCGATCGACAAGGAGAACCTGGTCAAGACCCAGCTGCCCGAGGGCGGCAAGGTCGCCGACCAGTTCATGCCGGACACCATCGCGGGCTACTCCAAGAACGTCAAGAAGTACCCGTTCGACACCGCCGCGGCCAAGGGACTCCTCAAGAAGGCCGGTGAGGAGAAGCTCAAGGTCGAGTTCTGCTACCCGACCGAGGTCACCCGCCCGTACATGCCTGCCCCGCAGGACCTGTTCGAGCTGATGAAGGCCGACCTGGAGAAGGCCGGCATCACCGTCACGCCGAAGGCCATGAAGTGGGCCCCGGACTACATCGACGCCACCGAGGCGGGCTCCTGCGACCTGCACATGCTCGGCTGGACCGGTGACTTCAACGACGGCTTCAACTTCATCGGCACCTGGTTCGCCGGGTACGACAAGCAGTGGGGCTTCAAGGACAAGAAGGTCTTCGACGCCGTGAACGCCGGCTCGAAGCTGGGCAAGGCCGAGGAGCGCACCGCCGCGTACGAGAAGGCCAACGAGGCCATCATGGAGTACCTCCCGGGTGTTCCGATCTCGTCCTCCCCGCCGGCCATCGCCTTCGCCAAGAACGTGAACCCGCCGAACGTCTCCCCGCTGACGCAGGAAGTCTTCGCGGAGACCTCCTTCAAGTAGGCGAGCAGCGGTAGGAAACCAAAACGGGGGGTCCGCCCGGTCGTCGCAACTCGGCGACCGGGCGGGTCCATTCATGTAAGACATCACGCAAGAAAGGGGCATGCGGGGTGCTGCGTCTCGTCGTACGAAGACTGCTCCAGCTCATACCCACGCTGCTCGGCCTGTCGGTTCTGCTCTTCCTGTGGCTCGACCGTCTGCCCGGTGGACCCGCCTCAGCGATCCTGGGGGAGAAGGCCACCGAGGCCGAAGTGGTGCGCATCAACCGTGCGCTCGGGCTGGACCAGCCCGTTTACGTCCAGTACTGGCGCTTCCTGAAGCGCATCTTCGAGCTCGACCTGGGCACATCCACCCAGACCGGTCAGCCGGTGTGGGACGAGTTCGTCCTGCGCTTCCCCGCGACCGTGGAGCTGTCCCTCCTCGCCATCCTCATCGCGGTCGTCGTCGGTGTGCCCCTCGGCTACTTCGCGGCCCGCAACCGCGGTGGCTGGCTCGACGTCAGCGCGGTCTCCGGATCGCTGATCGGCATCTGCATCCCGGTCTTCTTCCTGGCTCTGCTCCTGAAGCAGGTCTTCGCCGTCAACCTCGGCATCTTCCCCGCTTTCGGGCGCCAGGACACCGGCATCAACGCCACCGACGTGACCGGCTTCGCCGTCCTGGACGGCGTCCTCACCGGGGAGTTCGACGCCTCCTGGGACGCGATCATGCATCTGATCCTGCCGTCCGTCGCCCTGGCGTCCATCCCGCTCGCCGTCATCGTGCGCATGACCCGCGCCAGCGTCCTCGAGGTGCAGGACGAGGACTACGTCCGCACGGCCGAGGCCAAGGGCCTCCGGCGGAGCGTCATCCGGAGCCGGCACGTGCTGCGCAACGCGATGCTCCCCGTGGTCACCGCGGTCGGTCTGCTCACCGGATCCCTGCTGTCCGGCGCGGTCCTGACCGAGTCCGTGTTCTCCTTCGGCGGCATCGGCTCCTTCATCCGGACCGCGATCGACGGCCGCGACTACCCCGTGCTCGTCGGGTTCATCATGTTCATCGCGCTGATATACGTCCTGATCAACCTGCTGGTGGACCTCGCGTACAGCCTCATCGACCCGAGAGTGCGGGTGCACTGACATGAGTGTCGCCACCAAGACCGACAAGATCCAGCGGCTCGCGGAACTGGCCGCGACCAAGGAGACCAGCACCGGCGCCAGCCTGTGGCGGGAGGCGTTCCGACGCCTCAAGCGCAGCAAGATGGCGATCATCGGCGCGGTCGTCATCGCCCTGTTCGTCGTCCTCGCGATCATCGGGCCCTACATCGCCCCGTTCTCCCCGACCGCCCAGACCTGGCGCGGCGAGGTCTTCCCCAACCGCGGCGAGTTCGTCGGCGCGCGCGGCGAGAACTGGTTCGGGCTCGACCACCTCGGCCGGGACATGTTCTCCCGCATGCTGGTCGGCGCCCGCCAGACGCTGCTCGTCGGTGTCGTCGCCACGATGATCGGTCTGATCATCGGCTTCGTGATCGGCGGCCTCGCCGGCGCCTTCGCCACCCTCGGCGGTGACACCGGCAAGCGCGTCGACTCCGTCATCATGCGTTTCATCGACATCATGCTGGCGATGCCCTCGCTGCTGCTGGCCGTGTCCATCGCCGCGGTCATGGGTCAGTCGCTGACCACCGTGATGATCGCCGTGGGTGTCGTGCAGATCCCGGTGTTCGCCCGGCTGCTGCGCGGCTCCATGCTGGCCCAGGGCAGCTCGGACTACGTGCTCGCCGCCCAGTCCCTGGGTGTGCGCAAGCGGCGCATCGTCCTCTCGCAGATCATCCCCAACTCGCTCAGCCCGGTGATCGTGCAGGCCACGCTCTCCCTGGCCACCGCGATCATCGAGGCCGCCGCCCTGTCCTACCTGGGCCTCGGCAACCCCGACCCGGCCATCCCCGAGTGGGGCGTCATGCTCACCCAGGCGCAGCGGTTCTTCGACAACGCGCCGATGATGGCGGTCTACCCCGCCGTCGGCATCATCATCACCGCCCTCGGCTTCACCCTCCTCGGCGAGGCCATGCGGGAAGCCCTCGACCCGAAGCTGAGGGGCTGAACCACCATGTCTCTGCTCAATGTCGACGAACTGACCATCACCTTCGGCGGCCGTGGCCGCAAGGAGTCCCGGGCGGTCGACGGCGTCTCCTTCGAGGTCGACCAGGGCCAGGTCGTGGGCCTGGTCGGCGAGTCCGGCTGCGGAAAGTCCGTCACCTCCCTGGCCCTGATGGGCCTGCTGCCCCACAAGGGCGTCACCATCGGCGGCCGTGCCGAGTTCGACGGCGTGGACCTGTTCACGATGAGCTCTTCCGCCCGCCGTGACCTGCGCGGCAGCGAAATGGCGATGATCTTCCAGGACCCGCTGTCCTCGCTCAACCCGGTCGTGCCGGTCGGCGTGCAGGTCACCGAGATCCTGGAGCGTCACCGCGGGCTCAAGGGCGAGGCCGCCCGCAAGGAGGCCGCCCATCTGCTGGACCGGGTCGGCATCCCCGACCCGACCCGGCGGCTCAAGGAGTACCCGCACCAGCTCTCCGGCGGTATGCGCCAGCGTGCGCTGATCGCCATGGCGGTGGCCTGCGCCCCCCGCATGCTCATCGCCGACGAGCCCACCACGGCCCTCGACGTGACCATCCAGGCCCAGATCCTGGAACTGCTCAAGGAGCTCGTGGACCAGGAGGGCACCGCCCTGCTGATGATCACCCACGACCTCGGAGTGGTCGCCGGCCTCTGCGACCAGGTCAACGTGCTCTACGCGGGCAAGACCGTGGAGTCCGCCGGGCGCCGCGAGCTGTTCGGGCACCCGACCCACCCCTACGCGCACGGACTGCTGGGTTCCATCCCGCGGCTGGACGCTCCCCGGGGCGAACCCCTCAAGCCCATCCGGGGCTCCATCAACGACCGCATCGCCTGGGCCGACGGCTGCGCCTTCGCACCCCGCTGCGACCGGTACGAGATGGGCTGTCTGACCGGCACCCCGCAGCTCACCGAGCCGCGCGCGGCCGGCCACCAGGTGCGGTGCGTCAACCCCGTACTCGACGACACGAAGGCCGAGGAGGTCACCGCATGAGCCTGCTCGAACTGGACGGCGTCAAGGTCCACTTCCCCATCAAGAAGGGCGTCTTCGTCGACCGCACGGTCGGTCACGTCTACGCCGTGGACGGGGTGTCACTGAAGGTCGAGGCCGGCGAGACCTACGGTCTGGTCGGCGAGTCCGGCTGCGGCAAGACCACCCTCGGGCGGTCCGTGCTGCGGCTGGTGGACATCACCGAGGGCTCCGTCGTCCTCGACGGCACCGACCTGGCGAAGCTGCCCGGCGAGGAGATGCGCCGCTTCCGGCGCCGGCTCCAGATGGTCTTCCAGGACCCGCTGGGCTCGCTCAACCCCCGGCAGAACATCGAGTCGATCCTGTCCGAGGGCATGGTCGCCCACGGCATCGGCAAGGACCAGGAAGAGCGCCGGGAGAAGATCAAGTCGATCCTGGACAAGGTCGGCCTGCCCTCCAACGCGCTCTCCCGCTACCCGCACGAGTTCTCCGGCGGCCAGCGCCAGCGCATCGGCATCGCCCGCGCCCTCGTCCTCGAACCCGACGTGATCATCTGCGACGAGCCGGTCTCCGCGCTCGACGTGTCGGTCCAGGCCCAGGTCATCAACCTGCTGGACGAGCTCCAGGAGGAACTCGGCCTGACCTATGTGGTGATCGCCCACGACCTCGCGGTGGTCCGGCACATCTCCGACACGATCGGCGTGATGTACCTGGGCTCGCTGGTCGAGGAGGCACCGAGCGACGCGCTGTACGCCGAGCCGAAGCACCCGTACACCAAGGCCCTGATGTCGGCCGTGCCGGTGCCGGACCCGGAGGTGGAGGACAGGCGCGAGCGCATCCTGCTCACCGGCGACCTGCCCTCCCCGGCCAACCCGCCCAGCGGCTGCCGCTTCCACACGCGCTGCCCGTGGGCCCAGGCCGAGCGCTGCGCGACGGAGCGGCCGGAGCTGCGGGACCTCGGCGGCGGCCACCGGGTGGCGTGCCACTTCGCCGACGAGATCGCGGCCGGGACGCTGGAGCGGACCACGGGCGAGGTCGTGTCGGCGACCCGCGAGGGCGTGGACGACAACCCGACGACCGAGGACCCCGGCACCCCGGCGGTACCGGAACAGCCCGGCCCGCCGAAGCAGGAGACCGTACCGGAGCAGGGGAACACGCCTGAGTCGGCGGAGAAGGCGGAGAGCGCCGACAAGGCCGACGGGGCCGCCGAGGCTGAGAAGGCCGAGATCGCCGACGAGGTCGAGCGCGCGGAGAAGGCCGCCGAGGCTGCGAGCGCCGACGACGCCGAGAGCGCTGAGAAGGCCGAGGCCGACGGGGCCGCCGAGGCTGAGAAGGCCGAGGGCGCGGAGAAGGCTGACGAGGCCGACGCGGCTGCGAGCGCCGACGACGCCGAGAGCGCTGAGAAGGCCGAGGCCGACGGGGCCGCCAAGGCTGAGAAGGCCGAGGGCGCGGAGAAGGCTGACGAGGCCGACGCGGCTGAGAAGGTCGCGACCGTCGACGAGGCCGAGACCGCCGATGAGGCTGACGAGGCCGCGGGCGCCGACGACACCGAGTCCGCCGATGAGGCCGCGACTGCCGTCAAGGCGGAGAAGGCCGTGAGCGCCGACAAAACCGAAAGCGCTGAGAAGGCCGAGACCGCCGGGGCCGCCGAGGCGAAGGCGGAGAGTGCGGAAGAGGCCGGCAAGGCCGAGGCCGCCGGGAAGGCCGGCGCCGCCGGGAAGGCCGTATGACCGGCTGACGGCTGCGACTGGCCGCAGCCGTCGGCCGGGTCTTCGCCCGCGTCCGGGGTACCGCCCGACGGGATCCCGGACAGCAAGTTCACATCACCCCTCGCCTTGCTTTGCAAGGCGAGGGGTTCTTGCTGGGTGAGAATACAAAGGTGCTCCAGCAACTGTTCAGTCCGTCCGTCCTGCATACGCTCGACCTGATCGGCATCTTCGTCTTCGCGATCTCCGGCGCCCTGCTGGCCGTCCGCAAGAACTTCGACGTCTTCGGCATCGCCGTACTCGCCGAGGTCACCGCGCTCGGCGGCGGACTCTTCCGCGACCTGGTCATCGGCGCCGTACCGCCCGCCGCCTTCACGGACCTGGGGTACTTCGTCACCCCGCTGCTCGCCACGGTCCTGGTGTTCTTCCTCCACCCGCACGTGGAACGCATCCAGACCGGCGTCAACGTCTTCGACGCGGCCGGTCTCGGCCTGTTCTGCGTCGTCGGCACGACCAAGGCGTACGACTACGGCCTCGGCCTGACCGCCTCCGCCTGTCTGGGCCTGGCCACCGCGGTCGGCGGCGGTGTGCTGCGCGACGTGCTCGCCAACGAGGTGCCGTCGCTGCTGCGCTGGGACCGCGACCTGTACGCCGTCCCGGCCGTCGTCGGCGCCGCCCTGACCGCGCTGTGCATCCGCTACGACGTGCTGAACGCGGGGACCAGCAGCGTCGCCGTGGTCACGGCCTTCGTGCTGCGCATCCTCGCGATGCGCTACCACTGGCGTGCCCCTCGCGCATGGCACCGTCGTTCGACGGTCCGGGAGGAGTAGTCCCAGGGACCGCAAGAGCAAAGCTACCGCTTAGTATTATCTTCTTGTACTGTTCAGCCATGCCAGAAGCAGCCTCCGCCCAGCCCGTCAGGGCCACCATCGGCGCCAGTGAGTTCGACCGCGACACCGCACTCACCCCGCGCGCGCCCGGCGTCTACGACATCGACCTCTCCGCCGGCTGGACGATCATCAACGCCGTCAACGGCGGCTATCTGCTGGCGGTCCTGGGCCGCGCGCTCGCGGACGCCCTGCCGCACGCCGACCCGTTCACCATCTCCGCGCACTACCTGACCGCCTCCCAGCCGGGCCCGGCGGTCGTCCGCACCGAGACCGTGCGCACCGGACGGACCCTGTCGACCGGTCAGGCATCCCTCTTCCAGCTCGACGAGCGGGGCGACGAGGTGGAGCGCATCCGCGTCCTCGCCTCCTACGGTGATCTGGACTCCCTCCCCGACGACGTCCGCACGACGGCCGAGCCGCCCGCGATACCGCCGATGGAGCAGTGCTTCGGCCCGGAGGACGGCCCCACCCCGGTCGACGGCAGCTCCGCCATCACCGAGCGCCTGATGCTCAAGCTCGACCCCTCGACCCTGGGATGGGCGCTCGGACAGCCCTCCGGCAAGGGGGAGATGCGGGCCTGGTTCGGTCTTGCCGACGGCCGGGACCCCGACCCGTTCGCGCTGCTCCTCGCGGTGGACGCCCTGCCGCCGACCGCCTTCGAACTGGGCCTGTCCGGCTGGGTCCCCACGGTGGAGCTGACCGTCCACGTCCGCTGCCGCCCGGCCCCGGGCCCCCTGCGCGTCTCGATCACCACCCGCAACCTCGCCGGTGGTTTCCTGGAGGAGGACGCCGAGGTCTGGGACAGCAAGGACCGCCTGGTGGCCCAGTCCCGCCAACTGGCACGGGCCCGCCTGTGAAAACCAGCCTCTCCGGCGTCTGAGGAGCGGGGGTCCGGGGGCAGCGCCCCCGGGATGGGACGGGTAGGGGCGGCGGGGGCGAAAAACCTCCGTACGCTCTACGGGTGAGCGAAAACAGCCAGTTCAGCTTCGCCCCCGCGACAGGGATCGGCTCCATGCCGGGCGGGGACGCCCGAGAGGCCGCCAAAACGGTCACCGGCAGCTTCGAGACCTTCCCCCACCTCCCCGAACTCCCCGCCCGCGGCCCCGGCGCGGACATGATCGGCCGCACCGCGGGCCTGCTCGTGGAGCTCTACGCCCGCGTCGAACCCAGCGGCTGGCGCCTCGGCGACCACCCCGGCCGAGACACCAGGCGCGCCCGCTCCTGGCTCGGCGAGGACCTCGACGCGCTGGAGGAGTTCACCCAGGAGTACCAGGGCCCCCTGAAGGTCCAGGCGGTCGGCCCGTGGACGCTCGCCGCCGCCCTGGAGCTGCGCAACGGCGAGGCCGCCCTCTCCGACCCCGGCGCCTGCCGCGACCTCGCCGCCTCCCTCGCCGAGGGGCTGCGCCTCCACCTCGCCGAGGTGCGGCGGCGCGTGCCCGGCGCGCGGCTCGTCCTGCAGCTCGACGAACCCTCCCTCACCGCCGTGCTGCGCGGACAGGTGAGGAGCGCCAGCGGCTACCGCACCCACCGCGCGGTGGACCGGCAGATCGTCGAGGCCACGCTGCGGGACGTCGTCGGGGTTCACGACGGCGGGCCCGTCGTGGTCCACTCGTGCGCACCGGACGTCCCGTTCGCCCTGCTGCGCCGGGCGGGCGCGGCGGGGGTCTCCTTCGACTTCTCCCTCCTCACCGAGCGTGACGACGAGGTGATCGGGGAGGCGGTGGAGGGCGGGACCCGGCTGTTCGCCGGTGTCGTTCCGGGGACGGACGGACCGTTGTCGGACCCTGGCGGTAGCGTCATGGGTGTCAGGACGCTCTGGCGCAGGCTGGGGCTGCGGCCGGGACTTCTCCCGGAGGCGGTCACGCTCACTCCGGCGTGCGGACTCGCGGGGGCTTCCCCGGAGTACGCGCGCAGGGCCCTCGCCCATTGCGTCCGGGCGGCGAGATCCCTCGCGGACAACCCAGAGTAACGGGAGGACACACGGTGGCCGGCGACAAGCAAGCGGAGACGACGAGCGTGCCCGCCGAGGCACGGGAGAAGCACGCCGAGCTCGCTGAGCAGATCGAGGAGCACCGCTTCCGGTACTACGTGAACGACGCCCCCGTCATCAGCGACGCCGACTTCGACCGGCTGCTGCGGGAGTTGGAGGCGCTGGAGGAGGAGCATCCGGAGCTGCGCACCCCGGACTCGCCGACCCAGAAGGTTGCCGGGGCGTACGAGACGGAGTTCACCTCCGTGCGGCACGTCTCGCGCATGCTCTCCCTCGACAACACGTTCAACGACGACGACCTCGCCGCGTGGGTGGAGCGCATCCACAAGGAGCTGGGCGAGCAGAGGTTCCACTTCCTGTGCGAGCTGAAGGTCGACGGCCTCGCCGTCAACCTCACCTACGAGCGGGGGCGGCTGGTCCGCGCGGCGACCCGCGGCGACGGCCGCACGGGTGAGGACATCACGCCCAACGTCCGCACCATCGCCGAGATCCCGGACCGGCTGAAGGGCGACGAGGTGCCCGACCTGGTGGAGATCCGCGGGGAGGTCTACTTCCCGATGGAGAAGTTCCAGGGGCTCAACGCCCGCCTGGTCGAGGCCGGCGACAAGCCCTTCGCCAACCCGCGCAACGCGGCGGCCGGTTCGCTGCGCCAGAAGGACCCCCGGGTCACCGCCTCCCGTCCGCTGCACATGGTGGTCCACGGCATCGGCGTCCTGGAGGGCTACAAGGGCATGACCCGCCTCTCCCAGGGCTACGACCTGCTGAAGAGCTGGGGCCTGCCCACCTCCGAGCACAACAAGGTGGTCGACGACCTCGCCGGCGTACGGGAGTTCATCGCGTACTACGGCGAGAACCGGCACTCCGTGGCGCACGAGATCGACGGGGTCGTCGTCAAGCTCGACGAGATCTCCCTGCAGGGCCGCCTCGGCACCACCTCGCGCGCGCCGCGCTGGGCCATCGCGTACAAGTACGCGCCCGAGGAGGTCAACACCAAGCTGGTCAACATCCGCGTGGGGGTGGGCCGTACGGGCAGGGTCACGCCGTACGCCCAGGTCGAACCGGTCACGGTGGCCGGATCCGAGGTCGAGTTCGCCACCCTGCACAACCAGGACGTGGTCAAGGCCAAGGGCGTCCTCATCGGTGACACGGTGGTGCTGCGCAAGGCCGGTGACGTGATCCCGGAGATCCTCGGTCCGGTCGCCGACCTGCGGGACGGCAGCGAGCGGGAGTTCGTGATGCCGGCCGAGTGCCCCGAGTGCGGT
This sequence comes from Streptomyces sp. NPDC059787, assembly GCF_042732315.1. NCBI lineage: Bacteria > Bacillati > Actinomycetota > Actinomycetes > Kitasatosporales > Streptomycetaceae > Streptomyces > Streptomyces sp. NPDC059787. The sequence continues at coordinate 125,844 of NZ_JBHWHX010000004.1, forward strand.
ACGCCGCTGAAGGCGATGAAGGAGGGCGATGTCGACCTGCGCTGTCCCAACGCCCGTACGTGTCCGGCACAGTTGCGGGAGCGGCTGTTCTACCTGGCCGGGCGCAAGGCGCTGGACATCGAGCACTTCGGCTATGTCGCCGCGGCGGCGCTGACCGGGCCGCTGGAGCCGGAGGAGCCGCCACTGCGGGACGAGGGCGACCTGTTCGACCTCACCGTCGAGCAGTTGCTGCCCATCAAGGCGTACGTCCTCGACCAGGACAGCGGGCTGCCCAAGCGGGACCCGAAGACCGGTGAGGAGAAGACCGCCACCGTCTTCGCCAACCAGGAGGGCGAGCCGAGGAAGAACGCGGTCGCGATGCTGGCGAACATCGCGGCGGCCAAGGAGCGTCCGCTGGCGCGCGTGCTCACCGGTCTGTCGATCCGTCATGTCGGTCCGGTCGCGGCGGAGGCGCTGGCCCGTGAGTTCCGTTCCGTCGACCGCATCGAGCAGGCCACCGAGGAGGAGCTGGCGGGCACCGAGGGGGTCGGCCCGACCATCGCCGCCTCGCTCAAGCAGTGGTTCGCCGAGGACTGGCACCGCGAGATCATCCGTAAGTGGAGAGCGGCCGGTGTCCGTATGGAGGACGAGGGGGCGGGGGAGGACGAGGGGCCGCGTCCGCTGGAAGGGCTCACTGTCGTGGTGACCGGAACCCTGGAGGACTTCACCCGGGACGGCGCGAAGGAGGCACTGCAGAGCCAGGGGGCGAAGGTGACCGGATCCGTCTCCAAGAAGACGTCGTTCGTCGTCGTGGGCGACAATCCCGGGACGAAGTACGACAAGGCGATGCAGCTCAAGGTGCCGGTTCTGAACGAGGACGGCTTCACCGTCCTCCTCGGACAAGGCCCGAAGGCCGCGGCGGACGTCGCTCTTTCGGCCGAGGAGTAGCGGTTGAAGGTCGCCCGATCGGCGCATATCAGATGCATACGGGTGGCTGGGGCGCATTCGGGCAACCGTCGGCGACCGGTGCCCGTACAGGCCCTCTGCGGCCTACTGTTGAGATGTGCGCCTGCCGTGCCCAGCTGCGGTCGGAGCAACCCCGTACTCGTGAGGGGTCCGGGGTAAGGGCTTTCCACCGCGGAGCCGCTGAGGGTCGTCGGGCATCGGGCCGCGTGGCGTGGGCACCGCCGGCTGGGAGAGGGACGGGAATGGAACCGACCGAGAGCGCCGCCCCGGGCTCACGGCTGCGTCTGCGCCGCATGGCGGTCGCATGGCTGCGCGGCCGTGAGGACGGGCGGCCCGCGGGGCGGCCGGGCGCAAAGGGGCGCACCGGGGCGCGTACCGCGGACGCGCGCGGTGTCGGGCAGCCGGCCGCCGGGCACGGTCCCGGGCTGGCCGAGCTGTCCGAGGCGGACGCGGAACGGCACCCGTCCTGGCCCGCGTTGCCCACGGCGGTCGTCGCCGCGGCCGGGTTCGTGCTGGGCGCCGGCTTCCTGCGGGCGTTCACCGGAGGGCACGCGCTCTTCCCGTCCGGCACCGTCGGCTGGTCGCTGGCGGTGCTGACCGGAATCATCGTCGGCCATCTGGTGATGCTGGGCCGTTCCCGGTGGTGGGGCGGTACGGGTTCCGGCGCCGCCCTCACCCTCGCGGTGCTGCTGCTCTACGGCTGGGTCTCGGCCGGGATGGTCAGCCTCACCGTCGTCGTACTGGTCGGCATGGCCCGGCGGGGCCGCTGGCGGCAGGGCGTGCTGCACGGTGCGGTGGACCTGCTCGGCATCGGCGCCGGTGCGCTGGTGCTGGCCGCGTTCGGCTGCGTGCCGTCCGTCGAGTCGCCGTCGACCCCGGACACCTGGACGCTGTACACCGCCCCAGGAGTGGTGCTGGTCGCCGCGGTCTATCTCGCGGTCACCCGCGGTCTGCTGTGGTACCTGCACACCCCCCGCGCGGGGCTGCCCACCGTGGCCCGTACCGCGCTGGTCCGGCAGGGGCTTGTCGCTGTCGCCCTGCTCGGTATAGCCCCGCTGGTGTGTGTGGTCGCCGATGCCAAACCGGTGCTGCTGCCCTTGTTCTCCATTCCGCTGATCGCCCTCGACTCCACGCTGTGGATAGCCCGCGCGCGGGCCGAGGAGCAGCTGCGCGATCCGCTGACCGGACTGCCGAACCGGCAGTGGCTGCTGGAACGCATCTGGACCGCGCTGGACGACGCGGAGCGGATCGGAGCCCGCGCCGCGCTCATGCTGATCGACCTGGACCGGTTCCGGTCGGTCAACGACACCCTCGGGCATCTCGCCGGTGACCGGCTGCTGCTGCAGATAGCCGACCGGCTCAGACTCGCCCTGCCGCGCGGGGCGGAGGCCGCGCGGCTCGGTGGTGACGAGTTCGCCGTCTTACTGCCCGTCGCCGACTCCACGACGGCCGCCACCCGCGTCGCCCGCTCCCTCGTCGCCGCCCTCAGCTCCCCGCTCGACCTCGACGGGCTCACCCTCGTCCTGGAGGCGAGTGCGGGGGTCGCCGTCTTTCCCGACCACGCCGACGACGCGGAGGGGCTGTTGCGGCGGGCGGACGTGGCGATGTATCAGGCCAAGCGGGACCGTACGGGAGTCGAGGCGTACGAGTCCAAGCGGGACTCCAACACCCCTGACCGGCTGGGGCTGCTGGGGGATCTGCGGCGGGCGCTGGACGCCCGGGAGGTCGAGCTCCACTACCAGCCGAAGGTGCGCTTCGACGGGCAGGTCGCGGGGCTCGAGGCGCTGGTGCGGTGGGTGCACCCGGAGCGGGGGAAGGTGCCGCCGGACGAGTTCATAGCGATCGCCGAGTCGTCCGGGCTGATGCCGCACCTCACCGAGTACGTGCTGGAGACCGCGCTGGGGCAGGTCGCGCGGTGGCGGGCCCAGGGGCTGTTCGTGCCGGTCGCCGTGAACGTGTCCCCGCGCGATGTCCATACGGCCGGTTTCGCGGGCTCCGTGGCGGCGCGGCTGGCTCGGCACGGGGTGCCGGCGGGGGCGCTGCAGCTGGAGATCACCGAGCATGTGCTGCTGGAGGATCCGCAGCGTGCGGCCGACACGCTGAACGCGTTGACCGGGCACGGGGTGAAGATGTCGCTGGACGACTTCGGTACGGGGTACTCGTCGTTGGTGCATCTGCGGCGGCTGCCGGTGAGTGAGCTGAAGATCGACCGGTCGTTCGTGGCCCGGCTGGCCGTGGACACGGAGGACGCGGAGATCGTGCGCTGCACGGTCGATCTGGCGCATTCGCTGGGGCTGCTCGTCGTCGCGGAGGGGGTGGAGGACGACGAGACGTGGGAGCGGCTGCGCGATCTCCGCTGTGACGCGGTGCAGGGCTGGCTGGTCGCCGCGGCGATGCCGCCGGACGAGACCACGGCCTGGCTCCTCGCCCGCGGCTCGCGCGGCTGGCAACGCCCGGCCGCGGCGCTCCCGGCCGCGACGACCACGGCCGACGAATAGCCCGCGCCGGGTGGGCGGGACGCCTGCGGCGCGGCGTCCGGTCCGCGTCGGCACAGGGCGTCGCCCACCCTCCCGCCGCACGCGGAGAAACGCCGCAGCGCGTCCGGCGGGGCAGGCCCGCGGAAAGGGTTTCACGGGCACGGCCCGCCGCCCCATAGGATTGGGGACTGGCGTCACATTCCCGCCTGCCCCGCGACGCCTGGCACGCTCGCTCGCCGCGTTGCCGAACCGCCCACGTGGCTCCGCCACGAGGGCGCTCCGGCGCCTTGCGATCGCACGCACCGGACGCCGCGGGGCCCGCCCTGCGGGCGGACGACGGGAATGCGACGCCGGCCCCCAGCCCCAAACCACACACTCACCCCAGAGGATCGCTGCATGCCTGGCATTACGCGCGAGGAGGTCGCCCACCTCGCCCGGCTGGCGCGTCTGGAGCTGAAGCCCGAAGAGCTCGACCACTTCGCGGGCCAGCTGGACGACATCATCGGCGCGGTCGCCCGCGTCAGCGAGGTCGCCGACCAAGACGTACCGCCGACCTCGCACCCGCTCCCGCTGACGAACGTCATGCGCGCGGACGAGGTCCGTCCCTCGCTCACCCCCGAGCAGGCGCTCTCCGGCGCCCCGGCCCAGGAGCAGCAGCGTTTCAAGGTGCCGCAGATCCTGGGGGAGGAGTAACCCGTCATGAGCGATCACATCATCAAGCTCACCGCCGCCGAGACCGCCGAGAAGATCGCCTCCGGTGAGCTCACGGCCGTAGAGGTCACCGAGGCGCACCTGGCCCGGATCGAGGCCGTCGACGAGAAGGTGCACGCATTCCTGCACGTCGACCGTGAGGGTGCCCTGGCGCAGGCGCGCGCCGTGGACGAGAAGCGGGCCAAGGGGGAGAAGCTCGGTCCGCTGGCCGGCGTTCCCCTCGCGCTCAAGGACATCTTCACCACCGAGGGCATCCCGACCACCGTCGGTTCCAAGATCCTCGAGGGCTGGATCCCGCCGTACGACGCGACGCTCACCAAGCGGCTGAAGGCCGCCGACGTCGTCATCCTCGGCAAGACCAACATGGACGAGTTCGCCATGGGGTCCAGCACCGAGAACAGTGCCTACGGGCCGACCGGCAATCCGTGGGACCTGACCAGGATCCCCGGGGGGTCGGGCGGTGGTTCGTCCGCCGCGCTCGCCTCCTTCCAGGCACCGCTCGCCATCGGTACCGACACCGGTGGTTCCATCCGCCAGCCGGCCGCTGTCACCGGCACCGTCGGTGTGAAGCCGACGTACGGCGCCGTCTCCCGGTACGGCATGGTCGCCTTCTCCAGCTCTCTGGACCAGGGCGGGCCCTGCGCCCGTACGGTCCTGGACGCGGCCCTGCTGCACGAGGTGATCGCCGGGCACGACCCGATGGACTCCACCTCCGTCGACGCCCCGGTCCCGCCGGTCGTCGAGGCGGCCCGCAACGGCAGCGTCGCCGGCATGCGCGTCGGCGTCGTCAAGCAGTTCCGCGGCGAGGGCTACCAGGCCGGTGTCGTCCAGCGGTTCGACGAGGCCGTCGAGACGATGAAGGGGCTCGGCGCCGAGATCGTCGAGCTGGACTGTCCGTCCTTCGACCTCGCGCTGTCGGCCTACTACCTGATCGCGCCCTCCGAGTGCTCCTCCAACCTCGCCCGCTTCGACGGCCTGCGCTACGGCCTGCGGACCGGCGACGACGGCTCGCACTCCGCCGAGGAGGTCACCTCGCTGACCCGTGAGGCCGGCTTCGGCCCCGAGGTCAAGCGCCGCGTCATGCTCGGCACGTACGCCCTGTCGAGCGGCTACTACGACGCGTACTACGGCAGTGCCCAGAAGGTCCGCACCCTCATCAAGCAGGAGTTCGAGCGGGCCTTCGAGCAGGTCGACGTGATCGTCTCCCCGACGACCCCGACCACCGCCTTCCCGATCGGCGAGCGCGCCGACGACCCGATGGCGATGTACTTGGCCGACCTGTGCACCATCCCCACCAACCTGGCGGGCAACGCGGCCATGTCGCTGCCCTGCGGCCTCGCCCCCGAGGACAACCTGCCGGTGGGTCTGCAGATCATCGCCCCCGCCATGAAGGACGACCGGCTCTACAAGGTCGGAGCCGCCGTCGAGGCCGCCTTCGTGGAAAAGTGGGGCCACCCGCTGATCGAGGAGGCACCGTCGCTGTGAGCGCACTGTCCAAGGCCAAGGGCTTCAAGAAGTCCAAGTCCGGTCTGTACGTCTCCATGGCCACCTCGGCGTTCGGCGCCGTCGGTGTGTACAAGCAGATCAAGAAGGCGCGTGGCGAGAACGACACGCTGCGGCTGATCGACGCCGTCGTCACCGGTGCCGCGGTCGTCACCAACCTCGCCATCCTCTACCGCGAGCTGAAGAGCCTCGGCGACGACGACGTCCTGCTGGGCTGAGAGGGAAGTTTCACCGTGACCACCACGACTGACCTGGTGTCGTACGAGGACGCGCTGGCGTCGTACGACCCCGTCATGGGCCTAGAGGTCCATGTCGAACTCGGCACCAACACCAAGATGTTCTGCGGCTGCTCGACGGCGCTCGGCGCCGACCCGAACACCCAGACCTGCCCCGTCTGCCTCGGCATGCCCGGCGCGCTCCCGGTCGTCAACGCGACCGGCGTCGAGTCGGCGATCAAGATCGGTCTCGCGCTGAACTGCGAGATCGCCGAGTGGTGCCGCTTCGCCCGGAAGAACTACTTCTATCCGGACATGCCGAAGAACTTCCAGACCTCCCAGTACGACGAGCCGATCGCCTTCGACGGCTACCTCGACGTGCAGCTGGAGGACGGCGAGACCTTCCGCGTCCAGATCGAGCGCGCCCACATGGAGGAGGACACCGGCAAGTCCACGCACGTGGGCGGTGCCACCGGCCGTATCCACGGCGCGTCCCACTCCCTGCTGGACTACAACCGCGCCGGCATCCCGCTGATCGAGATCGTCACCAAGCCGATCGAGGGAGCGGGCGAGCGTGCCCCCGAGGTCGCGCGGGCGTACGTCCGTGAGCTGCGCGAGCTCATCCGGGCGCTCGGCGTGTCCGAGGCCCGGATGGAGATGGGCCAGATGCGCTGCGACGTGAACCTGTCGCTGCGCCCCCACGGCACCGAGAAGTTCGGCACCCGCTCGGAGACGAAGAACGTCAACTCGCTGCGGTCCGTGGAGCGCGCGGCCCGCTTCGAGATCCAGCGGCACGCCGCCGTGCTGAGCGGCGGCGGCACGATCATCCAGGAGACCCGTCACTTCCACGAGGACACGGGGTCCACGACCTCGGGCCGCGTGAAGGAGGAGGCCGAGGACTACCGGTACTTCCCGGAGCCCGACCTGGTGCCGGTCGCCCCGTCCCGCGAGTGGGTCGAGGAGATCCGTTCCGCCCTGCCCGAGCTGCCGCTGGTGCGCCGCAACCGGCTCCGCGAGGAGTGGGGGATCTCCGGCACCGACATGCAGGCCATCCTCAACGCCGGTGCGCTGGACCCGATCGTCGCCACGATCGACGCCGGTGCCGACGCGGCCTCCGCCCGCAAGTGGTGGATGGGTGAGCTGGCCCGCAGCGCCAACGAGTCCGGCAAGTCGCTCGACGAGCTGGCGATCACCCCGGAGCAGGTGGCCCGGGTCACCGAGCTGGTCGTCAAGGGCGATCTGAACGACAAGCTGGCCCGTCAGGTCATCGAGGGCGTCCTCGCCGGTGAGGGCACCCCGGACGAGGTGGTCGACAAGCGCGGTCTGAAGGTCGTCTCCGACGAGGGCGCCCTGGGCACCGCCGTCGACGAGGCCATCGCCGGCAACCCGGGCATCGCGGACAAGATCCGCGGTGGCAAGGTGGCCGCGGCCGGTGCCCTGGTCGGCGCGGTCATGAAGGCCACGCGCGGACAGGCGGACGCGGCCCGCGTCAAGGAGCTGATCCTGGAGAGGCTGGGCGTCGCCGAGGGCTGATCGCCGAGGAGTGCGAGAGGGAGGGGGCGCATCGGGTTCGATGCGCCCCCTCCCTCATGCGGTCACGCGGTCAGGCGCGGCGGCCCACCACACGGGCGAAGCCCAGCGTGCGGCCCCGGTCCGTGCGCAGCATCTCCGCGCTCTCCCGGCTCATCCGCACGTGGAACTCCTCCGTGCTCTCCTCGTGGACGACGTCGCACCAGAGCAGCCACTCCCGCCAGCCGTCCTCCAGCCAGTCGGCCGTCTCGACCTCCACGGCCCCGCTGCGGGTCCAGTGGCGGCGCCACCAGGCGGGGGTGTGGAAGCACCAGAACCCGGGGTCCCAGAAGGGCTTCAGGTGCTCCGGCGGTTCGCTGCCCTCGATCTCCTCGGTCAGCGCCGGGACGACGACCCCGATCCGCCCGCCGGGCTTCAGCAGCCGGGTCAGCGTCGGCAGGTACAGGTCGTCGGTGCCGAAGTACTGGTACGCGTCGACGGAGACGATCGCGTCGAAGCTCTCCTCCCCGAAGGGCAGGTCGTGCGCCTCGGCGAGGACCGGGAACACCCGGTCGGCGACGCCCGCCTCGGCGATGCGGCGCGCGTTGTCGTCCGGCCTGATCCACAGGTCGGCCGCGGTGACCTGGACGTCGTACTCCCTGGCCAGGAAGACCGACGTCATGGCGCGTCCGCAGCCCAGGTCGAGCACGCGTGCGCCGGGGCGCAGGGTGTCGAGGCCGAGGGCCGGGGCGAGCCACTCCAGCAGCCACAGCGCGTGCGGGCCCATCTGGTTGTCGACGGCCCAGCGGGCGTCGTAGGCGCCGCTGCGGGGGTACCGGGGCAGGGTGATGCGGCTAGCGAGGTCGTCGTGCGGGGTGTTCGGTGTGATGTCCGACATCGGTGAACGGGCTCCTTGGGGCCGTGAAGAGGTAAAGGGACGCGTCGGAGATCGGGCGGACAAGCATCAAAGCACCTGCTTCGGCCGGCGGCGGACTGCCGCGGAACGTCGGAACGGCGGACGTTAGCAGTCGGCCCCGCACCCCCGCATCCGGATTTCCGGGCCGCGGACGCTACGCTCCCGCGCCATGAGTGGACGCGCCGATTCCGATGACTCGACCGCGGACGTCCGGGCCGAGGACGCCGAGCAGGGCGACGAAGCCTCGCAGGAGGTGCGGCGCGCCCGGTGGGCCGCGGTCGGTGCCGGGGCCGTACTCGCCCTCGCGGGTGCGGCCGCCGCTCTGCTCCGTCTCGCGGGTTCCGCACCGGCCCTCGTCCCCGTCGCGTACGCCTGCGGGGCCGCCGTCTGCGCCCTCGCCGCGGTGCTGGGCTCCCGGGGGCGGACCCGCAGAGCGCTGTGGCTGCTGGTCGCGGGGCTCATGATCATGGCGCTGGGGGACCAGTTCGACTGAGCGGTGCCGCTGCTCGCGGAGATGTGAACAAGGACACGAAAGCGACAAACGATCATCTATGACTGCGAGAGTGGTCAGCACATCGCTCATGCGTTCTTTGCGGGATGTTCCGTCCACGTTCGGCTGTTCCCGGTCAAAGATCCACACCTCAGTCACTCCGGGAGCACGTTTCGTGGCAGCCCTCGCACGCTGGTGTGTCCAACGCCGTCTGATCACCGTTCTGCTCTGGCTCCTCGCCCTCGGCGGGGTCTCCGCCGGCGCCTTCGCCGCCGGCTCCGCCTACTCGAACGACTACAAGGTGCCCGGCACCGAGTCGGGGCGGGCCACCCAGCTGCTGAAGGAGGGCTTCCCGGACCTCGGCGGCGACAGTGACAACGTGGTCTGGCACACCACGTCCGGCAGCGTCCGGGACACCGGCGTCGAGCAGGCCATGACCCGCACCCTGGACCGGATCGGGGACCTGCCCGGCGTGGCCGCCGTGAGCGGTCCGTACGACGACCGGGGCGCCGGCCGGATCAGCGCGGACGGCCGCACCGCCTACGCCACGGTCACCTTCGACGACCAGTCCGAGGACATCGACGCGGGCGAGGCCGCCACCGTGGTGGAGACGGCCGAGGCCGCCCGGACCGACGGGCTCCAGGTCGAGCTGAGCGGCAGCGCCGTCGAGATCGGTGAGTCCTCCGGCGGGCACACGGCCGAGATCGTCGGCGTGGCCGTCGCCGCCGTCGTCCTCTTCCTCGCCTTCGGCTCGCTCGCCGCCGCGCTGCTGCCCATAGCCACCGCCCTGGTCGGCGTCGGCACCTCCTACGCCGGGATCGTGCTCCTCGGGCACGTCATGACCGTCGCCGACTTCGCCCCCATGCTCGGCATGCTGATCGGGCTCGGCGTCGGCATCGACTACGCGCTGTTCATCGTGACCCGGCACCGGCGCGGACTGAAACGCGGCCTCACCGTCACCGAGGCCGCCACCAACGCCGTCGCCACCACCGGACGGGCGGTCGTCTTCGCGGGCGCCACCGTCTGCATCGCCCTGCTGGGCATGCTGATCCTCCGGCTGAACTTCCTCAACGGCGTCGCCATCGCGGCCTCGCTCACCGTCGTCCTGACCGTCGCCGCCTCCGTCACCCTGCTGCCCGCCCTGCTGAAGTACATCGGCATACGCGCGCTCAGCCGCCGGGAGCGGCGCCGGCTGGCGGAGCACGGGCCCGAGCCGGAGCTGCCGACCGGGTTCGCCGCCCGCTGGTCGGCGTTCGTCGAGCGCCACCCCAAGCTGCTCGGCGCGGTCGCGGTCGTCGTCATGGCGGTCCTCGCGCTGCCCACCCTCTCCCTCCACCTGGGCACCTCCGACCAGGGCAACGACCCCAGGACGTCCACCACCCGCCAGGCCTACGACCTCCTCGCCGACGGCTTCGGCCCCGGCGTGAACGGCCCCCTCACCCTCGTCACCCACGTCGACGACGCCGGGGACCGGCTCGCCCTGGACAACCTCGACACCACCCTGCGCGCCACCGAGGGCGTCGCGTCGGTGTCGCCCGCGACCTACGGCACGGGCGGCGACACCGCGTACCTCACCGTCGTACCGGAGTCGTCCCCGCAGTCGAAGCAGACCAGTGACCTGGTCGACCGGCTGCGCGACGACGTGCTGCCGCGGGCCGAGTCGGGCACCTCGCTCGATGTGCACGTCGGCGGTGTGACGGCCGGGTACGACGACTTCGCCGACGTCATCGTCGACAAGCTGCCCCTCTTCGTCGGTGTCGTGATCGGCCTGGGCTGCCTGCTGCTCCTGCTCGCCTTCCGGTCCATGGCCATCCCGCTGAAGGCCGCCGCGATGAACGTGGCCGCCGTCGCCGCGGCCTTCGGCGTCGTCGTCGCGATCTTCCAGTGGGGCTGGGGCAGCGAACTGCTCGGCCTCGGCAGCGCGGGCCCCATAGAGCCCTTCCTGCCCGTGATCATGGTGTCGGTCCTCTTCGGGCTCTCCATGGACTACCAGGTCTTCCTGGTCAGCCGGATGTACGAGGAGTGGCTGGAGACCGGCGACAACCGGCGCGCCGTCCGCGTCGGCCTCGCGGAGACCAGCCGGGTGATCAACTCCGCCGCCGTGATCATGATCTCGGTCTTCCTCGCCTTCGTCCTCACCGGCGACCGGGTGATAGCCATGTTCGGCATCGCGCTCGCCGCGGCCGTCGCCCTCGACGCCTTCGTCCTGCGCACCCTGCTCGTCCCCGCCCTCATGCACCTCCTCGGCGGCGCCAACTGGTGGCTGCCGCGCTCGCTGGACCGGATCCTGCCGCGCATCAGCATCGAGCCGCCCGAGGCCCGGGCCGCCCATGAGAGGCTGGCCGCCGCCACGGACGCCGAGGTGGCGGACGTACTGGCCGAGGAGGAGCAGCAGCGGGATGTACGCGATACGACTGGGTGACGACGGAGCCGAACTGCGCCCCCTGGAGCCCTGGCACGCCGAGGAGTTCCTGGCCCATCTGGACCGGGGCCGGGACTTCATCAACCAGTACGTCCCCTTCGGCTCCAAGGCCACGGACGTGGACGGCGCCCGGGAGGTGCTCCGGCGGTACGCCGACTGGCGCGCCGCCGACACCGCCTCGCTGCACGGGCTGTGGCTGGACGGCACGCTCGTGGGCGGGGTGCTCACCCTGAACTTCGACGCCGGGAACGGCAGCTGCGAGGTGGGCTGCTGGCTGGAGCCCGCCGCCACCGGGCGCGGGCTCGTCACCCGCGCGATGCGGGTGCTCATCGACTGGGCCGTCGAGCAGCGCGGCATCCACCGGGTCGAATGGGTCGCGGCGGCCGGCAACGAGCCGAGCGTCAACATCGCACGCCGGCTCGGCATGACCCGTGACGGTGTGCGCCGCGAGGCCCATCTCCACCACGGGGTACGCCACGACCTGGAGGTGTGGTCCGTGCTGGCCCCGGAGTGGCGCGCGGCGCACAACGATCATTAAGCGGACTCTCAGAGAGCGTCCGTACGGTGCGGGGCATGGGAACCAGGACAGTGGACGAGACCGGAGCCGACACCGAGCGCGACGAGACGGCGGTGGACGCCACCGAGCCGGACGACGCCACGGACGAGGTGCAGGACGCACCCGAGGCAGGTACCGAGGTCGGCAAGGAGGGCGACGGTCCGTCCGGTGTCGGACAGGGCGCCGCCGCGGTCGTCTCCGCGGCCCTCGGCCTCGTCTCGCTCACCGGCGGCTGGCTGGGCACGGTGGCCGCCGCGCGGGAGACCCTCATGGGCCAGCTGGAGACGGCCGCGGACGCCTCCGTCGCCACCCAGGTCAAGGAGGTGTACGGCGACGCCTGGCACACCAGCGCGCTGTGGGCCGGTCTGTTCGCGCTGACCGCGCTGATCGTGGGCGTGGTGGTGCTGGCGAGGCCCGCGTTCGGGACGCCGGGACGGACCGTCCAGGCGCCCTGGACCAGGTCGGTCGCCTGGGCGGGCGTGTCGCTCGGCGTCATCGGGCTGCTGCTGGCGGTCCTCAAGTACACCGACGTACTGCTGGGCCTGCCGGCGACCGGCTGAGCCGGGCCGCGTGAGGGGTCTCCGGGTGCCCGGAGACCCCTCACGCGCGTTCAGGAGGCGAGTACGGCACGCGCCTCGGCGATGATGGCCGCCAGTTCCTCGGTCTCGGGCGCGGTGAGGGGGGTCAGCGGCGGGCGCACCGGTCCGGCCGCGAGGCCCTCCAGGGTGACCCCGGCCTTCACCAGCGCCACCGCGTATCCCGGAACCCGCTTGCGCAGCCGGACCAGCGGGTGGAAGAAGGTCCGCTGCAGCGCGTCGATCCGCTTCCGGTCGCCCTCCTCCACCGCGCGGTGGAAGGCCAGGGAGACGTCGGGCGCGAAGGCGAAGGCCGCCGACGAGTACAGCTCCACGCCCAGCGCCCGGTACGCGAGCTGGCTGGCCTCGGCCGTGGGCATGCCGTTGAAGAACTGGAACTCCTTGCCGGTCCCGTCGAGCGCCTCCCGCACGGCGGGGACGATCCGCGCGAGGAGGTCGAGGTCACCGGTGCCGTCCTTGAAGCCCACGACGGTGGGCAGCTGGGCGACCGCCGCCGCCGAGCGTTCGTCGAAGCGGGCGTTGGCCCGGTTGTAGACGATCAGTGGCAGGGCGGTCTCGCCGGCCACTTCGCGGGTGTAGGCGACGAGCCCGTCGCCGGGGGCCTCGACCAGGTACGGCGGCATGAGCAGCAGACCGTCCGCACCGGCCCGGTCGGCGGCCCGCGCGAACCGGCGGGCCTGGCCGACGGCGCCGCCGGCCCCGGCGTACACCGGGACGCGTCCTGCCACCGCCTCGACGGCGGTGCGGACGACCGCGGTGTACTCCTCGTGGTCCAGGGCGTGGAACTCGCCGGTGCCGCAGGCGACGAAGACTCCGCCCGGTCCGGCGTCGACCCTGGCCGCGATGTGCCGGCGCAGGGCGTCGAGGTCGACGTCACCGGTCTCGGTGAACGGGGTGACGGGGAAGAACAGAACGCCTTCGAGCATGGGTGGGTTTCCTACTCTGGGTGAGGGACGGGAGTGCCGGCCGGTGTCAACGGCCGGGGGACGGAGCGCGGACCACGTTGGTGAGCGCGTCCCCCCGCTCCAGCCGGTCGATGTTCTCGGCGATCTCGGTCGCGCGGGCGGCGAAGGTGTCGGCCGTGTGGCCCGAGTGGTGCGGGGTCATCAGTACGTTCGGCAGGTCCTGGAAGGGCAGCCGGCTCGGCGCGTCGGGCGGGCCCGACCACCACACGTCCAGTGCGGCGCCCGCGATGGTGCCGGAGCCGAGCGCCTCGTAGAGCGCCTCCTCCTGGACCACCGGCCCCCGCGCCACGTTGACCAGCAGGGCCCGGGGTCCCATGGCCTTCAGTTCGGCGGGGCCGATCAGTCCGCGGGTGGCGGGGCCCAGCGGGACGGTTACCACCACGACGTCGGAGTCGGCGAGGAGTTCCGGCAGCCGGTCGTCGCCGCCGACCCAGTCGGGCCGCAGGTCCGCGGGGAACGGTGCCGAGGGGTCACGTCGTACGGCGCGGACCCGCAGGCCGACCGCCTGGCACAGCCGGGCGACCTCGGTGCCGGTCTCGCCGAAGCCGATGATGCCGACCCGGCGGCCGTGCAGCGTGGTCCCGAAGGGCAGTCCGGGGTCGACCGCCACGTTGCGCCACCGCCCGGCGCGCAGCGCGCGGTCGGCGCCCAGGACGTCGCGGGAGAGCATCAGCACCGACATCAGCACGTGCTCGGCGATGGAGCGGCCGTGGTGGTGGGTGGTGGCGACCGTGACTCCCGGGTGGAGCGCGTCCAGCGGGATGCCGTCGTAGCCGGCGCCGACGACGTGGACGAGCCGCAGCCGCCGCGCGCGCCGGGCGTCCTCGGGGCTCAGCTTCGAGCCGACGTAGACGTCGATGCCGGCGACGGCCTCGGAGAACCGTGCGGCGTCCAGGTCGAAGGACTCCAGCCAGTCGTGCTCACCCTGGGTGGACGCCTTGAGCCGGTCGTGGAAGCGGCTCAGGATGCGGTGGTCGAGCATGATGCGCATCGGCCGCTCACCACCTGGGGGTCTTGGTGGAGAAGGACGGTTCGAAGCGGCGCATGTAGCCGGTGTCGTCGCGGTCGCGCAGCCCGCAGTCGAGGTACTGCCGGTGCAGCCGGGCCAGGGCGTCCCGGTCCAGTTCCAAGCCGAGTCCGGGAGCCGTCGGCACGGCGAGCCGGCCCTCGGCGAACCGCAGCGGCGTGGGGTCGACGACGTCCTCGTCGGGCCGCTTCCAGGGCCAGTGCGTGTCACAGGCGTAGGTCAGCCGGGGTGTCGCGGCGGCCAGGTGGGTCATCGCGGCGAGGCTGATGCCGAGGTGCGAGTTGGAGTGCATCGACAGGCCGAGGCCGAAGGTCCCGCAGATCGCGGCGAGCTGTCCGCAGCGCCGCAGGCCGCCCCAGAAGTGGTGGTCGGACAGGACGATGCCGACGGCTCCCTTCGCCACCGCCGGGGCGAGGTCGTCGAAGGAGACCACGCACATGTTGGTCGCCAGCGGCGTGGGCGTCCCGCGGGCCACGGCGGCCATGCCGTCGATGCCCTCGGTCGGGTCCTCCAGGTACTGCAGGACGCCGTCCAGCTCCCGGGCGACGTGCAGTGACGTTTCCGTACTCCATGCCGCGTTGGGGTCGAGGCGCAGGGGGAGCTCCGGGAACGCCTTGCGCAGCGCCTTGACCGCGGCGATCTCCTCGTCGGGCGGGAAGACGCCGCCCTTGAGCTTGATGGAGGTGAAGCCGTAGGTGCCGATCATGCGGCGGGCCTGTTCGACCAGTCCCGCAGGGTCGAGGGCGGGGCCCCAGTCGTCGTCCTCCCGGCCCGGGTGGCCGGCCCACTTGTAGAAGAGGTACGCGCTGTAGGGCACCGAGTCGCGGACCGCTCCGCCCAGCAGGTCGCTGACCGGGCGGCCCACGAGCTTGCCCTGGATGTCCAGGCAGGCGACGTCGAACGGGGACATGACCCGGTCCACGGTGCTGCTGCCCGTGACCATGCCGGACATGCCGTCGCCGCCCGTGGTGTCGGCGCCCAGCGCGCGGGTGGTGCGGGCGATCAGCTCGTTCAGGCTCCACACGTCCATGCCGGTCAGTCCGTCGGCGGCCCGGCGCAGCCGTTCCAGGTGCACCGTGCCGCCGTAGGTCTCACCGACGCCGCTGACACCGGACTCGGTGGTGATCTCCACGATGGTGCGCAGGGCGTAGGGCTCGTGCACTCCGACCGTGTTCAGCAGGGGGTGGTCCCGGAAGGCCACGGGGGTCACGGTGACGCCGGCGATCCGCTCTGAGGTCCGAACCATGAATGCCATCCTCATATGTAGTCGGCGTTCTCATTTGTAGACAGCCAGGTGCGGCGGTGTCAATGGGTGGATCCCGGCACCGGGGTGAGCAGGACCCCCTCGGTCATGAACCGCTCCACGTTGCGCAGCACCAGATCGCCCATGGCCTCGCGGGTCTCCCGGGTGGCGCTGGCGATGTGGGGGAGCAGGACCACCCGGTCCGAGTCCAGGAGCGCCCGCGGCACGTTCGGCTCGTCGGCGAAGACGTCGAGCGCCGCGCCCGCGATCCGTCCCGCCTCCACCGCCGCGACCAGGGCGGATTCATCGACGACACTGCCCCGCGCGACGTTCACCAGATGGCCCTCGGGGCCGAGCGCCTCCAGCACCGCCGCCGACACCAGGCCCTCCGTGCCCGCGCCGCCGGCGACGGTGACGACGAGCGCGTCGCACGCCTCGGCCAGCGCCCGCGCGGTGGGCAGACGGCGGTACGGGACACCCGGCACCGGGACGCGCGAGCAGTACGACACCTCCACGCCGAACCCCTCGAGCCGTCGCGCCACGGCCCGGCCGATGCGGCCCAGCCCGAGAACGCCGACCCGCTTCCCGCTCACCCGCGCGGCCAGCGGGAAGGGTGCGGCGCTCCAGCCGCCGGCCCGCACGTACCGGTCGGCCGCCGACATCCGGCGCATGACGTCGATCAGCGCGCCGACGGCGAGGTCGGCCACGCAGTCGGTGAGCACGTCCGGGGTGTTGCTGACGTCGATGCCGCGCGCCCGGGCGCGGGCCACGTCCGTGGTCTCGTGACCGACGCCGAAGTGGACGATCGCGCCCAGCCTCGGCAGCGCGTCCATCAGGGCGTTCCCGACCCCGGACCGCGCACTGGTGACGGCGGCGACCACGTCCGCGCCGTGGTCGCGCAGGAAGCGGTCGGGGTCGGGCAGCTCGTGCAGACGCACCGTGCGGTGGCGCTCGGCAAGGGTCTGCTCCAGGCCGGGGAGCAGCGGGGACACCTGGAGCACGGTGGCCGGGGCGGTCGTGGTGCCGGGAGTGGGCATGTGATCTCCTGCCTGGGTCTTAGGGGGGGGCGGGGCGCACGAGTGGGACGGGCGCGGCCCTGTGGGGTGCCGTGAAAGGCGTCCTGGGCCACGCGGCCGTCGCGGCCGACGCGGCCGGCCGTCGCGGCCGGGCGGCTCGGGCGCCCCGGGCGCCGGCGCCGCGGCACGGCGCCGGACGGTCCGGCCGGTCGCGCCGCCGTGCCGGACGGTTCGGCCGGTCGCGCCGTGCCGGGCGGGGCGGTCGGCCGTGCCCGGACGGACCGTCCGCGCGAGGAGCGCGGCACGGATCCGTTCCTGCGCATGTCTTGACGCTGCCACGGTGCCGGTTTAGCTTCGGCGTTCACAGATGCGGACCGGGTACGCAAGTGTAGACAGCCTCTCGCAGTCGCCCGTACGTGGAACGCGACACACCAGCACTCACCGGAGACAGGCCGACGATGAAGTTCTCCGTTTCCCCCCTTCCGTCCACCGGACGAAGGCGCCTCCGCGCGCCGACGGCGACACTCCTGGCGGGCACGGTGCTGCTGTCCAGCGGCTGCGCCGTGGCGGGCAGCGCCGCCGGTGACGCCGGCCGTGCCGACGGCCGCACCCTGCGGGTGGTGCTCACCCAGGAACCACCGACCCTGGAACCCTGCGAAGCCTCGCTGACCGGCACCGGCGTCGTCGTCCGGTCCAACATCACCGAGCCCCTCGTCGAACGCGACCCCGACTCCGGCGAACTCCACCCGCTGCTCGCCACCGGCTGGAAGCAGACCGGCGACCGCACCTGGACCTTCGACACACGCGAGGGGGTGACCTTCCAGAACGGCGAGCCGTTCACCGCGCGGGACGCCGCCTTCTCCATCGACCGGGCCGTCAACTCCGACCTCGCCTGCAACGTCGAGGGCTATGTCTTCGGCGACGACGACCTGACGGTCGAGGCGGAGAGCGACACCCGGCTGACCGTCACCACCGAGCAGCCCGACCCGATCCTGCCGCTGCGCCTGAGCTTCGTGGAGATCGTGCCGCGCACGACGAACGCCGAGGCCAAGGTCCGTATCCCCATCGGCACCGGCCCCTACGCCGTCAGCTCCTGGCAGCCCGGAGCGGCGATCGACCTCAGCCGCTACGACGACTACTGGGGCGACGCCCCCGACTTCCCCCGCGCCCGCTACGTCTGGCGCAGCGACGCCGGCGTCCGGGCCGCCATGATCGACAAGGGTGAGGCGGAGATCGCCGTGGCCCTCGACCCCATCGAGGCCGAGAAGGACACCACGGTCGCCTACCCCAACAACGAGACCACCGCGCTGCGGCTGGACGGCCGCGAGGCGCCGCTCGACGACATACGGGTACGCCGCGCGGTCGACCTGGCCGTGGACCGGGACGGCATCATCGACGCCCTGCTCGGCGGACTCGCCGAACCGGCCGGCCAGCTGGTCCCGCCCGGAGTGGTGGGACACGACGAGGAGATCGAGCCGACCCGGCAGGACGTGGCACGGGCCAAGGCCCTGATCGAGGAGGCCGAGGCCGACGGCGTACCCGTCGGCCGGCAGATCACCCTGGTCGCCCGCAACGGCATGTTCTCCGGGGTGTCGGAGACGGCGGAGGCGCTCCAGTACCAGATGCGGCGGATCGGGCTGAACGTCAAGGTCCGGATGGCGGACACCGCCACCCAGCTCCAGTACCAGCTCCGGCCGCTGCCCGAGAACGTCGGACCCATCGCCCTGCTGATCATGCACGGCAACCAGGCCGGTGACGCGGCCTTCACCACGAGCCAGTACCTGCTGAGCGACGGACCCCAGTCCACCTTCGGCACCGAGGAGCTCGACCGGCGCATCGCCGACGCGGGCGCGCTCTCCGGCGAGCAGCGGCAGCAGGCCTTCGCCGGCCTGCTCGCGGACCAGAACAGGTCGGTCGTCCAGTACGCCCACCTGGCCCACATGAGCGGACTGCTCGGCCTGTCACCGTCCATCCGGTACGAGCCGAACTCCGCCACCGGCGACGAGATGCGGCTGGCAGAGGTCGGCCCGGCGAAGGCGGGACAGCACTGACATGGTCACCTTTCTGCGCAAACGCGTCCTCTCCAGCGCCGTCCCCCTGGTGTGCGTGGTGCTGGGCGTGTTCTTCCTGGCCCGGATGACCGGCAACCCGGTCGACCTCTACCTCCCGCTGAGCGCCACCGCCGAACAGCGCGCGGAGTTCTCCGCCGCTCAGGGCTTCGACCTCTCCGTCCCGGCCCAGCTCTGGAACTACCTCGTCGACGCCGCCCACCTGGACTTCGGCACCTCGCTGCGGACCGGGCAGTCCGCCACCGAGATGGTCTTCGACGCCTTCCCCGTCACCCTCCAGCTCGCCGGCGTCACCATGCTCCTCGCGATCACCGGGGCGGTGCTGATCGGCAGCCTGGCCGCCTACCGGCCCAACTCCCTGGTCGACCGGATCGCCAGCCTGCTGTCGATGACGGCCGCCAGCATCCCCGACTTCTGGTTCGCCGTCATGGGCGTCCTCGTCTTCGGCGTCAGCCTCGACCTGCTGCCCACCTCCGGCACCCTCGGCGGGCCCGAGATCTGGGTGCTGCCCGTCGCGACCCTGCTGATCCGCCCGTTCGGCGTGCTCGTCCAGGTGGTGCGCGGCAGCATGGTCTCCGCGCTCTCCGCGCCCTACGTCAAGATCGCCCGCGCCAAGGGCGCCGCACCCCGCCGGGTGATCTTCGGCCACGCCCTGCGCAACGCGGTGACGCCGGTGCTGACCGTCGCCGGCGACCTGACGGTGGGTCTGGTCAACGGCGCCGTCATCGTGGAGACGATCTTCGGCTGGCCCGGCATCGGCAAACTCATGATCGACTCCATCCTCCAGCGCGACTTCGCGGTCCTCCAGGCGGCCGTCCTGATGACAGCGGTGACGATCTTCGCGCTGAACATCCTCGTCGACGTCTGCCACGCGCTGACCGACCCCCGAGTACGTCAGGCGGTGCCGGCGTGAGCGAAGGAAGCATCATGACCACAGCGGAGACCGCCACCGCGGACGGGCGCGAGGACGCCCCGGAGTCCGCCCCCGTCCGGAAGAGCCCGCCGCGCTGGTGGCGGCTGCTCGGCCGGGACCGGGCCGCCGCCGTCGGAGCCGTCGTCCTGAGCCTGGTCGTCCTGGTCGCCCTCTTCGGCCGGCTGTTCATCGGCGACCACGCACAGCGCCAGGACCTGGACGCCTCCCTGCGGGCGCCCTCCCTGAGCGACGGCTTCTACGGACTGCTCGGCACCGACGTCCTCGGGCGCAGTGTGCTGGCCCGGCTGATCGACGCGGCGGCCACGACCCTGTCCGTGGCCGTCCCCGCGGTGCTCTGCTCCCTGGTGATCGGATCGGCGGTCGGCCTGTGGGCCGGCTACCACGGGGGCCGCCGGGAGAGCGTGGCGATGCGCGTCGCCGACGTCATCCTCAGCTTCCCCTCGCTGCTCATCGCGGTCGTCGTGCTGTACGTCTTCTCGCCCTCCGCGATGAACATCGTGCTGATCCTCGCCGTGGCCCGCATCCCGGTCTACCTGCGCACCTCCCGCGCGGAGGCGGCCGAGCTGCGCAGCCGCCTGTTCGTCGACGCGGCCCGCACCTTCGGCACCCCCAGCCGGAACATCATCTACCGGCACATCCTCCCGATCGCCCTGCCGACCCTGCTGACGGTCGCCACCCTCGACTTCTGCTTCGTGATGCTCACCGAGTCCTCGCTGAGCTTCCTGGGCATCGGCATCCAGCCCCCGGACGTCAGCTGGGGCCTGATGGTCGCCCAGGGCCGGCAGTACCTCCAGACCGCCTGGTGGATCACCGTGCTGCCCGGACTGGCCATCGTGCTCACCACCGTGTCCGCCACGGTGCTCGCCGCCTGGGCCCGCATCGCCACCGACCCCGCCCAGCGCTGGCGTCTGACGCTGCCCCGCAAGCGCCGCGGAGCCTCCGCCGCCGTACCCCCGGAGATGATCCCGTGACGACCACATCCGCCTCGTCCGACACCGGCCCGGCCCTCGACGTCGAAGGGCTGTGCGTGGACCTGAGCACGGCCTCCGGGACGGTGCGCGCCGTGGACGGCGTCAGCTTCAGCGTCCGCCGCGGCCGCACCCTGGCCCTCCTCGGCGAGTCCGGCTGCGGCAAGTCGATGACCGCGCTGTCGGTCGTGGGACTGCTCGACCCCGCCGCTTCCGTGACCGGCGGCGCCGTACGGGTCAGGGGTGAGGACACCCTGCGCCTCAGCCCGGCCGAGCGCCGCAGACTGGCCGGTCCCGTCCTGTCGATCGTCTTCCAGGACGCCCTGACCGCCCTCAACCCGGTGCAGCCGGTGGGCCGGCAGATCGGCGAGCCGTTCCGCATCCACCGCGGACTCTCCCGGCGCGAGGCACAGGAGAAGGCGATCGAGCTGATGACCCGCGTCGGCATCCCCGAACCGAGGCAGCGGGCCAAGTCCTACCCGCACCAGTTCTCCGGCGGCATGCGCCAGCGGCTGCTGATCGCGATGGCCGTCGCCCTCGACCCCGACGTGCTCATCGCCGACGAGCCGACCACCGCCCTCGACGTCACCGTGCAGGCCCAGATCATGCGGCTGCTGCGGGACCTCCAGGACGAGCGGGACATGGCCGTCGTACTGATCACCCACGACCTCGCCGTGGTCGCCCAGCGCGCCGACGACGTCGTCGTGATGTACGCCGGCACGGTCGTGGAGCAGGGCACGGTGCGCGAGGTCTTCTCCGCGCCCCGCCACCCCTACACCCGCGGACTGCTCGACTCCGTCCCCGAGGACGCCGAGCGCGGACAGCCGCTGCCCGCCGTCCCCGGCAGCCCGCCCGAGCTGAGCGCGGTGCCGCCCGGCTGTGTCTTCCAGGACCGCTGCCCCCTGGTGCGGGAGCGCTGCGTACGGGAACGGCCGTCCCTGCGCGCCACCGGCGACGGACGTTCGGCCGCCTGTCACTTCTCCGAGGAGCTCGACCGTGACTGAGTCCCGCACCACCACCGAGACCACCGGGCCCCGGACCGGCGGACACCCGCCACTGCTGGAGGTCCGCGGTGTCACCAAGAGCTTCGGCAGCGGACGCCGCCGGCTGACCGCCCTGGACGGAGTGGACGTACGGCTCGGCCGGGGAGAGACCCTCGGGCTCGTCGGCGAGTCCGGCTGCGGCAAGTCCACCCTCGCGCGGGTGCTGCTCGGGCTGGAACGGCCCGACGCGGGCACGGTCCGCTACGACGGTGTCGACCCGTTCGCCCTGCGCGGCAAGGAGCTGCTGAACTGGCGGCGCCGCGTCCAGATGGTCTTCCAGGACCCCTTCGCCTCGCTCAACGCCCGTATGTCGGCCGCAGATCTGATCGGCGAGCCCTGGCGCACCCACCGGGACGTCGTCCCCGACGCCAGGGCCCGCGAGAAGCGGATCCGCGAACTGCTGTCCCTGGTCGGACTGCGGGAGAGCGACGCCCACCGCTACCCCAACGAGTTCTCCGGCGGACAGCGCCAGCGCATCGGCATCGCCCGCGCGCTCGCCCTGGACCCCGACCTCATCGTGTGCGACGAACCGGTCTCCGCCCTGGACCTGTCGGTGCAGGCCCAGGTCCTCAACGTGCTCTCCGAACTCCAGTCCCGGCTCGGCGTCGCGTACGTGTTCATCTCCCACGACCTGTCCGTGGTGCGGTACATCTCCGACCGGGTGACGGTGATGTACCTGGGCAAGGTCATCGAACACGGGGAGACCGAGGACGTCTTCGACCGCCCCCGGCACCCCTACACCGCCGCGCTGATGTCGGCCGCACCGGTCCTGGACGCCTCCCGCGCCGCCCACGACCAGGAGATCCAGCTCAAGGGCGAGATCCCCTCGCCCTTCGACATCCCCTCCGGCTGCCGCTTCCGCACCCGGTGTTGGCGCGCCGAGGACAAGTGCGCCACCGAGGTGCCCCCGCTCGTCGTCCGCGAGTCCGGAGGCGACGGTGACGACCACACCGCCCTGTGCCACTTCCCCCTGGAGGCGCGGCCCGCGTGGGCATGACCGGCGCGGAGTTCGCCCTGCTCTCCCTCACGGTGGGCGTCGGCGCGGTGCTCCAGGTGTCCGTCGGCTTCGGCCTGGGCATGATTGCCGCGCCGGTGTTCGCCGTGGTCGACCCCACCCTGGCGCCTCCGGTGGTGCTGCTGCTGGCCGCCGGGGTGACGGCGGCGGTGCTGGTGCGGGAGCGGGGCTCGGCGGATCTGCGCGGCTGCGGCTGGGCCCTCGTCGGACGGGTCCCGGGAGCGGCCGCGGGCGCGCTGCTCGTGGTGGCGCTGCCGGCGAGGTACCTCGCGCTGCTCATTGCCGGGGTGGTCCTCACCGGCGTCGCGGTGAGCGCGGCGGGGTACGTGCCCCGGGCGCGGCGCTCCTCGGTGTTCCTGGCCGGGATGGCGTCGGGGCTGATGGGCACGGCGACCTCCATCGGGGGCCCGCCGATGGCGATGGTGTGGCAGCGGCTGAGCGGGCCGCGGCTGCGGGCCACGATGAGCGCGTTCTTCCTGGCCGGCTCGCTGATGAGCCTGGTCGCACTGGGTGCGGCGGGGGCGGTGGGCGCGCACACGTTCCAGCGCACGGTGCTGCTCGCGCCGGCGGCGGTCGCCGGCGTGCTGCTCGCCGGTCCGCTGACCCGGCGGCTGAACGCGCGCCACACACGGACGGCCGCCATGGCGCTCGCGGTCGCCGGTGCGGCGGGGCTGGTGGTGCAGCAACTGAGGGCTTAGGCGGCCTAAGTACCTTCTAAGGCCCCGCGCCGGCCGGAAGATACGGAACCCTCCCGATGTGGCGGATCCGCCTTGGAGACGAAGGTGGAGGCATCGCAGAAAGCGATGACCGACACCGACTCCTCCGGGGGACACACCATGTTCGAGTACGCACTCCACCGGCTCCACCACGACGACCTCGTCCGCCAGGGGGAGGAGCACCGCCTGGCCCGGGAAGCCACCCGCCTCCGCCGCACCGCCGCCCCCCGGAACACCGAGGCGGAAAGCCATACCCGCCGCCACTGGTTCACCCGAGCCGCGTAACCGCGGGGCGGCGACCGCACGGGGGTCGGCCGCCGCCCCGCAGTTCCCGCTCTCCGCGGCCGGTCGTGCCGTTGACCCCGTCGTTCCCGCGGGCAGTCGTGCCTTCCCCAGTGCCTTAAAGGCCTGGGAGGTACCCCCAGGGCGGCACGGGTGGGCTGGGGGCACCCCTCTGGGGGAGGCACCCCGCAAGCGCCGGGCAGCGCGAACACCCCCCGCCCAGCCCCACACCGGGCACCGCACAAGCGCCGGTCCGCAGGACCACTCCCACCCCACAACAAAAACCGGTGACCCGTCGCCGGAAGGGCATGCAATGCTCAGAACCGTGGAGACCAAGTCCGTCAGTCCCGTGTTCGTGGGCCGCAGCACCGAGCTCGACACACTGAACACCGCCCTCACCCGCGCCACCACCGAACCCCAGGCCCTCCTCATCGCAGGCGAGGCCGGCGTAGGGAAGACCCGCCTCGTCGAGGAGTTCGCCACCGCGGCCCGCCGTCGCGGCGCGATCGTCGCCCTCGGCGGCTGCGTGGAGATCGGCGCCGACGGACTCCCCTTCGCCCCCTTCTCCACCGCCCTGCGCCAACTCCGCCGCGAACTGCCCGACCAGCTCGCCGCCGCCGCCTCCGGCCAGGAGGAGGAACTCGCCCGCCTGCTCCCCGAGATCGGCACCGCCGCCCGCGAGGCCCGCCGCGACGAACAGGGCATGGCCCGCCTCTTCGAGCTCACCGCCCGCCTGCTGGAGCGCGTCGCCGCCGACCACACCGTCGTCCTCGCCCTGGAAGACCTGCACTGGGCCGACGCCTCCACCCGCCACCTGCTCGCCTACCTGCTCCGCACCCTGCGCACCGGCCGCCTCGTCGTCCTCGCCACCTACCGCTCCGACGACATCCACCGCCGCCACCCCCTGCGCCCCCTCCTCGCCGAACTCGACCGGCTCCGCACGGTCCAGCGCGTAGAACTCGGCCGCCTCAGCCGCGAGGAGGTCGGCCGGCAGATAGCCGGCATCATCGCCCGCGAACCCGACCCCGACCGCGTCGACGACATCTTCGAACGCTCCGATGGCAACGCCTTCTTCGTCGAGGAACTCGCCGTCGCCTCCGACGAGGGCTGCTGCACCGGCCTCACCGACTCCCTGCGCGACCTGCTCCTCGTCAGGGTCGAGGGCCTGCCGGAGAGCGCCCAGCGGGTCGCCCGGATCGTCGCCGAGGGCGGCTCCACCGTCGAGGACCGGCTGCTGGCCGCCGTCGCCCGGCTCACCGAGGACGACCTCATCGAGGCCCTGCGGGCCGGCGTCAACGCCAGCATCCTCACCCCCGCACCCGACCGCGACGGCTACCGCTTCCGCCACTCCCTGGTCCGCGAGGCGGTCAGCGACGACCTGCTGCCCGGTGAACGCTCCCGTCTCAACCGCCGCTACGCCGAGGCCCTGGAGGCCGACCCCACCCTGGTCCCCGCCGACGAGCGGGTGACCCGTCTGGCCAGCTACTGGTACCACGCCCACGACGCGGCCAAGGCCCTGCCCGCCGTCCTCGACGCCTCCGTGGAAGCCCGCCGGCGCCACGCCTACTCCGAGCAACTGGGCCTGCTGGACCGGGCGATGGAGCTGTGGGACGCCGTCCCCGACACCGTACGGGCCACCCTGCGCCCCCTCGACTACGCCGAGGTCTACCCTCCTTGCGGCTGCGACCCCGAGACGACGCCGCTGCGCTACCTCGACCTGATGGCCGAAGCCGCCGTCGCCGGACGCCTCTGCGGGGAACGCGAACGCTCGATGAAGATCACCAAGCGGGCGCTGCGCCTCCTCGACGAGGACCCGGACCCCCTGCGCGCCGCCTGGTTCTGGGTGCAGCGCTCCCGGCTCACCCAGGCCCTCGCCCGCGGCGACGGCTGGGCCGAACTCGGCACCGCCCAGGACCTGGTGCGCGGACTGCCCCCGTCCGAGGTGCACGCCGAGGTCCTCGCCTCCGCCGCCAGCTGGTCCATGCTGCACGACCCCGGCCCGGACGCCATGGCCGCCGCCGAGCGCGCCGTCGAGTACGCCCGCATGGTCGGTGCCCGCGACATCGAGCTCAACGCCCGGCTCACCTTCGGCGGCCTCATGGTCGACGCCGGTGGCATCGACACCGGACTCGCCGAGATGTACGAGGTCAAGGACCGGGCGACCGAACTGGGCATGGACATGGTGGTGGCCCGCGCCCATGTGAACCTCCCGTCCGTCCTCGAAGGCGTCGGCCGCTCCGAGGAGGCCGCCGGACTCCTCCACGAAGGCGTCCACCTCACCCGCAGGCTCGGACTGCTGGACTCCGAGGGCTGGGTGTGGGGCAACCTCGCCGAGTCCCTCCACACCCTCGGCCGCTGGGACGAGGCGGCCCGCGCCGCGGCCAACGCCCAGCGTCTCGAACAGAGCGCCAAGCCCCGCGCCGGGGGCTCGATGCGCCTGGCGTACCTCGCGTACGACCGCGGGGACATCGCCGAGGCCGCCCGCCGGCTCGCCGACGCCCGCACCTTCTTCGGCACCCATGACCCGATGCCGCAGTACGCCCTTCCCATGAAGTGGGTCGCCATCGGCATCGCCGCCGCCGAGGACCGCCTCCCTGACGCCCGCGCCGAGTTGCTGGCCGCCCTCGACGCCGGCCTCCCGCCCGGCACCCAGCGCTACGGCTGGCCCCTGCTGCTCGCCGCCACCACCGCGGAGGCCGACGCCCACGGCGCCCCGGCGACCGAGCCCGGCCGCCCGGAGATCCTGGACCGGATCCGCGCGGCGGCCAGGACCCTGACGACCGGCGTGCCCGTATGGCAGGCGTACGACCTGTGGCTGCGCGCCGAGCTGCTGCGCGCCGAGGGCAGGACCGCGCCGGACGCGTGGTCCGCGGCCGTCGCGGCGGTCGAGCCACTGGAGCGGCCCTACGACCTCGCACGCGTCCGGTTCCGGCTCGCCGAGGCGCTGCTCGCCACCGGCGCGGGCGACGACGAGCGCGCCCGCGCCACGGAACTGCTGCGGCTGGTGACCGCCGTCGCCGACCACCTCGGCGCCGCACCGCTGGCCCGGTCCGCCACGCTGCTGGCGCAACGCGCCCGCCTCGCACTGCCCTCCGCCACCCGCGAGCCGGCCCCCGCCGCCCCGGCCGACGCGCTCGGCCTCACCAGCCGCGAGCACGACGTCCTGCGCCTGGTGGCCGCCGGCCACACCAACCGCCGTATCGCCGAGGCGCTCTTCATCTCCCCGAAGACGGCCAGCGTCCACGTCTCCAACATCCTCGCCAAGCTGGGCGTCTCCGGACGGGGGGAGGCAGCGGCGGTGGCGCACCGGCTCGGTCTGTTCACGGCGGAGACGGGCGAACGGCTGGCGGCGGGACAATAGGTGTGCGACCCATTCGTCCCTGGGGAGGGGAGCGATGTTCAACGCCTTCGAGGAACTGTTTGCCCCTGGCCGTAAACACACCCGCGACGAGCAGAACCGTCTGGAGCTGACCCGGGAGGACGTCGGCGACGCCGACCCCGGACGCGGGCCGATAGACCTCGCGTCCGGAAAGGTCACCGTGCGCCCGCCGGCCGTCCCGGAGGAGGAACCCGACGAGACGTGAGCGCCGGCTAGCTCACCTCCAGCTCCAGGATCCGGTCGTCGTCCTCCTTCGGGTTGCCGCGGCCGTCCGTGTTGCTGGTGATCAGCCACAGCTTGTTGCCGCCCGCCGCCGTCACCGTGCGCAGCCGGCCGTACTCGTCCTCCAGGAAGGCCTCCGGGTCCGCCGATGCCTCCGTGCCCTTCAGGGGTATGCGCCACAGCCGCTCGCCGCCCAGGCCGGCCATCCAGACCGAGCCCTCGGCGTAGGCGATACCACTGGGGGAGGCCTCGTCCGTGGTCCACTGGTCGACCGGGTCGTGGAAGCCGCCGTCGTCCGACTCGCCCTCCGCCTCCGGCCAGCCGTAGTTGTCACCGGGTTCGATCGCGTTCAGCTCGTCCCAGGTGTCCTGGCCGAACTCCGAGGCGAACAGCCGCTGTTTGGCGTCCCAGGCCAGCCCCTGCACATTGCGGTGGCCGTACGAGTACACCGCGGAGTCGGGGAACGGATTGCCCGGGGCCGGCTCGCCCTCCGGGGTCAGCCGCAGGATCTTGCCGCCCAGGGACTCCTTGTCCTGGGACAGACCCGTGTCACCGCTCTCGCCCGTGCCCGCGTACAGCATCTTGTCCGGGCCGAAGGCGATCCGGCCGCCGTTGTGGATCTCGCCCTTGGGGATGCCCCGGAAGACCGTGTCCGGCGCTCCCAGCTGCTCACCGGCCGGCTTCTTCTCGTCGTAGATCATGCGGACGATGCGGTTGTCGGAGGCCGAGGTGAAGTACGCGTAGATCATGCGGTCCGAGGCGTACTCGGGGGAGAGGGCGATGCCGAGCAGGCCGCCCTCGTTGGACGACGACACCCCGGGCACCTCGCCCAGCTCGGTCTTCTCGCCGGTCCTCCCGTCGACCCGGGTGATCGTCGCCTCGTCCCGGGAGGAGACCAGCAGGTCGCCGTCGGCCAGCGGGGCCAGGCCCCAGGGAGTGCTCAGGCCCGTGGTCACCGTGCGGACCACCTTCACCGAGCCCTTCGCGGGCGGCGTCTCCTCCGCGCTCCCCTCCGGCGACGACGACCTCGTCGCCGTACCGCTCGGGGAGGCGCCGGCGTCCGAGCCGCCCGGCGGTCCCCCGTCGTCGGAGGAGCAGCCGGCGGTCAGCAGGAGCGCGGCGGCGGCCAGTACGGCCGTCACGGCTCGTCGTTGCACGATCTCGTCCCTTCGACGCGGCGGGTCCTACCTGTCATACACCGCTCGCGCCTCCGAAGTTCCCGATCGCGGAACCCCGAACCGCGAGATCGCCGCCGCCGGCCCGTCGCTCAGTCCCACGACCCCTGCGCCGCGGGCAGTTCCGCGATCTCCGCGAGGTCGCGTTCCGACAGGCGCAGATCCGCCGCGGCCGCGTTCTCCACGACCCACCGCTCCCGCTTGGTGCCGGGGACCGGGATCACCTGGCGGCCCCGGCCCAGCACCCAGGCCAGCGCCACCTGCGCCGGGGTGACGTGCTCGCCGTGCCGGCGGGCGACGCGGCGCAGACCGGCCACGATCGGCTGGTTCGCGGCCATCATCTCGGCCGTGAAGCGGGGGTGCCGGGCGCGCAGGTCGTCCGCCTCGAAGCCCACGCCGGGCGTCAGCGTCCCGGTCAGGAAGCCGTTGCCCAGCGGCATCGCCGCCAGGAGGCCGATCCCCCGCGACGCGCACCACGGCAGCAGTGTCCGCAGCGCCTCCGGCGACCACACCGACAGCTCCGCCTCCACCGCGCTCACCGGAAAGACCTGCTGCACCCGCTCCAGTTGCCGGATCGTCGCGTCGTGCAGCCGCGCCCCCGGCCGCCGCGCCGAGCGCGCCCCCACCGCGCACAGCCCCAACGCCCGTACCTTTCCCGCCTGTACGAGCTCCGCCATCGCACCCCAGGTCTCCTCGACCGGGACCTCCGGGTCGGCGCGGTGCAGCTGGTAGAGGTCGATGACATCGGTCTGGAGCCGGCGCAGCGACGCGTCGCAGGCCCTTCTCACGTAGCCGGGGCGGCCGTTGGCCACGATGTGCTGATCACCCACCAGCAGCCCGACCTTCGTGGACACGAAGGCGTCGGAGCGCCGCTCCTTCAGCACCCGCCCGAGCAGCAGCTCGTTGGTGAACGGACCGTACATGTCGGCGGTGTCGAGGAGCGTCGAGCCCGCGTCCAGCGCCCGGTGCACCGCCCTGAGCGACTCCTCGCCGCGCTGCCGGGACGTGCTGTAGCCCCAGCTCATCGGCATGCACCCGAGTCCGACGGCCCCCACCGCGAGCGCCCCCGCGCCGATCGTCCTGCGCTCCACCTGGTCGTGACCCTCCCTCTCCGGCCCTCCAACCTAACCTCTGCGCTCCCGCACTCCTGAATGAGGGCCTGTCCGGCGGATCGTGCCGGGGACGCGGGGTCCGGCACGCACTCCCACCACTGCCTGAAGGGCGTGGGCGGTGCCCCCGGCGGCGTTGTCGTCGGCTGTCAGGGCTCCGCCCTGACGCGTCCCCTCCGCCTTGCCGCCGCACGCACCGGGTCCCGCTCCCCAGGGCTTGCAAGGCGACCTCGATCCCCTTCGACCCGATCCGCCGGACAGGCCCTACCCTCCGAACCATGAACGCTGCTGACGTATGGCTTCCCATTCCGCCGGACGAGATCGAGGGCCTTCCCGAGGGGCCGCACTACCGTTTCTGGGACGGGGGCGAGGAGTTCCCCGCCGACCCGGCCGACTGCGTCTTCTACGTCGTGCCCTACATGAAGCCCGCCGGGGTCGGTGTGCGGCCGATGCCCCTGATGCGCTCCGTCCGCGTCGTGCAGACCCTGTCGGCCGGCACCGATCACGTGGAGCCCGGTCTGAAGCACCTGCCCGCCGGTGTACGGCTGTGCAACGCGCGCGGTGTGCACGAGGCCAGCACCGCCGAGCTCACGCTCGCGCTGATCCTGGCCTCCCTGCGGGGCATCCCCGATTTCGTGCGGGCACAGGACAAGGGGGAGTGGCGCGGCGGGTTCCGGCCCGCGCTCGCCGACAAGAACGTGCTCATTGTCGGGTACGGCTCGATCGGCGCGGCCATCGAGGACCGGCTCGTTCCGTTCGAGCTCGCGCGGGTGGTGCGCGTCGCGCGCTCCGCACGCACCACGGAGCGCGGGCCGGTGCACCCGCTCACCGAACTGCCCGCCCTGCTCCCGGAGGCGGACGTCGTCGTCCTCTCCACGCCGCTGACCGAGACCACCCGGCACCTCGTGGACGCCGGATTCCTGGCCCGGATGAGGGACGGCGCCCTGCTGGTGAACGTGGCCCGCGGCGGCGTCGTCGACACCAAGGCGCTGCTCACCGAGGTGGAGAGCGGCCGCATCACCGCGGCCCTCGACGTCACCGACCCCGAACCGCTGCCCTCGGAGCATCCCCTGTGGCGGGCACCGGGCGTCCTCATCACCCCGCACGTCGGCGGACCCACCTCCGCCTTCCGGCCGCGGGCCGAGCGGTTGCTGGTCAATCAGTTGCGCCGTCACCTGAACCGGGAGGAGCCCGGGAACGTGGTCCTGGTGACGGGAGCGGGAGACCTGTAGTCCACTTCGAGTACCGTCCGCGTTTCTCCGGGCGCGGTGGGTACTCATATACCAGTTGATCGTTACGGAGCGTAGAGAAGCTATGTCCCTGAGTGACGATACTGGTGTATCGTCCCGACAGGGGCCGCGCTGCTGACCATCGGCGCGGGGGCAGGACACTGTGGACAGTGAGGGGGGCGACGGGCGATGCACGGCCTATGGACGAGCGATCCGACGCGGCGGAGCCGTCGACGACGACCGTGGCGCACGGCCACGCGCCG
Source organism: Streptomyces sp. NPDC059787 (assembly GCF_042732315.1). Classification (NCBI taxonomy): domain Bacteria; kingdom Bacillati; phylum Actinomycetota; class Actinomycetes; order Kitasatosporales; family Streptomycetaceae; genus Streptomyces; species Streptomyces sp. NPDC059787. Next base: position 156,839 of record NZ_JBHWHX010000004.1, read on the forward strand.
CCGCGGCCGCCACATCCGGTACGGTGGCCCTCATGACGGTCCCGGCCGCCACCCTCACCGGCACGACAGTCGCGGAAGGCATGCCCACCCGATGCGCCGGGGACGGAGGGGGTGCCGTTCGGATCTTGCCGGGGGCGCGGGGCCCGGCCACGAGACACTGTTTCCCGGGATCGGCCCGGTCCGGACGACACCTTCCGGGGACCCGGGAGCGGAGCGGACCGGGAGGTACCGGTGAGCGCGCCCACCCCCACCTCCACGCTCGACGGAGCGCCGCGGCGGCAGCCCGCGCCGTCGGCCGGTGCGACGGCCGCCGGCGCACCGGCCGGCGGCCGTAGGCCCGGCCCGGCCGCCCAACTCGTTCTCGCCCTGGTCTGCGCGGCCTACGCCGTCGGCGCCGCGTTCGGCTGGGGCTCGGAACAACTCGCGCTGATCATGGGCGACTTCGGACTGAGCGCCGCGGCCGGTGCCGCCGCCGTGTCCTGTTTCGTCTACGCCCGCAGCCCCCGCACCCGGTTCCGGCCCGCCTGGCTGATGTTCGGCCTCTCCTCGACCATGGCCTCCCTGGGCAACCTGGTCTGGGGGTGGTACGAGGTCGTCCTCGGGCTTCCCGTGCCCAGCCCCAGCTACGCCGACCTGTTCTTCCTGTGCTTCGCGCCGCCCGCCATCGTGGGACTGCTGGTGCTCGCCAAACGGCCCGCGAACAAGGCCGGCTGGGTCTGTCTCGCCCTGGACGCCTGGCTGATCGGCGGTTCCCTGCTCACCCTCGCGTGGAGCCTCGCGCTCGCCCAGGCCGCGCGGGCCGAGGGGCCGGGCGTCGCGCACACCGCGCTGTCACTGGCGTACCCGCTGCTCGACATCGCCCTGGTCAGCATGGTGCTCGCGCTGCACTTCCGGCGCTCGGCGGTCAACCGGTCCGCGGTCAACACCGCGATCGGCGCGCTCGCGCTGACCGTGATGTGCGACGCCCTGTTCACCTCCCCGCTGCTGCACGCCGACTACCGCTCCGGACAACTGCTCGACGCGGGCTGGTTCGCCGGCTCGCTGCTCCTGGCGTACGCCCCCTGGACCGCGCCCCGCGGAGGACGGCCCGAGCGGGAAGGGCACACGCGCGTGGTCCGCGAGCACCTGCCCGGACGGTACGGCGCACCGGACCACCATCACGGTCCGCCGCCCGGCGAGCACACCCGGTATCCGCTCTCCCGGCCCATCACCGGCTCCCTCGCCGCGCTCACGCCGTACCTCGCCGCGGCCGTATGCACCCTGGGGATCCTCTACAACGTCCTCAACGGCCGCAGCGTCGACCGCGTCGTGCTGCTCACCGGGGGCACGGTGGTGCTCGCGCTCGTCGTGCGCCAGGGCATCATGCTGCTCGACAACATCACCCTCACCCAGGAACTGGCGCAGAAGGAGAACCACTTCCGCTCCCTGGTGCAGGGCTCCAGCGACGTCATCATGATCGCCGCCCCCAGCGGCATCCTCCGCTACGTCTCCCCGGCCGCCGCCGGGGTCTACGGCAGGCCCGCGGAGGAGCTGGAGGGGACCGAACTGGCCGGTCTCATCCACCCGGAGGACCTGGGCTGTGTCGTGCACGAGGTACGCCGCTTCCTCGCCGCCGACCCGGTCGAGGAACCCACCACCCGCATCGAGTGCCGCTTCCGCTCCGGCGGTGGGGGAGGCTGGCTGAACGTCGAGTCGACCGTCAACCGGCACCACGGCGGCCTGATCTTCAACAGCCGTGACGTTACCGAACGGGTGCGGCTCCAGGCGCAGCTCCAGCACAACGCGGAGCACGACCCGCTCACCGACCTGCCCAACCGCGCCCTGTTCACCCGGCGCGTCCAGCAGGCCCTGTCCGGCCGCCGCGCCTCGGACCGCGGGGCCGCCCTCAGGGGCACGGCGGTGCTCTTCATCGACCTCGACGGCTTCAAGGGCGTCAACGACACCATCGGGCACCAGGCCGGGGACGAGCTCCTCGTCCAGGCCGCCCGCAGACTCCAGGACGCGGTCCGCAAGGGCGACACCGCCTCCCGGCTGGGCGGCGACGAGTTCGCGGCCCTGATCGTCGGCGACGGCGTCCGCGACCGGGACGCCCGCGAGCGGCACATCGTCGAACTCGCCGACCGGCTGAGAGCGACCCTCTCCCAGCCCTACGCCATCGACGGCAACGATGTCCGGGTCAACGCCTCCATCGGCGTGGCCTTCGCCGAACCCGGCCTCGGCGCGGGCGAACTGCTGCGCAACGCCGACCTCGCCATGTACCGGGCCAAGGCCGCCGGCAAGGGCCGGGTGGAGCTGTACAAGCCGCAGATGCAGCAGGACGTGGTGCGCAGGGCGGAGCTGGCCACCCGGCTGCGCGCGGCGCTGCACCACGGCGAGTTCGCCCTGCTGCACCAGCCGGTGGTGTGCCTGGCGGACGGCCGGATCACCTCGGTCTGCGCCCAGGCGCGCTGGCGCTCCTCCCAGGGGGCGCTGTTCACCCCCGCGGAGTTCCTGCGCGCGGCCGAGGACAGCGAGAAGACCGCCGAGCTGGGCCGCTGGGTGCTGGAGGAGGCCGTCGAACAGGCCGCCGAACGGCACGCGACCGGTCTGCCCGTCCCGGTGGCCGTCCGGCTGAGCGCGCACCGGCTCCTCGACCGGTCACTGCCCCTGGGCTCGGTCGAGGCCCTGCTGACCCGGCACGGGCTGCCGTCCGGCTCCCTGGTCGTCGAGCTGGCCGACACCGACCCCAGGGTGTCGCTCGACGAGCTGGAGCGCCGGCTGACCGTGCTCAAGCGGCTCGGTGTCCGGATCGCGCTCGACGGCTTCGGCAGCGGGCCCGCGGCGATCACGGCCCTCAGGCGGCTCCCCGTCGACGTACTGAAGCTCGACCGGGGCCTGGTCGACGGCGTGGTGGAGTCCGCCCGGCTGCACAAGATCACCAGTGGGCTGCTGCGGATCGCCTCCGACCTCGGGATGCAGTCCGTGGCCGTCGGCGTGGACCTGCCCGAGCAGGTCGCGGCCCTGCGCGCGATGGGCTGCACGCACGGGCAGGGCAAGGCCTTCTCCGGGCCGCTGGACGAGTACCGGCTGCGCAGGGCGCTGGCCGCCGGGCACTACCCGGTGCCGCCCGGACCGGCCGAACCCGTGTTCGTCGGCGGGGGCTCCGGGGTGTACTCCACCGGAGCGACCGCCGTACTCCAGGCCGGTACGGCACTGCGCTCACATAATGAGACTCCCGTCCCACCCACTTGACACTGGGTGCACGCCGGGTGGAGGGTCAGTGCCATGCGCACCCGAATTCTCGTACTTGGAAAGCGCGTCGGCTGACGCTGAGCCTCCACCGCTCAGCGACCACCACCCGGCGCGCTCCCCTCGCTTGCCTTACGGCACGAGGGGTTTTTTGTTGCACAGGCACCCGCCGAGCAGCACGCGTAACCCGTACAAACTTCGCAAAAACCCTCAGCATCGAGAAGAGAATGCCGATGACCGAGCAGGCCACCGGGGCCCATCACCCGCAGCCCCGGCCCCGATCCGGAGGACAGTCCGCCCCCGTCGAGCACGTCACGGGCGCACAGTCCCTCATTCGCTCTCTCGAGGAGGTCGGCGCCGACACGGTATTCGGCATTCCCGGGGGCACCATCCTGCCGGCGTACGACCCCCTGATGGACTCCACGCGGGTGCGCCACGTGCTGGTCCGCCACGAGCAGGGCGCCGGCCACGCGGCCACCGGTTACGCCCAGGCCACCGGCAAGGTCGGGGTCTGCATGGCGACGTCCGGTCCGGGCGCCACCAACCTGGTCACCCCGATCGCGGACGCGCACATGGACTCCGTGCCGCTGGTCGCGATCACCGGACAGGTGGTGTCCAAGGCGATCGGCACGGACGCCTTCCAGGAGGCGGACATCGTCGGCATCACCATGCCGATCACCAAGCACAGCTTCCTGGTCACCAAGGCGGAGGACATCCCCCGGGCGATCGCGCAGGCGTTCCACATCGCCTCCACCGGCCGTCCGGGACCGGTCCTGGTCGACATCCCCAAGGACATCCTCCAGGCGAAGACCACCTTCTCCTGGCCGCCCACCATGGACCTGCCCGGCTACCGGCCCGTCACCAAGCCGCACGCCAAGCAGATCCGCGAGGCCGCCAAGCTGATCACCGCCGCGAAGCGGCCGGTCCTCTACGTCGGCGGCGGTGTCCTCAAGGCCCGTGCCACCGCCGAGCTGAAGGTCCTCGCCGAACTCACCGGAGCTCCCGTCACCACCACCCTGATGGGACTCGGCGCGTTCCCCGACAGCCACGAGCTGCACGTGGGGATGCCGGGCATGCACGGTTCGGTCACCGCCGTCACCGCGCTGCAGAAGGCCGACCTGATCGTCGCCCTCGGAGCCCGCTTCGACGACCGCGTCACCGGCAAGCTGGACAGCTTCGCCCCGTACGCCAAGATCGTCCACGCCGACATCGACCCGGCCGAGATCGGCAAGAACCGCGCCGCCGACGTGCCGATCGTCGGTGACGCCCGCGAGGTCCTCGCCGACCTCGTCCAGGCCGTCCAGAAGGAGCACGCCGAGGGCAGCCGCGGCGACTACACCGCCTGGTGGAACGACCTGAACCGCTGGCGCGAGACCTACCCGCTCGGCTACGACCTGCCCGAGGACGGCTCGCTCTCCCCGCAGCAGGTCATCGAGCGCATCGGACAGCTGGCGCCCGAAGGCACGATCTTCACGGCAGGCGTCGGCCAGCACCAGATGTGGGCGGCGCACTTCATCCAGTACGACAAGCCCGCCACCTGGCTGAACTCCGGCGGCGCCGGAACCATGGGCTACTCGGTGCCGGCCGCCATGGGGGCCAAGGCCGGCGCCCCCGACCGCGCCGTCTGGGCGATCGACGGCGACGGCTGCTTCCAGATGACCAACCAGGAGCTCACCACCTGCGCCCTGAACAACATCCCGATCAAGGTCGCCATCATCAACAACGGCGCCCTCGGGATGGTCCGCCAGTGGCAGACCCTCTTCTACAACCAGCGGTACTCCAACACGGTGCTGCACTCCGGCCCCGGAGCCGACACCGCCGAGAAGAGCGCCGGCACCCGGGTCCCCGACTTCGTGAAGCTGTCGGAGGCCATGGGCTGCCACGCGATCCGCTGCGAGGACCCGGCCGACCTCGACAAGGTCATCGAGGAGGCGAACTCGATCAACGACCGTCCGGTCGTCGTGGACTTCATCGTCCACGAGGACGCGATGGTGTGGCCGATGGTCGCCGCCGGCACCTCCAACGACGAGATCATGGCCGCCCGGGACGTCCGCCCCGACTTCGGCGACAACGAAGACGACTGAGAGCCGTCAGGACTTTCAAGCAGAGGAAGCAGATCATGTCCAAGCACACGCTCTCCGTCCTGGTGGAGAACACCCCGGGCATCCTGGCCCGGATCGCCGCCCTGTTCTCCCGCCGCGGCTTCAACATCGACTCGCTCGCCGTCGGCGTCACCGAGCACGCCGACATCTCCCGCATCACCATCGTGGTGAGCGTCGAGGAGTTCCCGCTGGAGCAGGTCACCAAGCAGCTCAACAAGCTCGTCAACGTGTTGAAGATCGTCGAGCTCGAACCCGGGCAGGCCGTTCAGCGCGAACTCGTTCTGGTGAAGGTGCGCGCCGACAACGAGACGCGCTCCCAGATCGTCGAGATCGTCCAGCTGTTCCGCGCCAAGACCGTGGACGTCTCCCCGGAGGCCGTGACCATCGAGGCCACCGGCAGCAGCGACAAGCTGTCCGCCATGCTCAAGATGCTGGAGCCGTTCGGTATCAAGGAGCTCGTCCAGTCCGGCACGATCGCGATCGGACGCGGTGGCCGTTCCATCACGGACCGGTCGCTGCGGGCCCTGGACCGGTCGGCGTAGGACCCGTGAGCGGGCGGCCGGGACACGACCGGCCGCCCGTATACCGAGACCGAGAGACTTCCCTTCCCCTCACCGGCATACGGTGGGACGCAACACCTGCACTCAAGGAGATAACCCAGTGGCCGAGCTGTTCTACGACGCCGACGCCGACCTGTCCATCATCCAGGGCCGCAAGGTCGCGGTCATCGGTTACGGCAGCCAGGGCCACGCCCACGCCCTGTCGCTGCGTGACTCGGGTGTCGACGTCCGTGTCGGTCTGCACGAGGGCTCCAAGTCCAAGGCCAAGGCCGAGGAGCAGGGCCTGCGCGTGGTGAGCCCGTCCGAGGCCGCCGCCGAGGCCGACGTCATCATGATCCTGGTCCCGGACCCGATCCAGGCCCAGGTCTACGAGGAGCACATCAAGGACAACCTGAAGGACGGCGACGCGCTGTTCTTCGGTCACGGCCTGAACATCCGCTACGGCTTCATCAAGCCCCCGGCCGGTGTGGACGTCTGCATGGTCGCCCCCAAGGGCCCGGGTCACCTGGTGCGCCGTCAGTACGAGGAAGGCCGCGGCGTTCCCTGCATCGCCGCCGTCGAGCAGGACGCCACGGGCAGCGCCTTCGCGCTGGCCCTGTCGTACGCGAAGGGCATCGGCGGCACCCGTGCCGGCGTCATCAAGACGACCTTCACCGAGGAGACCGAGACCGACCTGTTCGGCGAGCAGGCCGTTCTGTGCGGTGGCACCGCGGCGCTGGTCAAGGCGGGCTTCGAGACGCTGACCGAGGCCGGCTACCAGCCGGAGATCGCGTACTTCGAGTGCCTGCACGAGCTGAAGCTGATCGTGGACCTCATGTACGAGGGCGGCCTGGAGAAGATGCGCTGGTCGATCTCCGAGACCGCCGAGTGGGGCGACTACGTCACCGGCCCGCGGATCATCACCGACGCCACCAAGGCCGAGATGAAGAAGGTCCTCGCCGAGATCCAGGACGGCACCTTCGCGCAGCAGTGGATGGACGAGTACCACGGCGGTCTGAAGAAGTACAACGAGTACAAGCAGCAGGACTCCGAGCACCTCCTTGAGACCACCGGCAAGGAGCTGCGCAAGCTCATGAGCTGGGTCGACGAGGAGGCGTAAGTCTCTTCGCCCCGCGACGGTGCCGCCGGTTCCGGGTGCCGTCGCGGGGCTCCGCCCCGGACCCCGCCACTTCCGGGTGATCATTCCGCAGAGGCGCAAGACGACTCGCCCCGCGCCACTAGACTGCTGTACAACAAACGCGTCAGGCCCACAGCGTCGTGCGTCTTCCACGCGGCTAGCACTTCTTCACCGCCTGCGGCCGTCGGGACGGCCGTCCGCATTGGACTTGTGAGGACTCACGTGAGCTCGAAACCCGTCGTACTCATCGCTGAAGAGCTGTCGCCCGCCACCGTCGACGCACTCGGTCCGGACTTCGAGATCCGCCACTGCAACGGCGCGGACCGTGCCGAGCTGCTCCCGGCCATCGCCGAGGTGGACGCGATCCTGATCCGCTCGGCCACCAAGGTCGACGCCGAGGCGATCGCCGCCGCGAACAAGCTCAAGGTCGTCGCCCGCGCCGGCGTCGGCCTGGACAACGTCGACGTCTCCGCCGCCACCAAGGCCGGCGTGATGGTCGTCAACGCCCCCACCTCGAACATCGTGACCGCCGCCGAGCTCGCCTGCGGTCTGATCGTCGCCACCGCCCGCCACATCCCGCAGGCCAACGCCGCGCTGAAGAACGGCGAGTGGAAGCGCAGCAAGTACACGGGTGTCGAGCTGGCCGAGAAGACCCTCGGTGTCGTGGGTCTGGGCCGCATCGGTGCGCTGGTCGCCCAGCGCATGTCCGGCTTCGGCATGAAGGTCGTCGCCTACGACCCCTACATCCAGCCCGCGCGGGCCGCGCAGATGGGCGTCAAGGTCCTGTCGCTGGACGAACTGCTCGAGGTCTCCGACTTCATCACCGTCCACCTGCCCAAGACCCCCGAGACCGTCGGCCTCATCGGCGACGAGGCGCTGCGCAAGGTCAAGCCGAGCGTGCGCGTCATCAACGCCGCGCGCGGCGGCATCGTCGACGAGGAGGCGCTGTACTCGGCGCTCAAGGAGGGCCGCGTCGCCGGCGCCGGCCTCGACGTGTACGCCAAGGAGCCGTGCACCGACTCCCCGCTGTTCGAGTTCGACCAGGTCGTCTGCACCCCGCACCTCGGTGCCTCCACCGACGAGGCGCAGGAGAAGGCCGGTATCGCCGTCGCCCGCTCGGTGCGCCTCGCCCTCGCCGGTGAGCTGGTCCCGGACGCGGTGAACGTGCAGGGCGGGGTCATCGCCGAGGACGTCAAGCCGGGTCTGCCGCTCGCCGAGCGCCTCGGCCGGATCTTCACCGCGCTCGCCGGTGAGGTCGCGGTCCGCCTCGACGTCGAGGTCTACGGCGAGATCACCCAGCACGACGTGAAGGTGCTGGAACTGTCCGCGCTCAAGGGCGTCTTCGAGGACGTCGTCGACGAGACGGTGTCCTACGTCAACGCCCCGCTGTTCGCCCAGGAGCGCGGTGTCGAGGTCCGGCTGACCACCAGCTCCGAGTCGGCCGACCACCGCAACGTCGTCACCGTGCGCGGCACCCTCTCCGACGGCGAGGAGATCTCGGTCTCCGGCACGCTGGCCGGTCCCAAGCACGTCCAGAAGATCGTCGCGGTCGGCGAGTACGACGTCGACCTCGCGCTCGCCGACCACATGCTCGTGCTGCGCTACGAGGACCGTCCGGGTGTCGTGGGCACCGTGGGCCGCGTCCTCGGCGAGGCGGGCATCAACATCGCCGGCATGCAGGTCGCCCGCGCGGCGGTCGGCGGCGAGGCGCTCGCCGTGCTGACCGTCGACGACACGGTGGCCGCCGGGGTGCTCGGTGAGCTGGCCGCGGAGATCGGGGCGACGTCCGCCCGGTCGGTCAACCTGGTCTGAGAGTGCCGGGGGCTCCGCCCCCGGACCCCCGTTCACCCTGAACGGGCTCGTCATCGAACGCCGGACGGGCTGAGTGCATCAGCCTGTCCGGCGTTTTCCATGGGCGCTTCCGGACGGATCCTGATGTGCCGCAGGCCCATCGCCGCCAGACCCGCCGCCCCGAGCAGCAGTACCGCCGCCGCGACCGCCGCTGCCTGCATCCCGCTGGTGAACGCCTCCCGTGCCGCCGCGGCCAGGGCGTCCCCCGCGCGCCCCGGCAGTTCGGCGGCGACGGCCAGTGCGCCGCCCAGGGTCTCCCGGGCCATCGCGGGGGCCGTGTCCGGGATCTCGTGGCGGTAGACGGCCGTACCGATGGAGCCGAGGGCGGCCATGCCCAGGGCGCCGCCGAACTCCGTGCCGGTCTCCAGCAGGGAGGACGCCGCCCCCGCCCTCTCGACCGGCGCCGAACTCAGGGCCAGGTCGGTGAGCAGGGACATCACGATGACGATGCCAGCGGCCAGCACCCCGCACGCGGCCAGCACCAGCCACAGCGAGTCCGTACCGGCCAGGGCCAGCAGCCCGTAGCCGCCCGCCGCGATGACGAAGCCGGCCGTCACGACGTACGCGCGCTCCACGCCCCGCTGGACGAGCTGGGCGGCGACCGGTGCGGCGGCGCCGATGAGCACCGACGGCAGCAGGCTCCACAGCGCGGCCTCCAGCGCGCTCTTGCCGAGGACCGACTGCAGGTACTGGGTGGTGAAGTACGCCGAGCCCATCATCCCGAAGGCCGACAGGGTGTTGAGGACGAGCGCCGGGGTGAAGCCGTGCCCGCGGAAGAGGGCCGGCGAGATCATCGGTGAGACCGCGGTGCGCTGCCGGTGCACGAACAGCGCCGCGAACAGCAGGCCGACGGTGATCGAGACGACGTAGCGGACGTTCCAGCCCTCGGAGGGCAGTTCCTTCAGGCCGTAGACCACGGGCAGGACCGCCGCCATCGACAGCGGGACGCTCAGCAGGTCGAAGCGGCCGGGGGAGGGGTTCTTCGACTCGGGGAGCAGCACCGGGCCGAGGACCAGCAGCAGGGCCATGGCGGGCAGGTTGACCAGGAAGACCGAGCCCCACCAGAAGTGCTCCACGAGGACGCCGCTCATCACCGAGCCGAGCGCGATCCCGGCCGTCATCACCCCGGACCACAGCCCGATCGCCTTCGCGCGCTGGGCGGGGTCGGTGAACATCGTGCGGACCAGCGCCATCGTGGACGGCATCAGGGTGGCGCCGCCGATGCCGAGGACCGCGCGGGCCGCGATCAGCGTCTCGGCGGTGTGCGCGTAGGCCGCGAGCAGCGAGGCGGCGCCGAAGGCGGCGGCCCCGAGGAGGAGCAGCCTGCGGCGGCCGATGCGGTCGCCCAGCGCGCCCATCGTCATCAGCAGGCCGGCCAGGACGAAGCCGTAGATGTCGAAGATCCACAGCTGCTGGGTGCCGCTCGGCTCCAGGTCCGCGCTGATCTCGGGGATCGCGAAGTAGAGGACGGAGACGTCCATCGAGACCAGCAGCAGCGGGAGCATCAGCACGGTGAGCGCGGTCCACTCGCGGCGGCCGGCGCGGGGCGGGTTCGTTGTCATGGCGGTGACTGTACGCACGTCTTATACGCTTGTCTAGAACAATCGTATAAGACAGGCGTATGGAGAGGTGGGTAAGGTGACGCCATGGGACACCGTGAGGATCTGCTGGAGGGCGCCAAGCGCTGCCTGCTCGCCAAGGGCTTCGTGCGCACGACGGCGCGGGACATCGTCAAGGAGTCGGGGACCAACCTGGCGTCCATCGGCTACCACTACGGGTCGAAGGACGCGCTGCTCGCGCAGGCCTACGTGTCGCTCGTCGAGGGGATGGGCGGTGCCTTCGAGGGCGACGGGACCGTGGACGAGACCGTGCCCGGCTCCCTGGAGCGGTTCGAGCGGGTGTGGTCGAACATCATCGGCACCATGAAGGAGCCCGGCTCGGTGTGGCGGCTCAGCATGGAGGTCCTCGCCCTCGGCGACCGGCTCCCCGAGGTCCGAGACCATCTGGCGGCGGCGCAGCGCGAGGCCGGGCGCGGTCTGGTCCCGCTGCTGATGGGCGGCCGGGAGGAGGACGTGTCCGACGAGACCGCGGACACGGTCGGCATGTTCTACGTGACCCTGATGACGGGCCTCATCGCACAGTGGACCTTCGACCCGAAGTCGGCGCCCGACGGCGGGCAGCTCGCCGTCGGCCTGCGCCGGGTGATCGAGGCCGCCGCTACAGACGCGCGGCCTTGAGCGCCATGTGCAGCAGCAGCCGGTCCTCGCCGTCGTCCAGGTCCAGGCCCGTGAGCTGCTCGATCCGCGACAGCCGGTAGTACAGGGTCTGGCGGTGGACGCCCAGCTCGGCGGCCGTGCGGCCGGCCTGGCCCGCGCGGTCGAGGTAGACCTCGGCGGTGCGGGCGAGTTCGGCCTGGGCGGGGGAGAGCAGGGGGCCGACGACGGGGTCGCGGGCTGCTCCCGGGGGCAGCGCGGTCAGCAGGCGGAACGGGCCGATCGACGCCCACCGGGCGACCGGTCCGAGCCGGGGTTCGGCCAGCGCCGCCCGGGCCGACGCCGACGCCTCGTCCCAGGCCGCGCCCAGTTCGGCGAGACCCGCGCGGGGCGCGGCGATCCCGGCGGCCACCGGGGGGCCGCCCGAGCCCGCCCGCTCCAGCAGCCGTGAGGCCGCCGTCGTCGCCGGGGCCAGTACGTCCGTCGAGCGCAGCCGCAGCAGCAGGGCCAGCGACAGGCCGCCCCCCACCGCACCAAGGGCGTGGGAGGTGCCCCCGGCCCCCCACGGCAGGGTGCACAGCGCCGTCGCCCCCGGCACCGTACGCACCGACGGGGCGTCGTCCGGGCCGGTGGAGGGCCAGGGGGCGACACAGACCACCGTGTGCGGACCGTCGGCGCGGCTGCCGAGGGCGGTGCGCAGCTCGGCGACGGCCATCTCCCGCTGCCAGTCCCGCTCCGCCGTCAGCACCGCCCGCAGTTCCCGCGTGAGGTCGGCGCCGTGCTGGGCCTCGTCCGCGAGGAGCGCGCCGATCCGGGCCGTCACCCGCATGGCCGCGTCCAGTTGTTGTTCCGAGGGGCCGGGGTCGTAGTCGAGCAGCCAGACATAACCGAGGACGACACCCCGATGCCGTACCGGCAGACAGACGCGTCCCCGGTGCACGCCCGCCTCCGGAGTGCGCGGGATGCGGACCGGGCCGGTCGCGCGGGTGATGCCGAAGCCCTCGAACCAGGCGCGGACGGCGGCCGTCGAACGGCGGGTCAGGATCGAGCGGGTGCGCACCGGGTCCAGCGCCGACGGATCGAGGTCGCCCTCGCTGTCGTACGCCCCGAAGGCGATCAGCTCGAAGTCGCGGTTCTCCAGGGTCGCCGGAGCGCCCAGCAGCTCCGAGATCTCGTCCACCAGCTCCTGGTAGTCGTCCCTGTGTTCCGACGTCACCCGGGCATTCTGCCGCAAAATCCCGGAGCCTTCATACATCTGTCTGAGATCTGCGGCACGGATGCGTGACAGCTGTCGATGGCCCACGATCGGGGGCATCCGTAGGTTTCACGGTGGTTCTCCGTGCCGTGCCCGAATCGTCGGGTGACGGCCTCATGCAGCTTGTGGAGGTGCCCCGTGCTGGGTCCCGTGATTCTCGCCGCGTCGCGCAGCGACCGGATGCGACGCCTGATCTCGGCGGCCCCGGTGACCAAGCAGGTCGTCGACCGCTTCATCCCCGGGGAGACCGTCGACGAGGTCCTGCCGATCGTCCAGGAGCTCACCGGCAACGGCCTGGAACTCACCATGGACGTGGTCGGCGAGGACATCACCACCCCCGAGCAGGCCGCCGCCGCCCGCGACGCGTACCTGGAGCTGATCGGCCGGCTGGGGCCGCTGGAGCTCGGTACCCGCGCGGAGATGTCGGTGAAGCTGTCGATGTTCGGCCAGGCGCTGGACGGCGGCCACGAGCTGGCCCTCGCCAACGTCCGCCCGGTCGTCGAGGCCGCCGCCGAGATCGGCACCACGGTCACCCTCGACGCGGAGGACCACACCACCCTCGACTCGATGTTCGCCATCCACGAGGAGCTGCGCAAGGACGTCCCGCAGACGGGCTGCGTCATCCAGGCCTACCTCTTCCGCACCGAGGAGGACGCGCGCCGCCTCGCCGCGGCCGGCAGTCGCGTACGGTTGGTGAAGGGCGCCTACAAGGAGCCCGCCGAGGTCGCCTACCAGCAGAAGCACGAGATCGACAAGGCGTACGTGCGCATCCTGCGGACGCTGATGGAGGGCGAGGGCTACCCGATGATCGGGTCCCACGACCCGCGCCTGATCTCCATCACCCAGGAACTGGCCCGCACCGCCGGACGCAAGCTCGACGAGTACGAGTTCCAGATGCTCTACGGCATCCGCGGCGACGAGCACCTGCGACTGGCCGCCGAGGGCCACCGCATGCGCGTCTACACGGCCTACGGCACCGACTGGTACGGCTACTTCATGCGCCGTCTGGCGGAGAAGCCGGCCAACCTGCGCTTCTTCGCGCGGAGCATGATCAGCCGCGGCTGAGACAACTCGATTGCGCTGCCGCCCGGCTCCGGCCGGGGGTCCGGGGGGTGTCCCCCGGGAAAGCACAGCATGCGGCGGCTCGCGGAGAAGCCGGCCAACCTGCGCTTCTTCGTCCGCAGCATGATCACCAAGGGCTGACACCACACCGCTCACGACAAGGAGTTACGCCACCCATGGACGCTGTGACCCAGGTCCCCACCCCCGTCAACGAGCCGGTGCACGGCTACGCCCCCGGTACGCCCGAGCGCGCCCGGCTGGAGGCCAAGCTCAAGGAGCTGGCCGACAACCCGATCGACCTGCCCTGCACCATCGGCGGTGAGCAGCGGATGGGCGGCGGCGAGCGCTTCGACGTCGTGCAGCCGCACAACCACAAGGCCCGCCTGGGCACCTACGCCAACGCCACCCGGCAGGACGCCCAGGACGCCGTCGACGCGGCCCTCGCCGCCGCGCCCGCCTGGCGCGCGATGGCCTTCGACGACCGCGCGGCGATCATCCTGCGCGCCGCCGAGCTGCTGGCCGGCCCCTGGCGCGAGACCATCGCCGCCTCCACCATGCTGGGCCAGTCCAAGACCGCGCAGCAGGCCGAGATCGACAGCCCCTGCGAGCTGGTCGACTTCTGGCGCTTCAACGTCCACTACGCGCGCGGCATCCTCGCCGAGCAGCCCCCGGCCAACTCCCCGGGCGTGTGGAACCGCCTCGACCACCGCCCGCTGGAGGGCTTCGTCTACGCGATCACGCCGTTCAACTTCAGCGCGATCGCCGCCAACCTGCCCACCGCGCCGGCCCTCATGGGCAACGTGGTGGTCTGGAAGCCGTCCCCGACGCAGACCCACGCCGCCGTGCTGCTCATGCGGCTCCTGGAGGAGGCCGGGCTGCCCAAGGGCGTCATCAACCTGGTCACCGGTGACGGCCTGGAGGTCTCCGAGGTCGCCCTGAACCACCGCGACCTGGCCGGCATCCACTTCACCGGCTCGACCAGGACCTTCCAGCACCTGTGGAAGACGGTCGGCCAGAACATCGAGAAGTACCGCACCTACCCGCGCCTGGTCGGCGAGACCGGCGGCAAGGACTTCGTCGTCGCCCACCCGAGCGCCGACCCCGCGATCCTCAAGACCGCGCTGACCCGCGGTGCCTTCGAGTACCAGGGCCAGAAGTGCAGCGCCACCTCGCGCGCGTACATCCCGGCGTCGATCTGGAACTCCGGCTTCAAGGAGGAGTTCGCGGCCGAGGTCGACTACATCACCATGGGTGACGTCACCGACCTGTCGAACTTCATCGGCGCCGTCATCGACGAGCGGTCCTTCGCCAAGAACAAGGCCGCCATCGACCGCGCCAAGGAGGACCCGTCCTGCACGATCGTCGCGGGCGGCTCCTACGACGACTCGGTCGGCTACTTCGTCCGCCCGACCGTCATCGAGTGCGACGACCCGGAGAACGAGGTGTTCCGCACCGAGTACTTCGGCCCGATCCTCGCCGTGCACGTCTACGACGACGAGAAGTACGACGAGATGCTGACCCAGATGGAGTCGGTGTCCGACTACGCCCTCACCGGCTCGGTCATCGCGAACGACCGCGCGGCGGCGGCGTACACGATGGAGAAGCTGCGCTACGCGGCCGGCAACTTCTACATCAACGACAAGTCGACCGGCGCCGTCGTCGGCCAGCAGCCCTTCGGCGGCGGCCGTGCCTCCGGCACCAACGACAAGGCCGGCGCCCCGCAGAACCTGATGCGCTGGACCCTGACCCGCGCCATCAAGGAGACGCTGGTCCCGCCGACCGACTACGGCTACCCGCACATGGGCTGACGCCCACCCCGACCCCGGACGGGCCAGGTCACCCCCCGACCTGGCCCGTTCGGTGTTTTCGCAGGTGGGAGCGGTGTGACCCGGTCTGCCGTCTCAGATAGTAGGAAGTCCGAGTAATTGTGCAGACAGGCGCGGTCCGCTCCTCTAGTTTTGTAGGAGCCGAACGACTCGCTCGATCAAGCGAACGGCGGTCGTGAGCCGGACCCCGCGCAGGCAACCCCTGCGGTCCGCCGCTCCCCGCCCTCCTCGGCGTCTCACAACCCCTTTCCGCACTCCACGTATGCCGAAGGAGTCGATGACCCATGGCCGAGACGACCGTCCGCCGCCGCGTCCGTCACACCTCCCGCACCAGCGAATCCGACCGCAAGAACGCCGCCGCCGCGCTCCAGCGCGCCCTCGACCGCAGGGACAACGGCGGTTCGACCGGCCACTGACACGCCGACGGCGTCCGTATGCCGGACACCGCATGTCATCCCGTGGGACGAGGAGTAGGGTGCCCGCATGTCTCGCAGCATCAATCTCGCAGTGATCCCCGGTGACGGCATCGGCCAGGAGGTCGTGGCCGAAGGTCTCAAGGTCCTCTCCGCCGTCCTCCCGCAGGATGTGAAGCTGGAGACCAAGGAGTACGACTTCGGCGCCAGGCGGTACCACGCCACCGGTGAGACCCTCACCGACGCCGACCTCGACGAGCTGAAGCGGCACGACGCCATCCTGCTCGGCGCCATCGGTGACCCGTCGGTCCCCTCCGGCGTCCTGGAGCGCGGCTTCCTGCTCAAGCTCCGCTTCGCCTTCGACCACCACGTCAACCTGCGTCCGTCGAAGCTCCTCCCGGGTGTCGCCACCCCGCTCGCCGGCCAGCCGGAGATCGACTTCGTCGTCGTGCGCGAGGGCACCGAGGGCCCGTACACGGGCAACGGCGGCACCATCCGCAAGGGCACGCCGCACGAGGTCGCCACCGAGGTGTCCGTCAACACGGCCTTCGGCGTCGAGCGCGTGGTCCGCGACGCCTTCGCCCGCGCCCAGGCCCGCCCCCGCAAGAAGCTCACGCTGGTCCACAAGAACAACGTGCTGGCCTTCGCCGGCCACCTGTGGACGAACGTCTTCAACAAGGTGGCCGAGGAGTACCCCGAGGTCACCACCGACTACATCCACGTCGACGCCGCGACGATCTACCTCGTCACCGACCCGGCCCGCTTCGACGTCATCGTCACCGACAACCTCTTCGGCGACATCATCACCGACCTCGCCGCGGCCGTCTCCGGCGGCATCGGCGTCGCGGCCTCCGGCAACATCAACCCGGGCCGCGAGTACCCGTCCATGTTCGAGCCCGTGCACGGCTCGGCCCCGGACATCGCCGGCCAGGGCAAGGCCGACCCCAGCGCCACGGTCCTGTCCGTCGCCCTCCTGCTGCGTCACCTCGGCCACGACGCCGAGGCGGCCCGCATCGAGGACGCCGTCTCCGCCGACCTCGCGGAGCGCGGCGGCCTGCCCGCCCGCAGCACCTCGCAGATCGGCGACGCGCTCGCCGCACGAGTAGCCGGCTGACCCGGCGCCCCCTCGAAAACATTCGAAGCCGCCGGGTCGCAACCGCGCCCGGCGGCTTTCCCCTGTCCCCGCCGGGTGCCACCATCGACCACCGGGCCGCATTCACCCTGTTTCTTCCGCCGCCGCCTCCGGGCGATAATCGAACGCGGAGCCGCGGAATGAGGGAATGCTCGGACGTCCTAGTACTGGCCACCGGCCGTACGGGAGTGTGCGCGGCCCGTCACTACAACCGGTGAAGGACAACCACTCATGACGACGCCCACGATCGAGCTCAAGCCCTCGGCGCACCCGCTCTCGGACGCAGAGCGCGAGGCGATCCTGACCAACCCCGGGTTCGGCCGCCACTTCACCGATCACATGGTGACGATCAAGTGGACCGAGGGCCGCGGCTGGCACGACGGCCAGCTCGTCCCGTACGCGCCGATCTCCCTCGACCCCGCGACCACCGTCCTGCACTACGCGCAGGAGATCTTCGAGGGTCTGAAGGCATACCGGCAGCCCGACGGCTCCGTCGCCACCTTCCGTCCCGAGAAGAACGCCGAGCGCTTCCAGCGCTCCGCCAGGCGCCTCGCGATGCCCGAGCTACCGGTCGAGACCTTCATCGAGGCGTGCGACGCCCTCGTCAACCAGGACAAGGCGTGGGTGCCGGCGCACGGCGGCGAGGAGTCCCTCTACCTGCGCCCGTTCATGATCGCGACCGAGGTCGGGCTGGGTGTGAAGCCCGCCAACGAGTACCTGTTCCTGGTCATCGCCTCCCCGGCCGGCGCCTACTTCCCGGGCGGCGTGAAGCCCGTCTCCATCTGGGTCTCGGAGGACCGCGTCCGCGCCGTCCCCGGCGGCATGGGCGACGCCAAGACCGGCGGCAACTACGCGGCCTCCCTGCTCGCCCAGGCCGAGGCCGCCGCCAAGGGCTGCGACCAGGTCTGCTACCTCGACGCGGTCGAGCACCGGTGGGTCGAGGAACTGGGCGGTATGAACCTGTACTTCGTGTACGGAGACAAGATCGTCACCCCCACCCTCAGCGGCTCCATCCTGGAGGGCGTCACCCGTGACTCCCTGCTGGGCGTCGCCCGCGACCTCGGCTACGAGGCCGTCGAGGAGCGCGTCTCCGTCGAGCAGTGGCAGCGCGACTCGGAGAACGGCACCCTCACCGAGGTCTTCGCCTGTGGTACGGCGGCCGTCATCACCCCGGTCGGCACGGTCAAGCGGGCGGGCGCCGAGTGGCAGCAGAGCGGTGGCGAGCCCGGCGAGGTCACCCTCCGCCTGCGACGGGCGCTGCTGGACATCCAGCGGGGTACGGCCGAGGACAAGCACGGCTGGATGCACCGGCTGGCGTAGGGCGCCGGCGTCGGCGGGTCGCCGGGGGCTCCGCCCCCGGGCCTCCGGCCCCTGCCCGTCCACCACCCGACCGGGTCCGTCAAGAGGCGGGCCTCCCCGGGGGGCTCCGCCCCCGTACCCCCTCTCGGCCTAGACGGCCTCGTCCTCGAACGCCGGGCGGGCCGCGGGGGTTGTCGTGCCCCGGTTCCTTCCGACGGTTCCGGGAGCCGACATCACGTACGCCGCGCCTCCCACCACCCCCGACAGCAGGAAGCTGCAGTCCACCCCGCCGGTCAGCGCCACCAGCGGACCCTCGTACGACGGCAGTGCCACCGCCAGCACACCGACCACCGCGCCCGCCGCCCACGAGACCGTGGCCGGGATGTTCCAGCCGGCGGTGTACCAGTAGATCCCGCCCCGTGCGCGGCGGTTGAAGACCTGGAGCGCGTCGGCGTCGTACACCCCGCCGCAGCGGACGAAGCCGATCAGTGTGATCACCGCCCACGGTGTGCCGATCGCGGTGAGCAGCAGCACGAACGACGTCATCGCGTCCTGGGCCGTCGACAGGTAGTGCCCGGTGAACACGCAGACCGTGGCGACCACGGCGACGACGTACGTGGCCGTCGCACGGGAGGCGCGCGGCACGATGGCGTCCAGGTCGAGGCCCATCGAGTAGAGCATCAGACCCGCGTTGCCGACCGAGCCCGCGGAGGCGGCCAGCAGCAGCGGCACCAGGTACCAGCCGGGAGCGGCGTCGACCAGCGGACCGGCGTAGTCCAGCGCGGCGCGCGCCGCGTACGCCGTGAAGGTGCCGAACAGCTGCGGCACCAGCAGACCCAGCATCAGCCCCAGCCAGGTCGCGCGCAGCACCCGGCGGGGGGAGAAGCGGGCGGGGGAGACGTAGCGGGTGTAGTCGCCGAGCAGGGTGATGAAGGCGATCGGCCCGGACAGCCCGGCCGCCACCGCGGACAGCAGCCAGGTCGGCCAGTACCCGCCCAGCAGGTAGCCGCCGGCCTCCGGCAGCGCGGCGGTGGTGAAGTCGGGCGCGTAGGCGATCACGCCCAGGACCAGCAGGGCCGTCATGCCGAATGCCAGCACCCGCGACATCGCGAGGAGCACCCGGTAGCCGTAGACCGCGCCCGCCACGGTCGCCGCGGCGAGCAGCCCGTAGACGACGGTGTAGGACGCCTCGCCGGACGGCAGTCCGACCAGCCGTTCGAGCACGCCCACCATCACGTCCCCGCCGATCCACACGGTCAGCGCGGTGTACCCGAGCGCCAGCAGCAGCCCGACCACCGAGCCCACCAGCCGCCCGCGCACGCCGAACTGGGCGCCGGAGGAGGTGGACAGGTTGGTCGCCGTGCGCAGCGAGACCAGCGCCAGCGGGGCGGTGAACAGCGTGCCGACGACCGTGCCCGCGATCACCGAGCTGACCGACGACCACCAGTCCAGTCCGAAGGACGGCGGCAGCCAGCCGAAGACGATCACGCCCAGACAGAGGTTGGACCCCAGCAGGATCGAGACGAGGTCCCGCGGCCCGCTGGTGCGTTCCGCCTCGGGGACGGTGTCGACTCCGCGCTGTTCCATCAGCATGACTGGTCTCCTCCGAACGGCCGCATGGTGTTAGAGCGACGTTCAATGTGACGGCTGGTCGCGGTTGCCGTCAACGGTTCCGTTCCAGGAATTCCACGTTTAGAGTGCTGCTCTAACTGAGGGAAGGCAAGGAGGTGCCGCGTCGTGAGACTGACCCCCACGGAACGTGACCGGCTGCTGCTCTTCGGGGCCGCCGAGCTGGCCCGGGCCCGCCGGGCCAGGGGACTCCGGCTCAACGTCCCCGAGGCGACGGCCCTGATCGCCGACACCGTGTGCGAGGCCGCCCGCGACGGCGCGCGCCTCGCCGAGGCCGTCGAGCGCGCCCGGTCGGTGCTCGGGCCCGACGACGTGCTGCCCGGAGTGGCGGACGTGGTCACCGAGGTGCACGTCGAGGCGGTCTTCGACGACGGCTCCCGGCTCGCGGTCGTCTCCGATCCGATCGGCGGCGGACCGGGGGAGCGGGCCCCGGGAGCACTGCTGCCCGGCCCGCGGCACACCGAGCCCGAGCCGGTGGTGCGGCTGACGGTCACCAACACCACCACCGTGCCCGTCTCGGTGACCTCCCACTTCCATTTCTTCGAGGCCAACCCGCGCCTGGACTTCCGGCGTGCCGACGCCTACGGCATGCGGCTCGCCGTGCCCGCCGGGTCGTCGGTGCGCTTCGGACCGGGCGAGACCCGTGAGGTCGGACTCGTGCCGATGGGCGGCGCACGTGTCGCCGTCGGCTTCGCCGGACTGGTCGACGGACCGCTGGACGCCCCGGGCGCCAAGGAGGAGGCGCTGCGTCGGGCGGCGGCCTGCGGATACCTCGGCGCCGCACACGACGGGTTTGAAGGAGGCGGGCGGTGAGCCGCTCGAAGGGACGCGAGATCAGTGAGTCCGTCCGGGTCGATCCCCACGCCTACGCGGCCACCCACGGTCCGCGCGCCGGGGACCGCGTCCGGCTCGGCGACTCCGGACTGACCGTCCGCGTCGAGTCCGACGCCCAGCGGTACGGCGACGAGTTCCTCGCCGGCTTCGGCAAGACCGCCCGCGACGGGCTGCACCTGAAGGCCGCCGCCGTACGGGAGACCTGTGACGTCGTCATCAGCAACGTGGTGGTGATCGACGCGGTGCTGGGGATCCGGAAGGTCTCCATCGGGATCAGGGAGGGGCGGATCAGCTCGATCGGGCGGGCCGGGAACCCCGACACCCTCGACGGCGTGGACGTCGTGGTCGGCACGGGGACCTCGATCGTCTCCGGCGAGGGGCTGATCGCCACCGCCGGAGCCGTCGACACGCACGTCCATCTGCTGTCGCCGCGCATCATGGAGGCGTCGCTGGCCTCCGGGGTCACCACGATCATCGGCCAGGAGTTCGGCCCGGTCTGGGGCGTCGGCGTCAACTCGCCCTGGGCGCTGCGGCACGCCTTCGGCGCCTTCGACGCCTGGCCGGTCAACATCGGCTTCCTGGGCCGGGGTTCCTCGTCCCACGAGGCGCCGCTGATCGAGGCGCTGGCCGAGGGCGGCGCGTCCGGCTTCAAGGTGCACGAGGACATGGGCGCCCACACCCGGGCCCTGGACACGGCGCTGCGGGTCGCCGAGGAGCAGGACGTCCAGGTCGCCCTGCACAGCGACGGCCTGAACGAGTGCCTGTCGGTCGAGGACACCCTGCGGGTGCTGGAGGGGCGCACCATTCACGCCTTCCACATCGAGGGCTGCGGCGGCGGACACGTCCCCAACGTGCTGAAGATGGCGGGCGTGCCGAACGTCATCGGCTCCTCCACCAACCCCACCCTGCCCTTCGGCCGGGACGCGGTCGCCGAGCACTACGGCATGATCGTCTCCGTCCACGACCTCAAGACCGACCTGCCCGGCGACGCGGCCATGGCCCGCGACCGCATCCGCGCCGGGACCATGGGCGCCGAGGACGTGCTGCACGATCTGGGCGCCATCGGCATCACCTCCTCAGACGCGCAGGGCATGGGCCGCGCGGGCGAGACGGTCCGCCGTACCTTCGCCATGGCCGGGAAGATGAAGGCCGAGTTCGGTGCGCCCGAGGACCACGACAACGAGCGGGTCCTGCGGTACATCGCCAAGCTGACCATCAACCCCGCGATCGCCCACGGCCTCGCCCACGAGGTGGGCTCGATCGAGACCGGCAAGCTCGCCGACATCGTGCTGTGGCGGCCGGAGTACTTCGGCGCCAAACCCCAGCTGGTGCTCAAGGCCGGCTTCCCCGCGTACGGGGTGGTCGGCGACCCCAACGCGGCGACCGACACCTGCGAACCCCTCGTCCTGGGACCGCAGTTCGGGGCGTACGGCGCCACGCCCGCCGACCTCTCGGTCGCCTTCGTCGCCCGGGCCGCCTTCGACCAGGGCCGCGACACCATGCCGACCCGGCGCCGCAGGGTCGCCGTGCGCGGCACCCGCGGCATCGGCCCGGGGGACCTACGCCTCAACTCCCGTACCGGGGCCGTCGACGTCGACCGGCGCACCGGCCTCGTCACCCTCGACGGGGAACCGCTCAGCTCCCGGCCGGCCGAATCGGTCTCCCTCAACCGCCTCTACTTCCTCTGAGGACCCACATGAACACACCCGCGTCCGACGGCTTCCGCATGCCCGCCGAGTGGACCCCGCACGAGCGCACCTGGATGGCCTGGCCCGGCCCCAACGTCACCTTCGCCGACCCCGGCGAGCTGGACGCCGCCCGGACCGCCTGGGCGTCGGTGGCCCGCGCGGTCCGCCGCTTCGAGCCGGTGACGGTGGTGTGCGGCACCGGCCAGTCGGACGGGGCGCGGGCGCTGCTCGGCCCCGGCATCGACACCGTCGAGCGGGACCTCGACGACGCCTGGATGCGGGACACCGGGCCCACGTTCCTCACCGACGGCGCGGGCCGGCTGGCGGCCGTCGACTGGACGTTCAACGGCTGGGGCGCCCAGGAATGGGCCCGCTGGGACCACGACGCGAAGATCGCCGCGTACGTCTCGGACCTCGCGGGGGCACGGACGTACGCCTCGCCACTGGTCAACGAGGGCGGCGCGATCCACGTCGACGGCGAGGGCACGGTGCTGCTCACGGAGACGGTCCAGCTCGGCCCGGAGCGCAACCCCGGCTGGTCCCGCGAGCGGGTCGAGGCGGAGATCCACGCCCACCTCGGCACCCGCAAGGCGATCTGGCTGCCGCGCGGCCTCACCGGCGACTATCCCCCCCACGGCTTCGGCACCCTCGGCCATGTGGACATCGTCGCGGCCTTCGCCCGCCCCGGTGTGGTCGTGGCCCATGTGCAGCCCGACCCGGCGCACCCCGACCACGAGGTCACCAAGGAGACCGTCGGCCTGCTGAAGTCGCAGACGGACGCGCGCGGCCGCCGCCTGGAGGTCGTCGAGGTCCCCGCCCCGACCGTCCTGGAGGCCGACGGGCACTGGGCCGACTACTCCTACATCAACCACTACCTCTGCAACGGTGGCGTGGTGCTCTGCGGCTTCGACGACCCCCGGGACGAGATCGCGGCCGGGATCTTCCAACGGCTGTTCCCCGGGCGGACCGTGACGCCGGTGGACGCGCGGGCGGTCTTCGCGGGCGGCGGCGGCATCCACTGCATCACCCAGCAGCAGCCGGAGACGGCGGTCGGGTAGAACAGACGGGTGAACGTACTGCTCTGCGCGGCCTGCGGCCGGCGGCCGACCGAGCCGGTCCGCCGGCTCGACGAGATGCCCGGGTACCCCGGCCGGGACGGGCTCCAGGGTCCGGACGGCCGGCGGCACGGCCCGCCGAGCGTTCCGCGGGGGACGTACGCGGTCGGCCCACTGCCCTTCGGGGCGCCGTTCGAGCCGGCCGCCCCCGACGAGGAGTACGACGGGATCGTGCCCGGCGGCATGTGGATGTCCGACGAGCGGGGCTTCCTGGTCCCGGCCGGGCCGCGCGGCACGTACGTGCCGCACCCGGAGGACGTCGTGGACCTCGCCCCGCACCCCGACGCGCGCCGTCTCATCGGCTGCTGCGGTCCGGACGGGCGGGCCGGGGCCAACCACGTCCGCGCGTGCGGGGCCGAGGCGGCGATCGTGGCCGCCGACCGCACCAGCGGCTACGAGACCCGGCTCGTCCCGGACGCCGTCCGCGTGGAGGCCGCCGCGTGAGCGCCCGCCGCCGTACCCCCGCGCCGCCTCGCGAGGACGTCCTCGCGGCCGCCATGGCGATGATCGCCGAACGCGGCCTGGAACAGCTGACCATGGCGGCTCTCGGCCGGGAAGTCGGTATGAGCAGCGGTCACCTGATCTACTACTTCGGGTCCAAGGACGAGCTGCTGCTGCGCACCCTGGAGTGGAGCGAGGGCCGCCTCGGCGCCGAGCGCGCACGGCTGCTCGCCCGTCCCGGCAGCGCGCGCGAACGCCTCGACGCCTACGTCGGTCTGTACGTTCCGGGCGGCCACCGCGACCCGCACTGGACGCTGTGGCTGGAGGTCTGGAACCGCTCGCAGAACGCCGGAGCCGACGCCCGCGACCGGCAGGCCGCCATCGAGGGTGCCTGGCACCGCGACCTGGTGGCGCTGCTGGCCGAGGGCATCTCCCGGGGCGAGTTCCGCCGGGTCGACCCGGACCGTTACGCGGCCCGTCTCCGCGCGCTGCTCGACGGCCTCTCCACCCATGTGGCGATCGGCCTGCGCGGCACGGGCCGGCCCCAAGTGCTCGCCCACGTGGAAGAGTTCCTCGCCGAGACACTCCTCGCGGACGTCTGAACTCCTGTCCGGGCCGTACTCGGATCGGCGGATCGACCGGTCGGCCGGCCATGCGATCGGCTCGGACGAGTCCTCGGCGCGGGGCCGGGGGACGAGCGTCCACGGGGAAGCGGGGGAGACGTGCGGAGGGCCGTGCGGGGGCGTCCGCCGCGGTGATCGCGGGGGCCGTGGTGGTGACGGCGGCACTGTCCGCGCCGGCCGCCCCGGCGCGGGGGGAGACCGAGCGCGTCAACGTCGCCGTGACCGGTGCACAGGCGTCCGCGGACTCGCGGACGGCGTCGGTGAGCGGTGACGGCCGTCACGTCGTCTTCGAGTCGGACGCGGACAGCCTGGTGCCGGGGGACACCAACGGGCGGGTCGACGTCTTCCTGCGCGACCTGCGCCGGGGCACCGTCGAGCGGGGCGGCGTCCGCGACGACGGCAGCGAGTACTCCGTGGTCGCCCACGCGCCGCAGATCGGTGCGGACGGGCGGTACGTCACGTTCGCGGCCGGCCCGAGCGCGTACGGGGTCGCCGAGGCCGGCCGCGACGGCGGGTACGCCGCCTTCGCCTCCGCCGGCTCCGGTCCGGTGCCGGGCGACACCGACGGCCTGCTGGACGTCTTCGTCCGTCGCCTGCGCCGACCACGTACCGCCCGCATCCTGAGACGGATCGTGAGCACGGGGGCAGGTTGTGCCAGACTGCCCCCGTGCTCTCGTTCGCCACGATTATTGGCAGCAGGCGCGCCGGTCCGCAGTGACCGCACGTACGACACGGTACGGGCGGACACCGTCGTCCTCGACCCGCGCGCAGACCTCTCGCACCCGCGAGAGGTTTTTCTGTTTCCTGGCCCCACCCGCGGCCGGGAACGGGGCGCGAGGGACCATGGGGGAACGGCGGAACCGGTCATTCCGGTAGACCGAGATCAACTCAGGAGCCTTCAGACCATGACCGCAACCAGCGAGCCCGACGACTCGTTCCACGTCTTCGACACCACCCTGCGCGACGGCGCCCAGCGCGAGGGCATCAACCTCACGGTCGCCGACAAGCTCGCCATCGCACGGCACCTGGACGAGTTCGGCGTGGGCTTCATCGAGGGCGGCTGGCCCGGTGCGAACCCGCGGGACACCGAGTTCTTCGCCCGCGCCCAGCAGGAGATCGAGTTCCGGCACGCGACGCTGGTCGCCTTCGGCGCCACCCGCCGCGCCGGCAGCAGTGCCGCGAAGGACCCCCAGGTCAGGGCGCTCCTCGACTCCGGCGCGCAGGTGATCACGCTGGTCGCGAAGTCCCACGACCGCCATGTCGAGCTCGCCCTGCGCACCACCCTCGACGAGAACCTGGAGATGGTCCGCGACACGGTCTCCTTCCTCAAGGGGGAGGGCCGCCGGGTCTTCGTCGACTGCGAGCACTTCTTCGACGGCTACCGCGCCAACCCCGAGTACGCGAAGTCCGTGGTCCGCGCCGCCTCCGAGGCCGGCGCCGACGTGGTCGTCCTGTGCGACACCAACGGCGGCATGCTCCCGGCGCAGATCCAGGCCGTGGTCTCCACCGTGCTCGCCGACACCGGCGCCCGGCTCGGCATCCACGCCCAGGACGACACCGGCTGCGCGGTCGCCAACACCCTCGCCGCCGTCGACGCGGGCGCCACCCACGTCCAGTGCACCGCCAACGGCTACGGCGAGCGGGTCGGCAACGCCAACCTGTTCCCGGTGGTGGCCGCCCTGGAGCTGAAGTACGGCAAGCAGGTCCTGCCCGAGGGCCGGCTGCGCGAGATGACCCGCATCTCGCACGCCATCGCCGAGGTCGTCAACCTCACCCCGTCCACGCACCAGCCGTACGTCGGTGTCTCCGCCTTCGCGCACAAGGCGGGCCTGCACGCCTCCGCGATCAAGGTCGACCCGGACCTCTACCAGCACATCGACCCCGAGCAGGTCGGCAACACCATGCGGATGCTCGTCTCCGACATGGCCGGACGCGCCTCCATCGAGCTCAAGGGCAAGGAACTCGGCATCGACCTCGGAGGCGACCGCGAACTGGTCGGCCGGGTCGTCGAGCGGGTCAAGGAGCGCGAGCTCAAGGGCTACACGTACGAGGCGGCCGACGCCTCCTTCGAGCTGCTGCTCCGCGCGGAGGCCGAGGGCAGGCCGCTGAAGTACTTCGACGTCGAGTCCTGGCGCGCGATCGTCGAGGACCGCCCCGACGGCACCCACGCCAACGAGGCCACGGTGAAGCTGTGGGCCAAGAGCGAGCGCATCGTCGCCACCGCGGAGGGCAACGGCCCGGTCAACGCCCTGGACCGCGCCCTGCGCGTCGCCCTGGAGAAGATCTACCCGCAGCTCGCCAAGCTGGAGCTGGTCGACTACAAGGTCCGCATCCTGGAGGGCAAGCACGGCACCCAGTCCACCACCCGCGTCCTGATCTCCACGTCCGACGGGGCGGGGGAGTGGTCGACGGTGGGCGTCGCCGACAACGTCATCGCCGCGTCCTGGCAGGCGCTGGAGGACGCGTACGCGTACGGGCTGCTGCGGGCCGGCGTGGAACCGGCCGCGTAGGAAGCGCCGAGGACGGCGGGCCCGCGGGTCCGGCGGGTCCGGCGGGGGCGGCACCGGAATCCCCGCCGGGCCCGATGTCTGTTTATCGCCCATTTGGGTACTTTCGAACGTATGAAGGCCGCGCCGACGCGTATCCACGTACGTCTGATACGCCTGCTGATCGTGCCGGTGGCCGCCGCGCTGGCGGTCCTGACAGCCGGTGTGCCCGGGGCGCAGGCGGCCACGGACCTCTCCGAGATCGCCCGCGAACTGCGCGAGAGCCCCGTCTACGTCGACCCCGAGGCCCAGGACATCCTGGCGAGGTCCGACGCCGAGGCCCTCGCCGACAAGATCGAGGACGCGGACGCACCCGTCTTCGTGACGGTCCTCCCGGCGGACTACCCGACGCAGAACCTCTTCCAGAACCTGCGCACCGAGACCGGCGTCACCGGCCTGTACGGTATCCGCCTCGGCGACGAGTTCGACGCGCGCGCCGACAGCAGCGTGCTCAGCCGCCAGGGCGTGCGGAACCTGGTCCAGTCCGTCCAGGGCACCGGCGACGCCAAGGCCCAGCTGAACGACTTCGTCGACAACGCGCTGCGCAGCACCGGCGGCTCCGCGCCGAACTCCTGGAGCGACGGGTCCGGCAGTGGCGTCCCGGTCGGCGGGCTGATCACCGTCGGAGCGCTGGCGGCGGCCGGCGGCGCGGGCATCTACGCCGTGTCCCGCCGCAACCGGCGGCGCCACGAGGAGGAGCAGCGGGCCGCGCTGGAGAAGCTGCGGGTGGTGGTGGACGAGGACATCACCGCGTTCGGCGAGGAACTCGACCGCCTCGACTTCCACCCCGGCGAACGGGGCGCGGACGACGCGATGCGCGCGGACTACTCGCACGCGCTGGACGCCTACGAGAAGTCCAAGTCGTTCATGGCCGCGGCCCGCAAACCGGAGGACGTCCGGGCCGTCACCCAGGCCGTGGAGGACGGCCGCTTCGCCCTCGCCTCCCTCGCCGCCCGGCGTGAGGGGCGCCCGCTGCCGGAGCGCCGCCCGCCCTGCTTCTTCGACCCGCGCCACGGGCCCGCGGTCGCCGACGCCGTCTGGACGCCGCCGGGCGGTGCCGAGCGCGAGGTCCCGGTGTGCGCGGCCGACCGGACCCGGCTGGCCGACGGCCTCGACCCCGCCGTCCGCGAGGTCGACACCGAGTACG
Source organism: Streptomyces sp. NPDC059787 (assembly GCF_042732315.1). Classification (NCBI taxonomy): domain Bacteria; kingdom Bacillati; phylum Actinomycetota; class Actinomycetes; order Kitasatosporales; family Streptomycetaceae; genus Streptomyces; species Streptomyces sp. NPDC059787. The sequence continues at coordinate 184,920 of NZ_JBHWHX010000004.1, forward strand.
GGCGCCGCCCCTACTGGGACGCCGGCCCCGCCTACGGTCCCTGGGCCGGCGGCTACTTCGGCGGCGGCCTGCTGCCCGGCCTGCTCGTCGGCACCATGCTCGGCGGCATGATGGCCGGCCCCGCCTACGCGGCCGACTACGGAGCCGGCTACGGCGACTTCGGCGGCTACGAGGGCGGCGACGTCTCGGGCGCCGACTTCGACGGCGGGGACTTCGGCGGCGATTTCGGCGGAGGCGGCGGCTTCGGGGGCGGGGACTTCGGTGGCGGCGGGGACTTCGGCGGAGGGTTCTGACGCGGACGGGACGGGGCAGGCCCCTGTCCGGCACCTTTGCGTCACACGAGTGACGGGGTGTCCGCCGCCGGGTTCGGTAAGCGCTTGCTGAAGTGGCCGGTGATCACAATCCGCGAGGGCCGCAGCGCCGGAGCGCCGGGGAGCCGGGGAGCCGGGGAGTCGCACAGTGGTCCGATCGTCGGCCGAACGCGCCGGTTCCCGGCGTGAGGCCGACCGGGGCGGCGGTACCGGTGTTCGCCTCCTCGCCGACGGGATCGGAAGGCCCGGCGACGGCACCGGACCGGTTCCCGACGGCGGGCGGCCGTCCGCCGCCGACGGTCGCGGGCGGACCGGACGACCCACCCGCACAAGGTTTCCCTCCTCCGGCGGGAGGGCCGTCGGCCGCCGGGCGGGTACCGCCTCGCGGCGTCCGCGCTCGTCACCCCCGCCACCCGGCAGCCGCGAGCGCGTGGCGCCGCCGTCCCGCGCCGAAGGGACGGCGGCCGGACGGGCGTCGGCCCGGACGCCTTGTCGGGCTCCGGGCCGTCACCGTGGTGAACTCGGTCGCCCCGAGGGGCCGGCGAGGCTCACGCCTGCTTGATCGCCGAGATGTCGAAGTTCAGCTTGATCTTGTCGGAGACCAGGACGCCACCCGTCTCCAGGGCCGCGTTCCAGGTCAGGCCCCACTCGGAGCGCAGGATCTCCGCCTTGCCCTCGAAGCCGACGCGCTCGTTGCCGAAGGGGTCCTTCGCGGCGCCGTTGAACTCCAGGTCGATGGTGAGCGGCTTGGTGGTGCCCAGGATGGTCAGGTCACCGGTGATGCGGTAGTCGTCGCCGCCGAGGGCCTCCGCCTTGGTGGTGCGGAAGGTCATCGTCGGGAACTCGTCCGTCTTGAAGAAGTCGGCGCTCTTCAGGTGGCCGTCGCGGTCGGCGTTGCCGGTCTCGATGCTGTCCATCACCACGTCGATGGTGGCCGTGGACCTGGACGGGTCGGTGCCGTCCAGGTGCAGCGTGCCGGTGAAATCCTGGAAGCTGCCCTTGACGTTGGTGACCATGGCGTGCCGGGCGACGAAGCCGAACGTGGAGTGCGCGGGGTCGATCGTGTACTCGCCGGTCAGCGCGGCCAGGTCCGGGTTCACCGTGGTGGTGGTCGCGGTGGCGGTCTCGTCGTCCTTGCGGCCGAAGATGCCCATGGTGTTCCTCCTGGGGGAATGAGGTTTAATGTTCAACTAACCCGACGAGGTCCACCGTAGACCTATTCTCTTTAACTTTCAACATGTTTGGTGAAAGTGGCGCGATCGGGCCGCCGCGACGAGTGGTATCCGCCGGTCGTGTCCTCGGTCGCGGTCCTGGTGGAACCGGTGCGGCGCGATACGCCGGGCGGCCGGACGAAGTGCCGGGAGCACTTCGCGCGGAGCGCCGCCCGCCTCCCGGAGCGCCTGCCCGACGGCTCCGGCGGCACACCCCTCGACCTGACCGTCTGCTTCCCGGGCGAACGCGAGCGGGTCGAGCCGCTCCCCCCGTACGTCCGGCTCGTCATGCTCCGGCCGGTCCTCCGCGCGGTCGGCCGACAGCCAGGACAGCGGGCCGGCCGCCCGGGGGCCGCCGCCGTGCGGGCGGAGAGCAGCGCCGGCGCCAGTCCCGCCGCCACCGCGAGCGTGCCGGACCACTCCCGCCGGCCCGGCCGCAGCCGGTACAGCCGCGCCGACAGCGGGACCGCGAGGACCGGCTCGGCGACGGTCGGCGGCGGCACCGGACTCGGCGGCCCGAACGCCGGCGCCGGCGACCGGAATCCGTACGCCACCACGGCCGGCCCGATCCCGCACGGTCACAGGGGATCCCGCGCCGGCCGCCCCGGAAGCCGCGCGGTGAGCGCCTCCGCGTCCGGCCGCGTGGCCGCAGCCCACCGTTGCAGGACCCCCGCGACGGCGAAACACACACCGGCGGCGAGCGGGGCGAGGGCGGCGATCGCCATGACGGAACAGCCCCCGGCAGACGGCTAGTCCGGGGTCCGGCCGGTCGGTGCGCCCCGCGTCGCCTCCCGCGTGTGGACGTACAGCTTGCGCCGGTCGCCGACGTCGAGGTGCTGGGGGAGCGGCAGCTCGTGGCGCACCGGCCGCGCGTGGTCGGCGAGCTGCCGGCGCGGGTTGTAGACCTGGTTGAACTTCCACAGCATGCGGGCGAAGTTGGTCTGCCCGTGCAACAGGTTGCGGCCGAGCACGCGCGCCGCGCCGAACGCCGTGCGCACCCCCAGGTGCTTGCGGTTGATGACCGCCTGGGTGCGCACCAGCTCCTCGTAGAAGCGCTCCAGCGGCAGCGTCGTCGGCACCACCGCGTGCTGGATGTCGAAGAGGCGGTAGTCGCGGGTGGTGAGCCGGCGCGACTCGGTGTGCCAGATCTCCGTACCCGGATACGGCGTCATCACCGTGAAGTGCACGATCTCCGGAACCGCCAGCGCGAACTCGCGCACCACGCGGAAGCGCTCCTCGTCCCAGGCCGGATCCACGATCAGATTGATCGCGACCTTGATGCCGAGCCGGCGGGCCGTCTCCAGAGCCTTCAGGTTCTCGTCCGGGCTGACCCGCTTGCGGTACAGGTCGAGTCCCTCGGCGTCGATCGCCTCCATGCCGAGGAACATGTAGCGCAGCCCCAGCCGTGCCCACCGCTCGAACACCTCGGGATGGCGCAGCAGGACGTCGGCGCGCGTCTCCAGGTAGTACTTCTTGCGGATGCCGCGCCGCTCCACCTCCGCGGCGATGGCGTTCCCGTGCTCGGGCCGGATGAACGCGACGTCGTCCACGATGAACACGTTCGGCTCGCGGACCCCGGCCAGGTCCTCCGCCGCCGCCTCGGGCGAGGCCTTGCGGTAGCTGCGGCCGTAGAACGTCCACGCCGAGCAGAACGAGCAGTCCCAGGGGCAGCCGCGGGTGAACTCGATGGACGCGCACGGGTCGAGCTCGCCGATGAAGTAGCGGCGCCGGCCGCGCATCAGATCGCGGGCCGGGAGCGGTCCGTCGATGCTGTGCAGCATCAGCGGCGCGGGGCCGCGTCCGGCCGCCGTGACGACGCCCGGCACACCCTCCACCCCGCCGTCGCGCACCGCCTCCAGCAGCGGGGCCACCGCCGGCTCCCCCTCCCCGCGGACCACCGCGTCGACCGCGCCCTCCGCCTGTTCGACGACCTCCTCGGCGACGAACGAGACACTGTGCCCGCCGAGGAACACGAAGCAGCCCGGCACCTCCCGCTTCACCCGCGCGGCCAGCGCGATCGCCTCGGGGATGTTCGCCAGGTAGTTGAGCGAGATGCCGAGCGCCTCCGGACGGAAGGACCGCACCTCGTCGCGCAGCCGGTTCACGCCCAGCACCTGGAGGTCGACGACCCGGACCTCGTGACCGGCCTCGCGGGCGGCGCCCGCCACCCGCTCCAGGCCCAGCGGTTCGAGCCGGAGGAAGATCTCGGAGTACATCAGGGCGCTGGGGTGGACGAGCAGCAGACGCATGGGGACCTCGCCACGGGGTCGGACGGACCGGGTACGGAAGGGTGTCCCCTTCGTATCCCGGCACACGCGGCCGCGTACCCGCCGTACGCCCGCCTGGCCGCACCCCGCGGCCCGCAGGAGTGGTCCTGCGGCGCGGCGCGCCGGCCCCCGTGAGCCCGGACGCCGCCCGTCGGCAGAGGCGGGAGGAGGCCGGGCGGACGGGCTCCAGCGCTGGCGGGGTGCACCGGAGTGGGGGTGTCCTGGATGCCGAGGACCCGCAGCGACAGCGCATGGGAGACCGACTCGTGACCACCACCGGCTCCGGTTCCACCTACGACCCCCCGGCGGACCCCGCACACGGTGCCGCGGCCTCCGCCCCGGCGGCGGTGCGCGGCCACGGGCCGCCGCCGCGCACCGGCCGGCGCGTCGCCCTCGTCACCGGCGCCTCCTCGGGCATCGGCGCGGCCACCGCGCGGCGCTTCGCCGCCGGGGGCTGGCAGCTGCTGCTCAGCGGCCGGGACCGGCGGCGGCTGGAGGAGACGGCGTCCGGCACCTCGGCGGTCCTGCTGCCCGCCGACCTCGCCGCGCCGGACGGGGCGAAGATGCTGGCACAGGCCGCGCTGCGGGAGACCGGACGCATCGACGTGCTGGTCGCGGGGGCCGGCATCGGCTGGGCCGGGCCCTTCCTGACCATGCCGCACACCGACATCGACCGGGTGCTGTTCCTGGACCTCAACGCGACGCTGCACCTCGTACGGGAGGTGCTGCCCGCGATGGTGGCGGCCGGCGGCGGCCGGGTGGTGCTCGTCGGCTCGGTGGCCGGCTCGGTCGGCGTACGGGAGGAGGCGGTGTACTCCGCCGCCAAGGCCGGGCTCGCCGCGTTCGCCGAGGCGCTCCGCCAGGAACTGCGCGGTACGGGCGTGGGGGTGACGCTCGTCGTGCCCGGCCCCGTGGAGACGGGCTTCTTCGCCCGCCGCGGCACGCCGTACCGCCGCTCCCACCCGCGTCCCACCTCGGCCGGCCGGGTCGCGGCCGCCGTCTGGAACGCCGTCTCCCAAGGCCGCGACGACACCTACATCCCCGCCTGGCTCGCCCTCCCCTCCCGGGTGCGCGCCCTGGCACCCGGCCTCTACCGCAGGCTCCTCGACCGCTTCGGCTGAGACCCCGGCGGGGAGCGGAGCACCGCCACCGCTACGCTCCGGATGAGCGGACCGACCCGAACGGGTGCATGCGCCTCACATGAATGTGAGGTGACTCTCAGGGGCCTTCTTTGTGCGACCCCTACAAGGGGGACGCCCTCTGAGCAGTCGGAACGGCTGCATGCCGCCGGGGTTCTGTTCAGGGGTACCAGGAAAACACCCCGGAGACTGTGAGGAGTCGACGGCTCGCATTTCCAGGTCGGCTTCGTAAGGTCACTACATGACCGTTTTGGATGAGGCGCCGGGTGAGCCGACCGACGCGCGCGGACGCGTGGCCGAACTGCACGAGATCCGTGCCCAGGCACTGGCCGGCCCGAGCGAGAAGGCGACCGCGGCGCAGCACGCCAAGGGCAAGCTGACCGCGCGGGAGCGCATCGAACTGCTGCTGGACCCGGGGTCCTTCCGCGAGGTCGAGCAGTTGCGCCGGCACCGGGCCACCGGCTTCGGTCTGGAGGAGAAGAAGCCGTACACGGACGGTGTGATCACCGGCTGGGGCACGGTGGAAGGCCGTACGGTCTTCGTCTACGCCCATGACTTCCGGATCTTCGGCGGCGCGCTGGGCGAGGCCCACGCCACCAAGATCCACAAGATCATGGACATGGCCATCGCGGCCGGGGCGCCGCTGGTCTCCCTGAACGACGGCGCCGGCGCCCGCATCCAGGAGGGCGTCTCCGCCCTCGCCGGGTACGGCGGCATCTTCCAGCGCAACACCAAGGCGTCCGGCGTCATCCCGCAGATCAGCGTGATGCTCGGCCCCTGCGCGGGCGGCGCGGCCTACAGCCCCGCCCTCACCGACTTCGTGTTCATGGTCCGCGACACCTCGCAGATGTTCATCACCGGGCCGGACGTCGTCAAGGCGGTCACCGGCGAGGAGATCACCCAGAACGGCCTGGGCGGCGCGGACGTGCACGCCGAGACCTCCGGTGTCTGCCACTTCGCCTACGACGACGAGGAGACGTGCATCCACGAGGTGCGCTACCTCCTCTCCCTGCTCCCGCAGAACAACCGGGAGAACCCGCCGCGCGTGGAGTGCGCCGACGACGCGGACCGCCGCAGCGACGTCCTCCTCGACCTGGTCCCCGCCGACGGCAACCGGCCGTACGACATGACCAAGGTCATCGAGGAGATCGTCGACGACGGCGAGTACCTGGAGGTCCACGAGCGCTGGGCGCGCAACATCATCTGCGCCCTGGCCCGGATGGACGGTCAGGTCGTCGGCATCGTCGCCAACCAGCCGCAGTCGCTGGCGGGCGTGCTGGACATCGAGGCGTCCGAGAAGGCCGCCCGCTTCGTCCAGATGTGCGACGCCTTCAACATCCCGATCCTCACCTTCCTGGACGTCCCCGGCTTCCTCCCGGGCGTCGACCAGGAACACGGCGGCATCATCCGCCACGGCGCGAAGCTGCTGTACGCGTACTGCAACGCCACCGTGCCGCGGATCTCGCTGATCCTGCGCAAGGCGTACGGCGGTGCGTACATCGTCATGGACAGCCAGTCCATCGGCGCCGACCTCACGTACGCCTGGCCGACGAACGAGATCGCCGTGATGGGCGCGGAGGGGGCGGCCAACGTCATCTTCCGGCGTCAGATCGCCGAGGCCGAGGACCCCGACGCCATGCGGGCGCGCATGGTCAAGGAGTACAAGTCCGAGCTGATGCACCCGTACTACGCCGCCGAGCGCGGTCTGGTCGACGACGTGATCGACCCGGCCGAAACCCGTGAGGTGCTGATCCGTTCGCTGGCGATGCTGCAGACCAAGCACGCCGATCTGCCGTCCCGCAAGCACGGCAACCCGCCGCAGTAAGGGAGACGCACGCCATGAGCACACCTGACATCCGCGTCGAGAAGGGGCACGCCGAGCCGGAGGAGGTCGCCGCGATCACGGCGATCCTGCTCGCCAGGGCCGCCGCCCAGCCGGCGGCTCCGGCCCACCGGGGCCGGGCGAAGGCCGGCTGGCGCCGCCTGGAACGCGAACCGGGCTTCCGAGCCCCCCACAGCTGGCGCTGACCCTGAAAAGGGCCCCTCCGCTCGAGGAGGGGCCCTTTCCCGTACCCGGACACCCGGCGCCGCGAGGGCACGCTCGACACGCCGCAGTGACACCCCCTGAGGGGCGCGGGGCTGCGACGACATGCGGCTCCGCCGCGCGGGCGCGACCAGCCACGGGCCACCCGCCCCGGTATGCAACAGCCCCCGGCGGCCCAGTGGCCGCAGGGGGCTGTTGCGCTGCTCGGCGCTGACGAGGTGCCGCCTGCGCCCACCCGTGCCGCCCAGCGGCACGACTGCCCGCAGGCTGCGGCGTTCTTCTAGCGGAGGCGGGCCATCAGGGCGTGTTCCACCAGGGTGATCAGGGCCGACTTCGCGTCGGCGCGGTGGCGCGCGTCCGTCGTGATGATCGGGGTGTCGGGACCGATCTGCAGCGCCTCGCGCACCTCGTCCGGCTGGTACGGCTGCTGGCCGTCGAAGCCGTTGAGGGCGATCACGAAGGGAAGACCCGAGTTCTCGAAGTAGTCGACCGCGGGGAAGCAGTCGGCGAGACGCCGGGTGTCCACCAGCACGATCGCGCCGATGGCGCCGCGCACCAGGTCGTCCCACATGAACCAGAAGCGGTCCTGGCCGGGCGTGCCGAACAGGTACAGGATCAGGTCCTGGTCCAGGGTGATGCGGCCGAAGTCCATGGCGACCGTCGTGGTCGTCTTGTCCCCGGTGTGGGTGAGGTCGTCGATGCCTGCCGAAGCAGACGTCATGACGGCCTCCGTGCGCAGCGGGTTGATCTCCGAAACGGCCCCGACGAACGTGGTCTTGCCCACGCCGAAGCCACCCGCCACCACGATCTTCGCCGAGGTGGTGGAGCGGGAAGGACCGCCGCTAGAGCTTGCGAAGTCCACTGAGCACCCTTTCGAGCAGTGTCACGTCTGGCTGGCCGCCGGCGTTCTCGTCGCCGCCGGGCTGATGGATGGCGACCAGTCCCGCCTCCGCCAAGTCGGCGACGAGGATCCTGGCCACACCGAGAGGGATGGTCAGCAGGGCCGAGATCTCGGCCACCGACTTGATCTCCCGGCAGAGGGTGCAGATCCGCTGATGCTCGGGCAGCTGGCCCTGCATCTGGTGCGGCTGCGCGGTGGTGTGCACCAGCGCCTCGATGGCGAGCTGGTACCGCGGCCTGGTGCGGCCGCCCGTCATCGCGTACGGGCGCACCAGGGGATTGTTCGACGCCCCGGCGGGCGCCGGCTCGGGTGCTCGGCGTTGCGGCTGCACCGGCTGGATGCGCGGGGCGTGCGGCTGGTCGTACGGCGAAGGGCCGGGGCCCTGCGGCGCGTACGGCTGGCCGTGGTGTGGCGCGGAGGGGTATCCGTACCGGTTCTGGGAACCGTCGTTCTGGCCCTGGGCGGAGCCGTACGACCAGTTGCCCGCTGATGAACCGTCTGGGGGTGTTGCCACTTTCTCCTCCTCCGACTGTGCCTGGCACCCATCACTGTGGAGCCGCGTCCCGAAACCTTAAGGCCCCGGGACGCCAAACCGCACCGTCTGTCCTCTAGTTGAGAAGGCTCCCTTGGAGCTCCGCTCGAAGGTCCGGCGTCAGGACCGTACCGGCCCGGTCGACCAGAAGGGCCATCTCGTACCCAATGAGACCGATGTCCGCTTCGGGATGTGCGAGAACTGCGAGCGACGAACCGTCGGAAATGGCCATGAGGAAGAGGAATCCCCGCTCCATCTCCACAACCGTCTGGTTCACGCTGCCGCCCTCGAAGATCCGGGAGGCGCCTGCCGTCAGAGACGTCAGACCGGAGGCGACGGCCGCGAGCTGGTCGGCCCGGTCACGGGGAAACCCTTCGGACATCGCCAGAAGGAGTCCGTCGGCGGAGACCACCACCGTGTGGGACACCCCCGGGGTGTTGTCCACGAAGTTGGTGATCAACCAGTTCAGGTTCTGTGCCGCCTGGCTCATCGGGCTCACACTAACGCTCCTGGTTGTAGGTGCTGTCAGAACCGAAGCCCTGACCGTTCGTTTCACTGCCCGCGCTGCGGCCCTTTTGGACACCGCGGCGCAGGTTGCTCAGCCTGCCCCGGACGTCCTCCGGGGCGCGGGAGACCTGGGGGCCGCCCTGGGGGGTGGTTTCGGCGGCTCCCTCGACCAGGTTGGCCTTGGGGACCCGTCGCGGCAGACCGGAGGAGGTCACTCCGCCGGCCTTGGGCTTCCGGAGCGACGATGCCTGCTGCCAGCGCTCGTCGTTCGCCGAACGCCAGCCGCTGTCGCCGTCACCCTCCGGAGTGGAAGCCGGCGGCTCCTGGTTCACACGCCGCGCGCCGCCCGAGCCGTTCGCGCCGCCCGCGGTGGATCCGCGGCGGGGAAGCCCGGCGTCGGTCAACGGGTGGACGTCGGAGACAGCCGGTCCCGGACGGTCGAAGCCTACGCTGTCCTGCTCACGTGCGTCAGCGGCCTGCGTATTTTCCGGTTCCGGGGCCTGAGCAGGGTACTGGTCCGGGTAGCCGTTGTGGTAACCGCCCTGCTGCGGCCAGTCGTCCTGGGCCGGCTCCGCGTAGGAGGCGTCCGGGTAGCCGCCGTTGGACGAGAAGGCGTCGTTCTGCGCCGGCCCGCCGTTCGGTGCGTAGAACCCCTCGCCGTACGCCTGCTGCTGAGGCTCCTCGTACGCCGTCCGCTGCCCGTCGTCGTACGCCTGCTGGTCGTACCCGGCGGTCTGCTGCTCCTGGTAGCCGCCGTCGAAGCCCTGGCCGTTGGCCTGGTAGCCCTGGCCGTTGTCGTAGCCCTGCGGGGCGGCGAATCCGTCCGGGTAGGCGGACGACTCGGGGGCCTCCTGGGCGTTCGCGGCGGCCGGCTCGGGCTGCGCCTGGGACTCCAGGGCCGCCCGGCGCTCCTCGCGCATCAGGGAACGGCCGACCGGGTCCAGGTCGCGGATGTCGTCCGGGACCTCGTAGCGGCTGTCGTCGAAGCCCAGCTCCGCGGCGGTGCGCAGCGGCTGCCGGCCGAAGTCCTCACCCTGGAAGTTCTGCTCCGGGATGATCTGCGAGACCGTGAACTCGTCGCGGTTCGGCTGCTGCTCGCCGCCACCACCGTGGGTGATCGCGTCCGGCAGCATGACCAGCGAGGTGGTGCCGGCCTGCTCGCCCGAGGGGCGCAGCTGGACCCGGATGCCGTGCCGGTCGGACAGCCGGCCGACCACGAACAGGCCCATGCGCTGCGAGATCGCGGCGTCCACGGTCGGCGGGTTGGCCAGCTTGTGGTTGATGTCGGCGAAGTCCTCGGCGGTGAGGCCGATGCCCTTGTCGTGGATCTCGACCATCACACGGCCGTCGGGGAGACGGGTCGCGGTGACGCGGACCTTGGTCTGCGGGGAGGAGAACGTGGTGGCGTTCTCGAGCAGCTCGGCGAGCAGGTGCACGAGGTCGGTCACCGCGCGGCCGTGGATCTCGGCCTCGGGGACACCGGACAGCTCGATGCGCTCGTACTGCTCCACCTCGGAGGAGGCGGCGCGCAACACGTCGACCAGCGGCACCGGCTGGTCCCAGCGGCGGCCGGGCTCCTCGCCGGCGAGGACCAGGAGGTTCTCGCCGTTGCGGCGCATACGGGTCGCGAGGTGGTCCAGGCGGAAGAGGTTCTCCAGCTGGTCCGGGTCGGCCTCGTTGTTCTCCAGGTCGGTGATCAGGGTCAGCTGGCCCTCGATCAGCGACTGGTTGCGGCGCGACAGGTTGGTGAAGATCGCGTTGATGTTGCCCCGCAGCAGGGCCTGCTCGGCGGCGAGCCGGACGGCCTCACGGTGGACCTGGTCGAAGGCGCGGGCGACCTCACCGATCTCGTCGGTGGTGGAGATCGGGATCGGCGCGACCTTGGTGTCGACCCGGCCGGGGTCGGTACGGGAGAGCTGGTCGACCAGCATCGGCAGGCGCTGCTCGGCGATACCGAAGGCGGCGTTGCGCAGCTGGCGCATGGAGCGGCTCATCTGGCGGGCCACCATGCCGGCCAGGATGAACGCGGCGAGCAGGGCGATGACGACGGCGGCACCGGTGATGAGGGCGTCGCGCTGGGCGTCGTCGGCGATCTGCGCGGCCTCGCTCACCGCGGTGTCGGTGAGGTCGGACTCGATCTCGCTGTAACCGTCGAACTTGAGGGTGGTCACGGCCCACCAGTTGGTGGGGGTGATGCCCTGGGCGGCGAGTCCGGCGCGGGCGGAGGCGTCCGTGGAGGGGAGCCGGCCCAGCTCGGAGATCATCGTCTCCGGCTTGGCGGGCGGCGCCACGTAGTCCGGGTCCCGCTGCTTGGCCTCCCGGGCCATGGTCGTGCCCTCGGCCTGGATCCGCTGCGAGGTCTGCTCGAGCTTCTCGGCGTCGGCCTCGGTGCCACCGCCCCTGTACTCCTCGATGGCGATGCGCTCGAGGTAGGCGTAGGAGGTGAGGGCCACGCGCTGGCTGGCGAGCTGGCTGTCGGTCGGGCCGGGCTTCACCAGCAGGTGCATGCCGATGGAGCGCTCCAGCGACAGGGCCGACTTGGTCAGCGAGATCGCGTAGACCGTACGTCCGTAGCTGGTGACGTTGCCGGTGCCGAGACCGAGGTCGTTGGCGAACTCCATCAGGGGGTGGGCGACGGTGACGTAGCCCTCCTCGGTCGCGACACCCTTGAGCTTGGAGGTGTACGCCGCGGCGCGCAGCGCGGTCAGCTGGGGCTCGGCCTCGCGGAACAGCTCCATCCGGCGCTTCAGGCCGGGCTTGTCCGGCATGCTCCGCGCGGCCTCGTCGAAGGCGTCGGCGGCCTTGTCGGTCGCGGCGCGGGCCTTGGTGACGTCCGGGTCGTCCTTGCCCTTGCCCTGCAGCAGGGGGACCGCGGTGACGTCCCGCTCGTTGTAGAGGGCGTTGGCGTAGGTGAGGGAGGCCTGCACCAGACGCGCGGTGTTCTCCGCGTCCTCGGCGTCGTTCCAGGTGTCGATCGAGCCCTTCACCTGGAAGCCGCCCATGACCAGACCGACCAGCACGGGTATGAGCAGGATCGCGTTCAGTCTGGTCGTCACGCGCCAGTTGCGCGGGGAAAGGCGGCCTCCGCTCTTGGCGGGCGCGGCCGTCGGTTCGGGACCGGGCACGGGGGCGGGCGCCGCTGTGCGCGGCGGCGGCGTGAAGTTGCCCCGGGCCGACGGCTCGGGACTGTTCTTGCTTCGCCTCACTCGACCAACAACCTCTCGGCGGTCGGCACCATCGTTGTGCCGCTGTGTCTCAGAGCCCGGTGTGCCATCGACTGTGGAGTACGTCTTTGACTATTGGGCAGTTCAGGCATTCCAGCATGCCGACCAGAGCTCTTCCAAACACTGGAAGGCGGGGAATCCGAGTGATGTAAGTCCCAGATAAAACGGTCATACAGAGCGAGCGCCTGCAAAAGGCGGTTCGTTCGTGCGCGCAGCGGTACCGCGCGAACGCGTCGCGTGTCGGCCTCCCCCGATTCCTCTGCCGAAACGTTATGAACACCGAGGCCGGCCGTGTCGAAGGACACAGCCGGCTCCGGGGCATCTACGACAACTGCCGTATGTCGCTTCTTTTCTGGCTCTACCTGAGACGCGCCATGAGAGCGTGCTCGACCAATGTGATCAGCGCACTCTTCGCATCCGCGCGGTGCCGGGCGTCGGTGGTGATGATCGGGGTGTCGGGCCCGATCTGGAGCGCCTCGCGCACCTCTTCCGGCTGGTACGGCTGCTGGCCGTCGAAGCCGTTGAGGGCGACCACGAAGGGCAGTCCGCTGTTCTCGAAGTAGTCCACCGCGGGGAAGCAGTCCGCCAGCCGGCGGGTGTCCACCAGGACCACCGCGCCGATGGCGCCGCGCACCAGGTCGTCCCACATGAACCAGAAGCGGTCCTGGCCGGGCGTGCCGAACAGGTACAGGATCAGGTCCTGGTCCAGGGTGATACGGCCGAAGTCCATGGCCACCGTGGTGGTGGTCTTGTCCCCGGTGTGGGTGAGGTCGTCGATGCCCGCCGAGGCGGACGTCATGACGGCCTCCGTACGCAGCGGGTTGATCTCCGAAACGGCCCCGACGAACGTGGTCTTGCCCACGCCGAAGCCGCCCGCCACCACGATCTTCGCGGACGTGGTGGCACGGTTTTCGGAGACCGCCCCGCCGTTAGAGCTTGCGAAGTCCACTGAGCACCCTTTCGAGCAGTGTCACATCGGGGGCGCCGGTCGTCTCGTCGCCGCCCGGCTGGTGCACGGCGACGAGTCCCGCCTCCGCCAAGTCGGCCACCAGGATCCGGGCAACACCCAGTGGCATGTTGAGCAGCGCCGAGACCTCGGCGACCGACTTCACCTCACGGCACAGATGGCAGATGCGCTGGTGCTCCGGAAGGAGTCCCATGAGCGCTGCCGGGTCGGCCGTCGTACTGATCAGTGCCTCGATGGCCAGCTGATAACGCGGCCTGGTCCGGCCGCCGGTCATCGCATACGGACGCACCAGCGGCTGGTCGCCCTCGTCCTCGTACGGCTCCGCGTACGGATCATGAGAGGCGGTGGGCGGGGTCATGGGTCCTCCGGGCGGGACAGCAAGTCGGTCAGTCAAGCCGTCTGACGGGGCCGGTGGGGGGAATGTGGCGGCCGGACGGTGATTTGGTGAGACGGGTGGTGCCGGGGCCGATCAGTGGAGCAGACTTCCTTGTAGTTCGGCGCGGAGGTCCGGGGTGAGGACCGCTCCCGCACGGTCGACCAGGAGCGCCATCTCGTAGCCGACGAGGCCGATGTCGCACTCGGGGTGCGCGAGAACGGCCAGGGACGAGCCGTCCGAGACGGACATGAGGAAGAGGAATCCCCGCTCCATCTCGACGACCGTCTGGGCCACGCTGCCGCCTTCGAAGATCCGGGAGGCGCCGGCCGTCAGGGAGGTCAGTCCCGAAGCGACGGCCGCGAGCTGGTCCGCGCGGTCGCGCGGGAACCCCTCGGACATGGCCAGCAGAAGACCGTCGGCGGACACGACGACGGTGTGGGACACCCCGGGGGTGTTGTCCACGAAGTTGGTGATCAACCAGTTGAGGTTCTGTGCCGCCTGGCTCATCGGGCTCAACTAACGCTCCTGCTGGTGAGTGGGGTTCGGGAAGCTGCCGGTCTGGGTGGTACCGGCCTGACGACCCTGTGCGATACCCCGACGGAGATTGGTCAGCCGGCCGCGCACGTCATCGGGGGCGCGCGAGACCTGAGGACCGCTCTGGTGCTGTTGCTGCTGAGCCGTACCCGGGACGAGGTTCGCCTTGGGCACCCGGCGCGGCAGGCCGGAGGTGGTGACGCCGCCCGCGGCCGGCTGCCGGACGCGTTCGGCCTGCCGGACCAGCTCGTCGTTGGGCGAGCTGCGCCAGGCGGTGGAAGCGGACCGCTGCGGACCGGTGGGGGCCTGCGGCTGCTGGGACTGCTGGGGCTGCTGGTGCTGTTGCGGCTGCTGGGGTGCCGGAGCCGAGCCGTTGCCCTGCTCCTGCCCACCGCCACCGTGGAACCAGTTGGTCTCCAGCGTGTCGTACAGCGGCGTACGGCCGTCGCCGGGGCCGGACGCGGGCGGCAGCGCCCACGCGTCGGACACCGCGCGCCCGTCGGGCCGCTGCGCGGCACCGCCGTTGCCCTGCTGCTCCGGGTGGACCGGACGCTGCTGCGGGACCGGCGGACGCGGGGCGACCGGGCCGGGTCCGTGCGCGCCGTTCGGCTGCGGACGCTCGTACTGGCCGGTGACGGCCGGGTCCGCGGCGTTCGGACGCTCCGGGAGGGAGTGACGGCCCGTGGCACCGTTGTCCTGGCCCGGCATCTGGAACTGGCCGGTGGAGCCGTTGTCGTAGCCCTGCGGGACGGGGAACTGGCCCGTCGCGGCCGGGTTCTGCCCGCCCGGACCGCCCTGCGGGGCGCCGAAGATGTCACCGCGGAGGAACGGGCCGGTGTTCTGGGCACCGTTCGCACCGGGCTGGGCGTACTGGCCGGTGTTCTGGGCACCGTTCGCACCGGGCTGGGCGTACTGGCCGGTGTTCTGGCCACCGTTCGCACCCGGCTGGGCGTACTGGCCCGTGTTCTGCGGGGCGTCGGCACCGGGGGCGCCGTAGGCGGGCGCGCCGGGGTTCTGACGCTCGTCGAACCGGGGGATCTCCGCCGTCGCACCAGGGCCCTGCCGGTCGTCGAACCGGGGCATGGCCGAGGTCCGGGCGGCGTCCGGCTCCTCGTGACCGCGCGGGGCGTCCAGCGAGGCGCGCGGCACCGGCGGCTGGGCGTTCTCGTCGCTCCAGCTGGGCACGCGCGGCTGCTGCTGGTCGCCGCCGGGCAGCTCAGGGCGCGCACCGCCGCGCGGCGGCAGCTGCGGACGACGGGAGCGCTCGGGCTTTCCGGTGCCGCGCTGCGGCGGCACCTGGCCGCGGCCGCCACCGAAGGCGTCCTGGTCCTGCTGTCCGTTCGGGCCCGCGGCCTGCATGCCCTGCGGGGCACCGGGCGCCTGGCCGCCGAAGCCGGCCGGAGCCGGACGGCTCTGCGGAGCCGCACCGGGAGCGCCCCGGTCGAACAGCGACGGCGTGGAGTTGGCCGGCTGGCCCTGCGGCCCCCGCGCTCCGTCGGGCCGGCCCGCGCCGTCCCGACCGGGCAGCGCGGCCCGCGGACCCTGACCGGCACCGAGCCGGCCACCGCCGGACGCGCCGGCACCGAGAGCACCGCCCGCGGACTGACCGGCACCGGCGGCACGCCGTGCGGCCGCGGCACCCGCGGCAGCCTGCGCGGCGGCGGGGCCACCGCCGCCCGCGCCCGGCTGGCCCGGCTTGCCCTGCGGCTTCTTGCCGCCCTGGGCGACGTCGACGGGCAGCATGACCAGTGCGGTCGTACCACCGGAGTCGGACGGACGGAGCTGGATGCGGATGCCGTGGCGCTGCGACAGCCGGCCGACCACGAACAGACCCATGCGGCGGGAGACGGAGACGTCCACGGTGGGCGGCGCGGCGAGCCGCTCGTTGATCGCCGCCAGGTCCTCCGGCGACAGACCGATACCGGTGTCGTGGATCTCGATCAGCACGCGGCCGTCGGGCAGCGCGTGACCGGTGACCTTGACCTTGGTCTGCGGCGAGGAGAACGAGGTCGCGTTCTCCAGCAGCTCGGCGAGCAGGTGCACGAGGTCGTTGACCACGCGGCCGGCCACTTCGGTGCTCGGCACGGAGGCCAGCTCGATGCGCTCGTACTGCTCCACCTCGGACGCGGCGGCACGGAGCACGTCGACCAGCGGGACCGGACGGGTCCACCGGCGGCCGGGCTCCTCACCCGCGAGGACGAGGAGGTTCTCACCGTTACGGCGCATACGCGTGGCGAGGTGGTCCAGCTTGAACAGCGAGGAGAGCTGGTCCGGGTCGGCCTCGCGGGACTCCAGCTCGGAGATCAGCGACAGCTGGCGCTGGATCAGGCCCTGGGAGCGGCGCGAGAGGTTGGTGAACATCGCGTTGACGTTGCCCCGCAGCAGGGCCTGCTCGGCGGCGAGGCGGACCGCCTCGCGGTGCACGTCGTCGAAGGCCGCGGCCACCTTGCCGATCTCGTCCCGGGAGTGCACACCGACCGACTCGACGGAGGTGTCGACGTCCTGCGGGTCGGACTCGGAGAGCTGCTTGACCAGCTCGGGCAGGCGTTCCTGGGCGACCTTGGTGGCGGTGTCCTCCAGCCGGCGCAGCGAGCGGATCATGGAGCGGGCCACGACGAAGGCGCCGACCAGCGACACACCGAGCACGAGCAGGATCAGCACACCGGAGACGATCGCGTCGCGCTCGGTGGCGCTGCGCAGCTCACGGGCCTGCTGTTCCATGTCCTCGAGCAGCGTGAGCTCGATGTTCTTCATCTGCTGGATCTTGGTGGAGCTGTCGTCCAGCCAGTCGCGGTAGGACCGCTCGCCCACCGACGTGAGGCCGAACTCCGAGGCCAGGGCACGCCCGGCGTACTCGTCGGTGGCCTTGATCGTGCTGTTGCCCTCCTCGATCGGCAGCAGCAGCTCGGTGGCGGCGACATCGCCGTAGATGCTCTTGAAGCTGCGGAGCTCGGACTTCTGGCTCGCCAGCGCGGACTCGGCGTAGAGCCGGTCGTTGTCGGAGAGCTCGCCCTTGGTGGTGTTGCTGGCGGGCAGCGCCGCGGCGAGGACCGCGCGCTGGATCGACGCGTACTCCTTGGCGGAGGAGAAGGACGCCAGGGCACGGGTGCGCTGGATCATCTCGGGGTTGCTGGTCGCCTCCGCCATGTCCTGCGAGAGCTCGACCAGCTTCTCGATCAGACGGTGGTAACCCTCGACGGTCTGCGTGGAGTTCTTCTCCGACTGGTACGCCGTGTTGCGGATCTTCTCGAGTTCGCCCAGTTCACCGGCGAGCTGCACCAGGTTGTCGCGGACGCCCTTGAGGTTGCCGTCCTTGCTGGCGTCGTCGATCTCCTCGGAGCTGTCGATGAAGAGGTTGCGCGCCCGGTCGGTCTTCTCGCGGTAGCCCTTGACCGAGAAGTCGGTGGCCTTGCCGCCGTGCGCCAGCGGGCCGGCCGACTGGTCGCGCTCCTCCTGGAGCGCGTGGGCCAGTTCGGTGGCCTGCTTGGTCATGTCCGTCAGCAGCTTCATGTTGTCGAGCTGCTGGATGTCGTCCAACGACTGGTTGATACGCAGCGCGCCCAGCGAGGTGGCCGCGACCACCGGGAGGGCGAGCAGCGACACCAGACGGGTCGAGATCCGCCAGTTCCGCAGGGCTATTCGCGGCCCCGGGCCGGTCGGGCCCTTCGGGGCGGCCGGCGCCGGGCCCGACGCGGCGGCGCCTTCGCCGCCGTTCCCGGCCGCGTCCGGACCCTGGTTCTGGGCGTGCTGGGGCGTGGAGCCGACGGCCTTGGGGCCGGTCCCGCCCTGCGGCTCCGGCTCTGCCGAAGCGCTGCCATCCCTCTTGAAACGTCCCTGCACTAGCGTCGCAACCTCTGAACCAGGCACCCCTCCGCGTGAACGGCGAGGCACGGTGTCGGCGTCATAGGGGCGCCCTGAATACGCCCCGTGGTGGTCGTGAGTGACCGGCGCTGGTTCCCCCTTCTCGCCCGCCACTCGGCGCGTCTGTGCGCCCCCTGTGCGCCGGCTCGATCCTGCGGCGGTTCCGTGGAATTCCAGCACAGTGCAGGATCTCCAACAAGGCCCATCGCCTTACGGGTGAGATACGTGACACCGCGTGAGTGGCGAGTCACCGGGGGTAGAAAGTGATCTCGTCCATAAGGGACGTATGCCCGCGAGTCGTAGGGTCGCTCCGGGTGTCCCAGTCGCCATGATCAGGAGCGGAATGGTGGCTTCAGGGGGTGAATGTCCGATTCCACCTCGTCGGGGGGCGGGGTGAAATGGGCGGTTTGTCCAGTGATCCGTGAGCAAACTCACACCCTGATCAAGGGCTCCGACCGAGGTCGGCGGGGAATTGCATGTTTAGCCTGACGCTTTACAGGGATGGCGAAACCGACAACCCGCGCCCTCACCGGGGTCTCTTACCCCCCTCCGGGCGCCCGTGAACAGGACAGGGTCAAGTAAACAGTGAAGACGACGATGATGTTCCACAAGATCGCCAACCCGCGGCGCACCACGCTGGCGCACCTCGACGGCGCCGATGAACTGCAGACACCGGTCCAGCAGGAGCACACCGTCGACCTCCCGGCCCAGACCGCCAACCCCAAGCGCACCGTCCTCATGGAGATCCCGGCCGCGGCCACCGCCGCGAAGTGACACCGGTCCATACGCGCACCGGCCGCGAAACACTCAAGGGGCGTCCCCACGGCAACGGGGACGCCCCTCGTCATTGCGCGGGACGCGGACCCCTGCCGCGTTAGCCTGGGGCGTCAGACTTCAGCCGATCGGTCAAGGGGACAAGCATCCCGTGCGCATCGCCAGATTCTCCATCGACGGGAACGTCGCCTTCGGCGCGGTCGAGGGCGAGAAGCAGGACGAACTCGTCCTGGACATCATCAAGGGCATCCCGTTCGCGGACTTCGAGCTCTCCGGCACCAAGGTCCCGGTGAGCAAGGTCAGGCTGCTGCCCCCGGTGCTCCCCAACAAGGTGGTGGCCTTCGGCCGCAACTACGCCGAACACGCCAGGGAACTCGGCAACGAGGTGCCCGACGCCCCGTTCGCCTTCTTCAAGCCCTCCACCTCGGTGATCGGCCCCGGCGACGAGATCCAGTACCCCTCCTTCTCCCAGGACGTGCACCACGAGGCCGAGCTGGCCGTGGTCATCGGCCGGATGTGCCGCGAGGTCCCGCGCGAGCGCGTCAAGGACGTGATCTTCGGCTACACCTGCGCCAACGACATCACCGCGCGCGACGTCCAGAAGCGCGAGAAGCAGTGGGCCCGGGCCAAGGGCTTCGACACCTCCTGCCCGCTCGGCCCCTGGGTGGAGACGGACATCGACATCGCCGCCGCGGGCGACCTGACCATCCAGCTCACGGTCAACGGTGCCCAGCGCCAGCTCGGCCGCACCAGCGAGATGATCCACTCCATCGAGGACCTGATCGTCAACATCTCCGAGGCCATGACGCTGCTCCCGGGCGACGTCGTCCTCACGGGCACCCCGGCTGGGGTCGGCCCCCTCAACGTCGGCGACGAGGTCGCCGTCACCATCGAAGGCATCGGCACTCTCACCAACAAGGTTGTCAAGCGTGGCTAGCGCACCCGTCCGCGTACGTTTCTGCCCGTCGCCCACCGGTAACCCCCACGTGGGCCTGGTCCGCACCGCCCTGTTCAACTGGGCGTTCGCCAAGCACCACCAGGGCACCCTGGTCTTCCGCATCGAGGACACCGACGCGGCCCGCGACTCCGAGGAGTCGTACGACCAGCTGCTCGACTCGATGCGCTGGCTCGGCTTCGACTGGGACGAGGGCCCCGAGGTCGGCGGCCCGCACGCGCCGTACCGCCAGTCGCAGCGCATGGACCTCTACAAGGACGTCGCGGCGAAGCTCCTGGAAGCCGGCCACGCCTACCGCTGCTACTGCTCCCAGGAGGAGCTGGACAGCCGCCGCGAGGCCGCCCGCGCCGCCAACAGGCCCTCCGGCTACGACGGCCACTGCCGCGAGCTGACCGACGCGCAGGTCGAGGAGTACAAGTCCCAGGGCCGCGAGCCGATCGTCCGCTTCCGGATGCCCGACGAGACGATCACCTTCACCGACCTGGTCCGCGGCGAACTGACCTTCACCCCGGAGAACGTCCCCGACTACGGCATCGTCCGTGCCAACGGCGCCCCGCTCTACACGCTGGTCAACCCGGTCGACGACGCCCTGATGGAGATCACCCACGTCCTGCGCGGCGAGGACCTGCTCTCCTCCACCCCGCGCCAGATCGCCCTGTACAAGGCGCTGACCGAGCTGGGCATCGCCAAGGGAACGCCCGCCTTCGGCCACCTGCCGTACGTGATGGGCGAGGGCAACAAGAAGCTCTCCAAGCGCGACCCGCAGTCGTCGCTCAACCTCTACCGCGAGCGCGGCTTCCTCCCCGAGGGCCTGCTCAACTACCTCTCCCTGCTCGGCTGGTCGCTCTCCGCCGACCGGGACGTCTTCTCGATCGACGAGATGGTCGCGGCCTTCGACGTCGCGGACGTGCAGCCGAACCCGGCCCGCTTCGACCTGAAGAAGTGCGAGGCGATCAACGGCGACCACATCCGCATGCTCGACGTGAAGGACTTCACCGAGCGCTGCGCGCCCTGGCTCAAGGCCCCCTTCGCGCCCTGGGCCCCGGAGGCCTTCGACGAGGCCAAGTGGGCGGCCGTCGCCCCGCACGCGCAGACCCGCCTGAAGGTGCTGTCGGAGATCACGGACAACGTCGACTTCCTGTTCCTGCCGGAGCCGGTCTTCGACGAGGCGTCCTGGAACAAGGCGATGAAGGAGGGCTCCGACGCCCTGCTCCGCACGGCCAGGGAGAAGCTGGAGTCCGCCGACTGGACGTCCCCGGACTCCCTCAAGGAGGCCGTCCTGGCAGCCGGCGAGGCCCACGGCCTCAAGCTCGGCAAGGCCCAGGCCCCGGTCCGCGTCGCCGTCACCGGCCGCACGGTCGGCCTGCCGCTCTTCGAGTCCCTGGAGGTCCTGGGCAAGGAGAAGACCCTGGCCAGGATCGACGCGGCGCTGACGAAGCTCGCCGCGTAACCCACAGGCCGTGAAGGGGCGGCGCCCGGAACCGTCCGGGCGCCGCCCCTTCACGTTGCCGGGTACCGCCGGCGGCGTGGTGATCCGGGCGGTCGTCCGGGACGTGGAGGCCCCCCTCTCCGACGCTGCGTCCGTCGGGGGACGACCCCCGGGTCCCCGGCCGGTCCGGCTGTACCGTCGGTGGCATGGTGATCCGAGCAGTTGTCTGGGACGTGGACGACACGCTTTTCGACTACACCACCGCCGACCGCGAGGGCATGCGGGCGCACCTGCTGGCCGAAGGGCTGATGGACGGGTATGCCTCCGCGGAGGAGGCGCTGGAGCGGTGGCGGGAGGTGACACGGCAGCAGTGGGCGCGGTTCGCCGCGCGGGAGGTGGACTTCGAGACGCAGCGGCGCGACCGTACCCGGATCTTCCTGGGGCGGCCGGAGCTGACGGACGCCGAGGCCGACGACTGGTTCCGGCGGTACGTCACGTACTACGAGTCCGCCTGGAGCCTCTTCCCGGACGTGCTGCCCGTCCTCGACGCCCTCGCCGCCAGCCACCGGCACGCGGTGCTCTCCAACTCCAGCCTCCACGTCCAGGACCGCAAGCTGCGCGTCCTCGGCGTCCACGACCGCTTCGAGGCCATCCTGTGCGCCGCCGAACTGGGCGTCTCCAAGCCCGAGGCCGGCGCGTTCCTCGCCGCCTGCGACGCGCTGGCGCTGCCCCCGGACCAGGTGGCGTACGTCGGTGACCACCCGGAGATCGACGGCCGGGGCGCCGCCGACGCCGGGCTGCTGTCGGTGTGGATCGACCGCGGCGGTGCCCGCGTGACGGTCGAGCCGCCGGTGGGACCGCGCCGTATCGCCTCTCTCGACGAACTCCCCGCGGTACTCGCCGATAGTCGTTTTGGAGCCCCGTCCTCCTTCGGGTAATGTTCTTCCTGCGCCGAGGGGAGCAGGTCGGAAGACCGGAGCCCCAGGCGTCAAGCTAGAACAAGATCCCCTTCGGGGCTTGCGTTCCAGTGGCCTATGGTGTAATTGGCAGCACGACTGATTCTGGTTCAGTTAGTCTTGGTTCGAGTCCAGGTAGGCCAGCTCGCAGAGCTCATCTGCACCGCGGATCTCATCCGCAAAGCCCCCGTTGTGTAGCGGCCTAGCACGCTGCCCTCTCAAGGCAGTAGCGCCGGTTCGAATCCGGTCGGGGGTACAGATCCTTCCCGCGAGGATGGTCAGGGTAGCTCCCGCCGTCGTCGACGCAGGATCGCTAGGGCCCCCGTTGTGTAGCGGCCTAGCACGCCGCCCTCTCAAGGCGGTAGCGCCGGTTCGAATCCGGTCGGGGGTACTGACTGGTCTAAACCATCATTGGTCTATGGTGTAATTGGCAGCACGACTGATTCTGGTTCAGTTAGTCTTGGTTCGAGTCCAGGTAGACCAGCAGGATCTGCGGAAACGTATGATCCACGCCCCCGTTGTGTAGCGGCCTAGCACGCCGCCCTCTCAAGGCGGTAGCGCCGGTTCGAATCCGGTCGGGGGTACACAGTGAAAGCCCTCCACCTCGGTGGAGGGCTTTCGGCGTTCCGGAACGGGACGGTACCGGAAACCAGGGGAAGGGCCCGCCGCGGCGTTGAGGCGGGCCCGGTTCCCACGGGACGGTACGGACAGGGGGTTCAGGAGCGGCGCAGCGCCTCGGAGAGACGAGCGGCGGCGTCGATGATGGCCTGGGCGTGCATCCGGCCCGGGTGGCGGGACAGGCGCTCGATGGGGCCGGAGACCGAGACGGCGGCCACCACCCGGTTCGACGGCCCGCGCACCGGCGCGGAGACGGACGCCACGCCCGGCTCGCGCTCGCCGATCGACTGGGCCCAGCCCCGGCGTCGTACGCCCGAGAGGGCCGTCGCCGTGAACCGGGCGCCCTGCAGGCCCCGGTGCAGCCGCTCCGGCTCCTCCCAGGCCATCAGGATCTGCGCCGAGGAACCGGCCTTCATCGTGAGCGTGGAGCCCACCGGCACCGTGTCCCGCAGGCCCGAGAGGCGCTCCGCCGCGGCGACGCAGATGCGCATGTCGCCCTGGCGGCGGTAGAGCTGGGCGCTCTCGCCGGTCACGTCGCGCAGATGCGTGAGCACCGGGCCCGCCGTGGCGAGCAGCCGGTCCTCGCCCGCCGCCGCGGCCAGTTCGGCCAGGCGCGGGCCGAGAATGAAACGGCCCTGCATGTCACGCGCCACCATGCGGTGGTGCTCCAGCGCCACGGCCAGGCGGTGGGCCGTGGGTCGTGCCAGTCCGGTGGCGCCGACCAACCCCGCGAGGGTGGCCGGACCGGACTCCAGAGCGCTCAGGACGAGGGCTGCCTTGTCCAGAACGCCGACGCCGCTACTGTTGTCCATGCAACGATACTTGCGTCTCACTCTGTGAAACGCAAGTTCAATTTTCCGTGGAACCCGCCACTCTGGAAGCACGGAAGCAACGCGGCCCGTGGACCACCGGGCCTGGCGGCGGACGCCCGGAAGCAGGGGTGCGGGCGCCGTCTCCCCACAGATCTAGTTGGACCGGCGCACCACGGCCGGCCGGAGGGACAGCGATGGGTAGGACACTCGCGGAGAAGGTCTGGGACGACCACGTCGTCCGGCGCGCCGAGGGCGAGCCCGACCTCCTCTTCATCGATCTGCACCTGCTGCACGAGGTGACCAGCCCGCAGGCCTTCGACGGCCTGCGCAAGAACGGCCGCCCGGTGCGCCGTCTCGACCTCACCATCGCCACCGAGGACCACAACACCCCGACCCTGGACATCGACAAGCCGATCGCCGACCCGGTCTCCCGGGTCCAGCTGGAGACGCTGCGCAAGAACTGCGCCGAGTTCGGCGTCCGGCTGCACCCGCTGGGCGACGTCGAGCAGGGCGTCGTGCACGTCGTCGGCCCGCAGCTCGGTCTGACCCAGCCCGGCATGACCGTCGTCTGCGGCGACTCGCACACCTCCACGCACGGCGCCTTCGGCGGACTCGCGTTCGGCATCGGCACCTCCCAGGTCGAGCACGTGCTGGCCACCCAGACGCTGCCGATGGCCCGCCCGAAGACCATGGCGATCACCGTCAACGGCGAACTGCCCGACGGCGTCACGGCCAAGGACCTGATCCTGGCGATCATCGCGAGGATCGGCACCGGCGGCGGCCAGGGCTACGTCCTGGAGTACCGCGGCGAGGCCGTCGAGAAGCTCTCGATGGAGGCCCGGATGACCATCTGCAACATGTCGATCGAGGCCGGCGCCCGCGCGGGCATGATCGCCCCCGACGAGACGACGTTCGCCTACCTGGAGGGCCGTCCGCACGCCCCGAAGGGCGAGGACTGGGACGCGGCCGTCGCCTACTGGAAGACGCTGAAGTCCGACGAGGACGCCGAGTTCGACGCCGAGGTGGTGATCGAGGCCGCCGAGCTGTCGCCGTTCGTCACCTGGGGCACCAACCCGGGCCAGGGCGCCCCGCTTTCGGCGTCCGTCCCCGACCCGGCTTCGTACGAAGACGCCTCGGAGCGGCTCGCCGCCGAAAAGGCCCTGGAGTACATGGGGTTGGAGGCCGGACAGACGCTGCGCTCCATCAACGTGGACACCGTCTTCGTAGGTTCCTGCACCAACGGCCGCATCGAGGACCTGCGCGCCGCCGCGGACATCATCAAGGGCCGCAAAGTCGCCGACGGCGTGCGGATGCTGGTCGTCCCGGGCTCCGCGCGGGTGGGCCTGCAGGCCGTCTCCGAGGGCCTGGACGTGGTCTTCAAGGAGGCCGGCGCCGAATGGCGGCACGCGGGCTGTTCCATGTGCCTGGGCATGAACCCCGACCAGCTCGCCCCCGGTGAGCGCTCCGCCTCCACCTCCAACCGCAACTTCGAGGGCCGGCAGGGCAAGGGCGGTCGCACCCACCTGGTGTCCCCGCAGGTCGCCGCCGCCACCGCGGTCCTCGGTCACCTGGCCTCCCCGGCCGACCTCGCCGCCGACGCCCGTACGCCCGCTGGAGTCTGATCAGTCATGGAAGCATTCACCACCCACACCGGCCGGGCCGTCCCGCTGCGCCGCAGCAACGTCGACACCGACCAGATCATCCCCGCCCACTGGCTCAAGAAGGTGACCCGGGACGGGTTCGAGGACGGGCTGTTCGAGGCCTGGCGCAAGGACGCGTCCTTCATCCTCAACCAGCCCGAGCGCGTGGGCGCGACCGTGCTGGTCGCCGGCCCCGACTTCGGCACCGGCTCCTCCCGTGAGCACGCCGTCTGGGCGCTGCAGAACTACGGCTTCAAGACCGTGATCTCCTCCCGCTTCGCCGACATCTTCCGCGGCAACTCGCTGAAGAACGGCCTGCTGACGGTGGTCCTCGACCAGAAGATCGTCGACGCGCTGTGGGAGCTCACCGAAGCCGACCCCACCGTCGAGATCACCGTGGACCTCCAGGCCCGCGAGGTGCGTGCCGAGGGCATCACCGCCTCCTTCGAGCTCGACGAGAACTCCCGCTGGCGGCTGCTGAACGGGCTCGACGACATCTCCATCACGCTGCAGAACGAGGCGGACATCGCCGCGTACGAGGCGAAGCGCCCGTCGTTCAAGCCGAGGACGCTCACGGCCTGACCCGCGCCACGGCCGAAGTCCTCGCCCGAGGTCGACTTTCGGCCACCGGACCACCCCTCCCGTACCCCCGATCGCCCCGATCGGGGGTACGGGCATGTCTGCACCCGTCCGGCCCCGCGCGCCACCTCGACGGCCCCCAACTTGCTACGTTACGAAGGCGGTTGCCGGGGTACACGTGTCACGTGCCCGTGATCTTCGCGTGTGTCCGGACCGCCGTCCGAGGCGGCAGTTGCCCCCTGCGCAGGCGACAACTCGCCCCAGATGGCACAATCTGTGCATGGAACACGACGGCCAACTCCAGCTCTATGCGGCGGTCGCGGTCCGGCTCAAGGAAGCGCACGCAAAGGTGCGCGCACTGCAAGTCCCGGAGGGCGTACGGATGGCGCTGACCCGGAAGCTGCTGGTCATTACGGCCGCGGCCAAACATGATCTCGCCGGTGCGGCAAGGCGTCTGGAGCGGTTCACCGAGGACCTCGACGAGGGTCGATTCCCCGAAGAGGAACGCTGAACCAGTCGAGACAACCGAGTTCGTTGCGGCACAAGGGTGATTAGCCCGTTTCGTGTTTGATTTGCGGTATATATCTGCCTAACGTGCGAAAAAGCTTGAACACTTTCGTTCTGGCGATGTCTCCGAAGGGGAAGACGTGAACAAGGCGCAGCTCGTAGAAGCGATTGCCGACAAGGTGGGCGGCCGCCAGCAGGCCGCCGAGGCCGTC
The DNA here is from genome assembly GCF_042732315.1 of Streptomyces sp. NPDC059787. NCBI lineage: Bacteria > Bacillati > Actinomycetota > Actinomycetes > Kitasatosporales > Streptomycetaceae > Streptomyces > Streptomyces sp. NPDC059787. The sequence continues at coordinate 211,276 of NZ_JBHWHX010000004.1, forward strand.
GACCATGTACTGGACGCCATCGTCCGCGCGGTCGTCTCGGGTGAGCGGGTCTCGGTCACCGGCTTCGGTTCGTTCGAGAAGGTCGACCGTCCGGCCCGCTACGCCCGTAACCCCCAGACGGGCGAGCGGGTTCGGGTCAAGAAGACCTCCGTTCCGCGCTTCCGCGCGGGCCAGGGCTTCAAGGACCTGGTGAGCGGCTCGAAGAAGCTGCCGCGCGGTGGTGAGGTCTCGGTCAAGAAGGCACCCAAGGGCAGCCTGACCGGGGGTGCTTCGGCCACGGTCAAGAAGGCCGCCGCGAAGAAGACGACGGCGAAGAAGGCCGCCACCGCGAAGAAGACGACCGCCAAGAAGGCTCCGGCGAAGAAGGCCACCACCAAGACGGCGGCGGCCAAGAAGACCACGGCCAAGAAGGCGCCCGCCAAGGCCGCGGCGACGGCGAAGACCACCGCCGCGAAGAAGACGACCGCCAAGAAGGCCCCGGCGAAGAAGGCGACGGCCACGAAGGCGCCCGCCAAGAAGTCCACCGCGCGCAAGACCACCGCCAAGAAGACCACCGCCCGCAAGAAGTAGCGGGCGGGGCCCCGTCCCTTCGGACAAGCGGCACTCACGCGCCGGGCCGGACTCCCTCGGGAGCCCGGCCCGCGGTGTGTTCCGGGGCCTGTCCGGCGGATCGAGCCGGAGAAGACCGACGGCGCCCTGCGGACCGGGTGAGCGGGGGTGATGGGGTCCCCCGAGCACGGGGTCCCTCCCGCGCGGGAGGGAGTCGGGCGGGAGGGAGTCCGCGACCGACGGCAACGCCGCTGGGGACGCCGCCCATGCCCTTCAGGCAGTGGGGGAGGGTGTGCCGGGCCCGTGTCTCCGGCGTGATCCGCCGGACAGGCCCTGGGGCCGGCGCCCCGGGTGGTCAGAACGTCTGGAGCGTCACCAGCGTGATCCGCCGGGCCCCGCCCTCGCCCTCGGTCTCGATGCGTACCCGCTGCCCGGGACGCAGCAGCAGCAGACCCCCCGCGTCGAACGCCGGGGCGTCGAAGGGCACCGGCGTGCCGTCGTCCAGGAGCACCTGGCCGCTGCGGCTGTCGGGGTCGTAGGTGTACGCGGTGGCCTGCATGCCGGCAGCCTACTGCCCGGTGATGAGCGACCGCGCGGCGACCGCGGCCGTGCGGGGGCCCACGCCCAGCGCCAGCGCCGCCCGCAGATCGTCGCCGGTGTCCACGTCCTGCCGTACCGAGTCCACACCGTCGAGACCCAGCTCCACGGCTCCGGACTCCCGGTGCCGGGCCCGGGAACCCGGGCCGAAGAACGGACGCAATTCCCGGCCCCGGCTCGCGGCCAGCAATGTCGTGCCGACCCCGGCGGAATCGGCGAGAAACGCGCGCGGGAATTCGGCGGCCGTATCGAGAACACGGGCCAGTTCCGACGGGCGGAGCGCCGGGAGATCGGCGTTGAGGGCCGCGACACAAGCCGCGCGGCGAGCGGCGCCCGCCACCGCCGCGCCGTGGGCGAGAGCCGCGTTCAGGCCGTCGCGCGGCTCGTCCGGGACGATTCCGGCACCCAGTGCGGCCAGCTCCCGGGAGGCGAGGGCGTCGTCCGTGACGACCACCACATCCCGTACCGCCGGGCATTCCAGCGCGGCGGCCACCGTGTCCTGGGCGAAGGCGAGCGCGAGGCCCGGGCGCAGGGCGTCGTCCGCGGTGTCCGAGAGCCTGCTCTTGGCCCGGTCCAGCGGCTTCAGGGGTACCACCAGGGTCCACTGCACGAGTGTTGCGTCCCTCTCTTGTCGCGGCCATTGTCACCCGGCACACCGGGCGGCCGGGGGGTCGGGGCGTACGGTGTTCTCGACAGACCGGCGGCCCGGGGCGACACTTGTGCGGCCCGCCTGGCCTCCGGGTCCGGGCCCCGGGCCTGACATTCGGAAGAGGAAGGTGTACTCGTGCCGCGCCGCAGAATCGGCTTCTGGTACCGCTTCGCCGCGGTTCTCTGCAAACCGCCGCTGGTGGTTCTGCTCAAGCGGGACTGGCGCGGAATGGAGAACATTCCGGCCGAGGGTGGATTTATCACCGCGGTGAACCACAATTCGCACATCGATCCCTTCGCCTATGCGCACTTTCAGTACAACACCGGACGCGTTCCGCGATTCCTGGCGAAGAGCGGGCTTTTCAACAAGGGATTCATCGGTGCCGCGATGCGCGGCACCGGGCAGATCCCCGTCTACCGCGAGAGCACGGACGCGCTCAGCGCCTTCCGCGCGGCGATCGACGCCGTGGAGCGCGGTGAATGCGTCGCCTTCTACCCCGAGGGCACCCTCACCCGCGACCCCGACGGCTGGCCCATGACCGGCAAGACCGGTGCCGCGCGCGTCGCCCTGCAGACCAAGTGCCCCGTGATCCCGGTCGCCCAGTGGGGCGCCAACGAACTGCTGCCGCCGTACGCCAAGAAGCCCAGCCTGCTGCCGCGCAAGACGCACCGCGTGCTGGCCGGGCCGCCGGTGGACCTCGACCGCTTCTACGAGCGGGAGATGACCCCGGAGCTGCTCAAGGAGGCGACGGAGGTCATCATGGCGGCCGTAACGCGTCAGCTGGAGCAGATCCGCGGGGAGCGGGCCCCCGAGACGCCGTACGACCCGCGCCGTGAGCGGATCGAGCAGCGCCGCAGGACGCACACGCAGAAGCGGGAGGAGCGGGCGCGGGGCAGCAGGCCCACCGCGCGGGAAGAGGGGCTGGGCACGTGAGCGAGCCGGTCAAGGCGGCCGTCTTCGGCACCGGATCGTGGGGGACGGCCTTCGGCATGGTCCTCGCCGACGCGGGCTGCGACGTCGTGCTGTGGGGGCGGCGCCCCGAACTCGCCGAGGCGGTCAACTCCACCCGCACCAACCCCGACTACCTGCCCGGGATCGAACTCCCGAAGAACCTGCGGGCCACCGCGGACGCCGCCGAGGCCGCGCGCGGAGCCGACTTCACCGTCCTCGCCGTCCCCTCCCAGACCCTGCGCGGCAACCTCGCCGAGTGGGCGCCGCTGCTCGCGCCCGGCACGGTCCTGGTGTCGCTGATGAAGGGCGTCGAACTCGGCTCCGCGATGCGGATGAGCGAGGTGATCGACGACGTCGCCAAGGTCGGCGCCGACCGCATCGCCGTGGTCACCGGGCCCAACCTGGCCCGGGAGATCGCCGCCCGGATGCCGGCCGCCGCCGTGGTCGCCTGTACCGACGAAGGCGTCGCCCGACGGCTCCAGACCGCCTGCCACACGCCGTACTTCCGGCCGTACACCAACACCGACGTCATCGGTTGCGAACTGGGCGGCGCCGTGAAGAACGTCATCGGTCTCGCCGTCGGCATCGCGGACGGCATGGGGCTCGGCGACAACGCCAAGGGCTCGCTCATCACCCGCGGCCTCGCCGAGACCACCCGGCTCGGCGTCGCCCTCGGCGCCGACCCGCTGACCTTCTCCGGACTGGCGGGCCTGGGCGACCTGGTGGCCACCTGCTCCTCGCCGCTGTCGCGCAACCACACCTTCGGCACCAACCTCGGCAAGGGCCTGACCCTCAAGGAGACCATCGCGGTCACCAAGCAGACCGCGGAGGGCGTGAAGTCCTGCGAGTCGGTGCTGGACCTGGCCCGTCGGCACGGCGTCGACATGCCGCTCACCGAGACGGTCGTCTCCATCGTGCACGAGGGCAAGCCCCCGGTGGTCGCCGTCAAGGAGCTGATGTCGCGCAGCGCGAAGCCCGAACGACGCTGAGCGACGGCCCCCTCCGTTCGGCTCACGCACGGCGTTGCGGGCGCTGCGTCCCGGCCCTACGGGCGGGTACGCTCATCGCGATATGAGCACCGAGAACCTCCCCCAGAGCCCCGAGCAGCCGTCCCGCAAGCCGCGTGTGGCCGTCGTGTTCGGCGGGCGCAGCTCCGAACACGGGATCTCCGTGGTCACCGCCGGCGCCGTCCTCAAGGCCATCGACCGGACCACGTACGACGTCCTGCCGATCGGCATCACCACGGACGGCCGCTGGGCGCTCACCGCCGACGAGCCGGAACGCATGGCGATCACCGACCGCCGCACGCCCAGCGTCGACCAGCTCGCCGAGTCGACGGAGGGCGGCGTGGTGCTCCCCGTCGACCCCGCCAACCGCGAAGTCGTCTACAGCGAGCCGGGTTCGGTGCCCAAGGCGCTCGGCGAGGTCGACGTGGTCTTCCCGGTGCTGCACGGCCCCTACGGCGAGGACGGCACCCTCCAGGGCCTGCTGGAGCTCTCCGGCGTCCCCTACGTCGGCTCGGGCGTGCTCGCCTCGGCCGTCGGCCAGGACAAGGAGTACATGAAGCGGGTGTTCACCTCCTTCGGGCTGAAGGTCGGCCCGTACGTGGTGATCCGGCCGCGCGAGTGGCAGCGGGACGAGTCCGCCGCCCGGAAGAAGATCGTCGACTTCGCCGGCGAGCACGGCTGGCCGCTGTTCGTGAAGCCCGCCCGCGCGGGCTCGTCGATCGGCATCACCAAGGTCGACGACATCTCCGGCCTGGACGAGGCGATCGCCGAGGCCCGGCGCCACGACCCGAAGATCCTCGTCGAGGCGGCACTGCGCGGCCGTGAGATCGAGTGCGGTGTGCTGGAGTTCGAGGACGGCCCGCGCGCCTCGCTGCCGGCCGAGATCCCGCCGCCCGACGCGCACGCGTACTACGACTTCGAGGCCAAGTACATCGACTCCACGCCCGGCATCGTGCCCGCGCCGCTGACCGACGAGGAGACGGCCGAGGTAAGGCGGCTCGCGGTGGAGGCGTTCGACGCGGCCTCCTGCGAGGGGCTGGTCCGCGCGGACTTCTTCCTCACCGAGGACGGCGAGTTCGTGATCAACGAGATCAACACCATGCCCGGCTTCACGCCCATCTCGATGTACCCGCAGATGTGGCAGGCCACCGGGGTGAGCTACCCGGAGCTGGTCGACCTGCTGGTGCGGGCGGCGCTGCGCCGGTCGACCGGTCTGCGCTGAGCCACCGCGCACGCACGCTTCAGAAGGCGATCCCCTCGGGGATCGCCTTCTTCAGGGCCGGGGCGAGATCGATCAGTACGCCCGTGCTGTCCCGTCCGTCGACCACCTTCACCTCGACATACGCCTCGCGGTTGGCGGTGGTGAAGCGCCGCACGTCCTCGTCCTGCGTCTCCATGAGCCAGTCGACGCCGTTCACTCCGCCCGGCACCGCGTCGGCGTCGTTCCCGTTGGCCACCTTGGGGTCGGCCATCTTCGGCGGTCGCTCGACACCGCACCGCAGTATGATCGCCACGCCGCCCCAGCCCGCGGTCAGTTCGGACGCGGGTTCGGGATCGTCGCGACTCTCACCGTCCACCTTCGCCGGCAGGGCCTCGTCCAGGTTCTGGCACAGCTTGGTGACCTTCGCGTCCGGGCTGGGAACCGCCGCGGACGCGCTGTCGTCTGCCGAGGAGCAGCCCGCGGCGGTGATCAGCACCGCGAGCGCGGGCAGGACGGTGTGCCGGTGACGGAAGGAGTTCACCGGCACAGGGTAGACGGGGGCTACAGATGGACGACCGGGCAGGTCAGGGTACGGGTGATGCCGTCCACTTGCTGGACTTTGGCGACCACCATGCGGCCCAGGTCGTCGACGGTGTCGGCCTGGGCGCGCACGATCACGTCGTACGGTCCGGTCACGTCCTCGGCCTGGATGACTCCAGGGATCTTGCCGATCAGCTCGGCGACGGTCGACGCCTTGCCGACCTCCGTCTGGATCAGGATGTACGCCTGTACCACGGAACCTCCAGGGCGGCCACGAGGATCATGTGGGGAAAAGGAACGCCACGGTATCGCGTCGCCGCTCCTCGCGGGGAGACCTGCGGGAACCGGGCCTTGCGCGCCGGGGTACAGACACGAGAGAAGTTGACGGTCACTTCGACCGTAGCGAGGACTCGAACGCCTCGCGACCGGGCACGGACAGGGATAGAAGGGTCGAAAGGGAAATGAAGGGCACTGTTGGTGAGCTCGGCGAGTTCGGGCTCATCAGGGAGCTCACCTCCCGCCTCACCACCACCCCGGCGGTCCGGGTCGGCCCCGGCGACGACGCCGCGGTGGTCTCCGCGCCCGACCGCAGGGTCGTGGCCAGCACCGACATCCTGCTGGAGGGCCGGCACTTCCGCCGCGACTGGTCCACGGCCTACGACGTCGGCCGCAAGGCCGCCGCGCAGAACCTCGCCGACATCGCCGCCATGGGCGCCGTGCCGACCGCGCTGCTGCTCGGCCTCGTCGTCCCCGCGGAACTGCCGGTGACCTGGCCCAGCGAGCTGATGGACGGCCTGCGCGACGAGTGCCAGGTGGCCGGTGCCGCGGTCGTCGGCGGCGATGTCGTACGCGGCGACACGATCATGGTGTCGATCACCGCGCTCGGCGATCTGCGCAACCAGGAACCCGTCACCCGGGGCGGAGCGCAGCCCGGCGACCTCGTCGCGGTGACCGGCTGGCTGGGCTGGTCCGCGGCCGGGCACGCGGTGCTCTCCCGCGGTTTCCGCTCGCCGCGCGCCTTCGTCGAGGCACACCGGCGCCCCGAACCGCCGTACCACGCGGGACCGGCCGCCGCCGGTCTCGGCGCCACCGCGATGTGCGACGTGAGCGACGGGCTGATCGCCGACCTCGGGCACATCGCCGAGGCCAGCAAGGTCCGCATCGACATCCGCTCCGGCGCGATCGACATCCCCTCGCAGATGAACGACATCGGCCAGGCCGTCGGCGTCGACCCCATGCAGTGGGTGCTGACCGGGGGAGAGGACCACGCGATCGTGGCGACCTTCCCGCCGGACGTGAAGCTGCCCGCCCGCTGGAAGGTGATCGGCGAGGTGCTCAACCCGTCGGCGCTGCCCCAGGTGACGGTCGACGGGGCGCCCTGGACGACCCAGGGCGGCTGGGACCACTTCGGGGACATCGAGTCATGAGCGCGCCTCCCAGGGTTCTCACCGTGGCCGGCTCCGACTCCGGTGGCGGTGCCGGCATCCAGGCGGACCTGAAGACGATGCTCGCGCTCGGCGTGCACGGCATGAGCGTGCTCACCGCGGTGACCGCGCAGAACTCCCTGGGCGTGCAGGGCGCCTGGGAGCTGCCCGTGGAGGCGGTGCGGGCCCAGTACCGCAGCGTCGTCGACGACATCGGGGTGCAGGCGGTCAAGACCGGCATGCTGTCCTCCGCCGAACTCGTCGAGACGGTGGCCGACTTGATCGCCGGCACGGACGCGCCGGCGGTCGTCGACCCGGTGGGGGTCTCCAAGCACGGGGACCCGCTGCTCGCCGCCTCCGCGCTGGACTCCGTACGGACGAGACTGCTGCCGGTGGCGACGGTCGCCACCCCGAACCTGGACGAGGTGGCGCAGCTCACCGGCGTACGGGTCGAGGCGGAGGGCGATCTGCGCCGGGCGGCTCGGGCGGTGCTGGAGTTCGGGCCGCGCTGGGTGGTGATCAAGGGCGGCCATCTGTCCGGCGACGCCGTGGACCTGCTCACCGACGGGTCCGGGGAACACTGGCTGCGCGCCCCGAGGCACGACAACCGCCACACCCACGGCACGGGCTGCACCCTCGCCTCGGCGATCGCCTCGGAACTGGCGAAGGGCCACCCGGTACCGGAGGCGGTGAGGACAGCCAAGTCCTACGTCACCGGAGCAATATCCTCCGGCTTCGCCCTGGGCACAGGCATAGGCCCGGTGAACCACGCCTGGAACCTGACCCCACCCCGCTGACGCGACCAGCCCCCCTGTCGTTCCCGCGGGTGACCGCCCCGCTGTTCCCGCGGGCAATCGTGCCGCCGTTCCCGCGGGTGACCGCCCCGCTGTTCCCGCGGGTGACTGCCCCGCTGTTCCCGCGGGCAGTCACCCCTGCCGTTCCCGCGGGCAGTCACCCCCGCCGTTCCCGCGGGCAGTCGTGCCGCCGTTCCCGCGGGTGACGCCCCGCCGTTCCCGTGGGCAGTCACCCCTGCCGTTCCCGCGGGCAATCGTGCCGCAGGGCGGCACGGGTGGGCGCGACGGCACTCCGCAAGCGCCGGGCCGCGCAACCCCACCCCCGGCCCACACCCACGCCGGGGCATCTCGCGAACGCGCCGACCCACAGCAAGAAGCCGGCCCACCCCAAGGTGGACCGGCTGTTGCGGCGAAACCGACTATGGCCGCGCGCTCAGCGAAAGCGTCAGCGCGAGACCTTGCCGGCCTTGATGCACGAGGTGCAGGCGTTCACGCGCTTCGGCGTCCCGCCGACCACGGTACGTACGCGCTGGATGTTCGGGTTCCAGCGACGAGGCGTACGGCGGTGCGAGTGCGAGATGTTGTTGCCGAAGCCCGGCCCCTTGCCGCAGACGTCGCAGTTGGCAGCCACGGGTCACTCCAAAGACTTCAGATGCACTTACGGTTGATCCCGGCATGCCGGGATCGAGATTCCGAGCTCCAGGAGCCCTGTGGAATCTGAGTGGCGGTGCCAGGTGAGAGGCCCGATCAGATCGGGCAACCGGAGCAGCATACAACGGCTGCTCCCGTAGAACGAAACTACCACGGCAGCTCAGAGGCCCGCCTCCGGCCCTCTTCCGGCGGGCGGCGTCCCACGGTCTACGCTGCCTGCCACGGTCGGCAGCTCAAGGAGGCGCAGGTGGCGCAGGTGCCGCAGACATTCTTCGATGCTCTCGCGGTGCGCTCCTGGTGCGGTCTCGCGCTCGAGGCGCTGGGACGGGCCCGTGAGGAGATCGACGCGATCAACGTCTACCCGGTGGCGGACGGGGACACCGGGACGAATCTCTATTTGACCGTCGAGTCGGCGACCGCGGCGGTGGAAGCGGTGTTCGAGGGGCACGAGGCCGGCGGGGACCGGCGGCCGGCACTGGCCGACGCCGTACGGGCGATGGCGCACGGGGCGCTGATCGGCGCCCGCGGCAACTCCGGGACGATCCTGGCGCAGCTGCTGCGCGGCATGGCCCAGGTGCTGGCCGGTGACGAGGCCCCGACCCATGCCGACGGGCAGGGGCTGCGGACCGCGCTGCGGCACGCGGCCGACTCCGCGCGGCAGGCGGTCGCGCATCCCGTCGAGGGCACGGTCCTCACCGTCGCCTCGGCCGCCGCCGACGCGGCCGGCCGGGCGGAGGGCGACTGCGGGGCGGTGGCGCGGGCGGCCCACGAGGGAGCCCGCGCGGCACTCGCAGAGACTCCGGCCCGGCTGGCCGTCCTCCAGCGCGCCGGAGTGGTCGACGCGGGCGGCAGGGGCCTGGTGGAGGTGCTCGCGGCACTGGTGGAGACGTTCACGGGAGAGGCGCCGCGAGCGATGCCCGCGGTGGGGGGACCGTGGAGCGGCTCCGTACGCACCACCGGTCCCGGGCTGCACGCGCGCGTGGAGCATGTGGCCGAGCCGCCCGCCGGGGGCGCGGCGGACCCGGGGGACGGGGAGCGGCGTCACACGTGTGCGGCGGCACGTGGAGATCTCCCCAGGGGCGCCGCCGAACCCGGTGAGCGCGCCGACGCCGGGGCAGCGCCGGGGGCCGGCGGTCCGGCCTTCGAGGTGATCTATCTCCTGGAGGCCGGGGACGCGGCCGTCGCGCGGCTGCGCGACCGGCTCGACGCGCTGGGCGACTCACTCGTGGTGGTCGGCGGGGACGGACTGTGGAACGTCCATGTGCACGTCGACGACGCGGGCGCCGCCGTGGAGGCCGGGGTCGAGGCCGGACGGCCGTACCGGATCCGGATCACCCACTTCGGCGCGGGGGACGTCCACACCACCGGGGCCGAGCCGACGGCGACGGCGCCCGGGGAACGCGCTCAGCGGGCCGTCGTGGCGGTGGTGCCCGGCGAGGGCCTGGCGGATCTGTACGCCGGGGCGGGCGCGACCACCGTGCTCGCCCGCCCCGGGGAGCCGCCCGCGAGCGGCGAACTCGTCCAGGCCGTACGGCGCGCGCACGCACGGGAGGTGGTGCTGCTGCCCAACGACGCCGACCTGCGCCACACCGCCGCCGCTGCGGCCGAGCAGGTCCGGGCGGAGGGCGTCCGGGTGGCCCTCATCCCGACCCGCTCCGCGGTCCAGGGCATCGCGGCGCTCGCGGTGCACGAGCCGGAGCGCCGCTTCGACGAGGACGTGGTGTCGATGACGTCGGCGGCGGGCGCGACCCGCTACGCCGAGGTCACCGTCGCCGAGCGTCAGTCCTGGACCATGGCGGGCATCTGCCAGGCCGGGGACGTCCTCGGTCTGGTCGACGGGGACGTGGCCGTGATCGGGCAGGACCTCACGGCCACCGCCGAGGCCGTCCTCGACCGCATGCTCGCGGCCGGTGGCGAACTGGTCACCCTGGTCCTCGGCGACGACGCACCCGGATCCGTCGCCGCCCACCTGGAGACCCGTGTCCGCGAGGGCTACCTCGCCGTCGACACGGTGGTGTACCACGGCGGCAGGCAGGGCGCCCTGCTGCTCATCGGGGTGGAGTGACACCCGTTGTCAGTGGTGTGGTGTCCAATGGATGCCGTGCCCGCACTGGAAGAACCACTGAAGAAGGTGCTCGGCCCCGCCACCGCGAAGGTGATGGCCGAGCACCTCGGCCTGCACACCGTAGGCGACCTCCTGCACCACTACCCGCGCAGATACGAGGAGCGCGGCCAGCTCACCCACCTCGCCGACCTCCCCATGGACGAGCACGTCACGGTGGTCGCCCAGGTCGCCGACGCCCGCCTGCACACCTTCGCCTCCGCCAAGGCCCCGCGCGGCAAGGGCCAGCGCCTGGAGGTGACCATCACGGACGGCAGCGGCCGGCTGCAACTGGTCTTCTTCGGCGCCGGGGTCCACAAACCGCACAAGGAACTCCTGCCGGGCACCCGCGCGATGTTCGCCGGCAAGGTCTCCGTCTTCAACCGCCGCCTCCAACTCGCCCATCCCGCATACGAGTTGCTGCGTGGTGATGCCGAGGAGACGGTCGAGACCTGGGCCGGCGCCCTCATTCCGATCTACCCCGCCACCGCCAAGCTGGAGTCCTGGAAGATCGGCAAGGCGCTCCAGACGGTCCTCCCCAGCGCCCAGGAGGCCGTCGACCCGCTCCCGGAGTCCCTCCGCGCGGGCCGCGGACTGGCCGCCCTCCCCGAGGCCCTGCTGAAGATCCACCGCCCGCACACCAAGGCCGACATCGAGGACGCCCGCGCCCGCCTCAAATGGGACGAGGCCTTCGTCCTCCAGGTCGCCCTCGCCCGCCGCCGCCACGCCGACGCGCAACTTCCCGCCGTGGCCCGCCGCCCCAAGCCGGACGGCCTCCTCAGCGCCTTCGACGACCGCCTCCCCTTCACCCTCACCGAGGGCCAGCAGAAGGTCTCCGCCGAGATCTTCACCGACCTCGCCACCGAACACCCCATGCACCGCCTGCTCCAGGGCGAGGTCGGTTCGGGCAAGACGATGGTCGCCCTGCGCGCCATGCTCGCCGTCGTCGACGCGGGCGGACAGGCGGCGATGCTCGCGCCCACCGAAGTGCTCGCCCAGCAGCACCACCGGTCGGTCACCGAGATGATGGGGGAGCTGGCCGAGGGAGGGATGCTCGGGGGAGCGGAGGCCGCCACCAAGGTGGTGCTGCTCACCGGGTCCATGGGAGCGGCGGCGCGGCGCCACGCGCTGCTCGACCTCGCCACCGGCGAGGCCGGCGTCGTCATCGGCACGCACGCGCTGATCGAGGACAAGGTGAAGTTCCACGACCTGGGCCTGGTCGTGGTCGACGAACAGCACCGCTTCGGCGTGGAGCAGCGCGACGCCCTGCGCGGCAAGGGCAAACAGCCCCCGCACCTGCTCGTCATGACCGCCACCCCCATCCCGCGCACGGTCGCGATGACGGTCTTCGGTGACCTGGAGACCTCCGTCCTGGACCAGCTCCCGGCCGGCCGCTCGCCCATCGCCAGCCATGTCGTACCGGCCGCCGACAAGCCGCACTTCCTCGCCCGCGCCTGGGACCGGGTCCGCGAGGAGGTCGCGAACGGCCACCAGGCGTACGTGGTCTGCCCGCGCATCGGTGACGAGGAGGACGACCCGAAGAAGGCCGGCAAGAAGAAGTCCCCCGAGGACGAGGCGGAGAAGCGGCCCCCGCTCGCCGTCCTCGACATCGCGGAGCAGCTCGCGAGAGGGCCGCTGCAGGGGCTCAGGGTCGAGGTCCTGCACGGGCGTATGCAGCCCGACGACAAGGACGCCGTCATGCGCCGCTTCGCCGCCGGTGAGGCCGACGTCCTGGTCGCCACCACCGTCATCGAGGTCGGGGTCAACGTCCCCAACGCCACCGCGATGGTGATCATGGACGCCGACCGCTTCGGCGTCTCCCAGCTCCACCAGTTGCGCGGCCGGGTCGGCCGCGGCTCGGCCCCGGGCCTGTGCCTGCTGGTCACCGAGATGCCCGAGGCGAGCGCGGCCCGGCAGCGGCTGAACGCCGTCGCCGCCACCCTCGACGGCTTCGAACTCTCCCGCATCGACCTGGAGCAGCGCCGCGAGGGCGACGTCCTGGGCCAGGCCCAGTCCGGCACCCGCTCCAGCCTGCGCATGCTCGCCGTCATCGACGACGAGGAGATCATCACCGAGGCGAGGGAGGAAGCGGCAGCGGTGGTCGCCGCCGACCCGGAACTGACCGGGCTCCCCGCCCTGCGAACGGCCCTGGACGCCCTCTTGGACGAGGAGAGGGAACAGTACTTGGAGAAAGGCTGAGCGGCGGCGCCGTTCAGGGGCGCGGGGCTGTATCGACATGCGGCTCCGCCGCGTGGGCGCGAGTGGCCACGACGAACCCGCAGCCGCTCACCACGCGAGGCGTCCCCCACCCCCGCCTGCCAGACTGAACAGAACACACCCCACGACCAAGGACCCCAGATGACCCGCGTGATCGCCGGCAAAGCCGGCGGACGCCTCCTAGCCGTCCCGCAGGGAAACCGAACCCGTCCCACCTCCGACCGCGCGCGCGAAGGCCTCTTCTCCACCTGGCAGTCCCTGCTCGGCGGCCCGTTGGACGGCGAACGCGTCCTGGACCTGTACGCCGGCTCCGGCGCCGTCGGTCTGGAGGCGCTGTCCCGCGGCGCCGGACACGTCCTGCTCGTGGAGGCCGACGCCCGCGCCGTCCGCACGGTCCGGGAGAACGTGAAGTCGCTCGGACTCCCCGGCGCCGAGGTCGGCTCCGGCAAAGCGGAACAGATCATCCGCACCGCGCCCCCGGAAGAGCCGTACGACATCGTCTTCCTCGACCCGCCCTACGCGGTCTCGGACGACGATCTCCGCGAGATCCTGCTCACACTCCGTTCGGGGGGCTGGCTCGCCGAAGAAGCCCTCGTCACCGTGGAGCGCAGCACCCGAGGCGGGGAATTCGCCTGGCCGCCCGGCTTCGAGGCGATCCGGGCCCGTCGCTACGGCGAGGGAACGTTTTGGTACGGTCGCGCCGCCTCTACGTGCGAAGACGCACGATGACCGGACCGGAGAGCGAGGGATCACAAGTGCGCCGCGCCGTATGCCCCGGGTCGTTCGACCCGATCACCAATGGACACCTCGACATCATCGCCCGGGCCTCCCGGCTGTACGACGAGGTCTACGTCGCGGTGATGATCAACCAGTCCAAGAAGGGCCTGTTCGAGATCGAGGAGCGGATCGACCTGATCCGCCGGGTCACCGCCGAGTACGGCAACGTCCGTGTCGAGGCCTTCCACGGCCTGCTCGTCGACTTCTGCAAGCAGCGCGACATCCCCGCCATCGTCAAGGGCCTGCGCGCGGTCAGCGACTTCGACTACGAGCTGCAGATGGCCCAGATGAACAACGGCCTCTCGGGAGTGGAGACCCTCTTCGTCCCCACCAACCCCACCTACAGCTTCCTGTCCTCCTCGCTCGTCAAGGAGGTCGCGGCCTGGGGCGGCGACGTCGCCCACCTGGTGCCGCCGGAGGTCCTGACGGCCCTCACTGAACGCCTGGGCCAGGACTGACCGTCCGCACCGGCCGCCCGGTGTCCACCGGACGCCCCATGGCCGTACAGTCGTCCCGTCCGTCTCCAACACAGCTGTAGAGAGTGGCGAGCACACGGTGGACGTGCAGAAGAAGCTCGATGAGATCGTCGCCGCGGTCTCCAGTGCCCGGTCGATGCCCATGTCGGCCTCGTGCGTGGTCAACCGCGCCGAACTGCTCTCGATGCTCGAAGAGGTGCGCGCGGCGCTGCCCGACTCCCTCGCGCAGGCCGAGGAACTGATCGGCGGCCGGGAGCAGATGGTCGAGCAGGCCCGCCAGGAGGCCGAGCGGATCATCGAGGGCGCGCACGCCCAGCGCGGTTCCCTGATCTCCGACACGGAGATCGCCCGCCGTTCCCAGTCCGAGGCCGACCGGATCCTCGAGGAGGCCCGCAAGGAGGCCGAGGAGGTCCGCGCGGAGGCCGACGACTACGTCGACTCCAAGCTGGCCAACTTCGAGGTCGTCCTCACCAAGACGCTCGGTTCGGTCGGCCGCGGCCGCGAGAAGCTGCTCGGCACCGGACCCGGCCTCGACGAGCAGGGCTACGAGGACGAGGACGCCCCCGAACGCAGCCACGACCCGGAGACCCTGCGCCGCAGCGCCGACGAGTACGTCGACGTCAAGCTCGGCGCCTTCGAGGCGGTCCTCGCCAAGACCCTGGAGGCGGTAGGGAAGGGCCGGCAGAAGCTGCACGGCCGGATCGCCAGCGACGACCTCGGCGCCCTCGCCGACGACCCGACGACCGTCCAGCACTCCAGCGACGCCGACTACCTCGCCGACCTCGCCTCCCTCGCCGAGCAGGACGCCGCCCCGGCCAAGCAGCCCGGGCCGCAGCAGCAGACCTACGCCCAGCCGGAGCCCGCGTACGGCTATCAGCAGCAGTACGGCGGCCGGCAGGACGCCTACGGCTACCAGCAGGACGCCTACGGCTACCAGCAGGCCGACCCGTACGCCGCGTACCAGGGCTACGACGCGCAGGGACAGGCGTACGACCCGAACCAGGCCCAGCAGGCCGGGCACGACCAGCAGGCGCAGCAGGCCCAGCAGGGCTACGCCCTGGACGAGACCAGCCTCTTCGACACCAGCATGATCACGCCCGAGCAGTTGCGCGCCTACGAGCGCGAGCGGGGTCTGTAGGGGCGGATTGGGCCGAGAGCGAAAGGTCCAGTATCCTGGCTCTTCGGTCGCGCTTACGTCCGCGATCCACGCTGCCCGGGAACATCGCACGGCAGTGATATCTCTGAGCTCGAAGACCGAAAGCAGGAATGGCTCTGAACGCCCGCCTCGACCACCGCAACCCCCTCGTGTTCGACACGCACGAGCTGGGGCGGCGGCCCGGTGCGCTGCAGCGCCTGACCCGCACGGTCGACGCTCCCCAGGACTTCGGGATCAAGGACGTCATCGGAGTGCCGGAAGGCGCCCCGGTGGAGCTGGAACTCCGGCTCGAGTCGGTCATGGAAGGTGTGCTCGTCACAGGCACCGCCCGTGCCAAGGCCGAGGGGGAGTGCGTAAGGTGTCTGGAGCCGCTGGAGCAGGAGCTCGAAGCGGACTTCCAGGAGATGTTCTCGTACCCTGACGCCGACGACCGGGGCCGCGTGATCGCGGAGCCGGGCGACGACGCCGAGGACGACGAGGACAGGCTCTTTCTCGAGGACGGCCTGTTCGACCTCGAGCCTGTGCTGCGTGATGCGGTGGTGCTCGCACTGCCGATGCAGCCGGTGTGCCGGGAAGACTGCCCGGGTCTGTGCTCCGAGTGCGGAGCACGGCTCGCTGACGACCCGGACCACCACCACGATGCCGTCGACATCCGTTGGGCGGCTTTGCAGGGACTCGCCGGTTCACTCGGAGACGGCGAGAAGGACGAGATGAGCGGCGCCGAGCCTGGCGTCGACGAGAAGCAGGAGAAGTAGCCGTGGCTGTTCCGAAGCGGAAGATGTCGCGCAGCAACACGCGCCACCGCCGGTCGCAGTGGAAGGCTGCGGTCCCCACCCTGGTTGCGTGCGAGCGCTGCCACGAGCCCAAGCAGCAGCACATCGCGTGCCCGTCTTGCGGCACTTACAACAAGCGCCAGGTCCTCGAGGTCTGAGCGGCTGGTGAGAGGCACTGTGTCGACGCCGAAGAAGAACTCAGCGGACCACCAGGCCTCGTCCCACACGCTTCTGGAAGGGCGGCTCGGCTACCGGCTCGAGTCCGCCCTTCTGGTGCGTGCGCTGACCCACCGTTCCTACGCGTACGAGAACGGCGGCCTGCCGACGAACGAGCGGCTGGAGTTCCTCGGGGACTCCGTGCTCGGCCTCGTCGTCACGGACACGCTGTACAACACCCACCCCGACCTGCCCGAAGGCCAGCTGGCCAAGCTGCGGGCCGCGGTGGTCAACTCGCGTGCGCTGGCGGAGGTGGGCCGCGGGCTCGAACTGGGCTCCTTCATCCGGCTCGGCCGCGGTGAAGAGGGCACGGGCGGCCGGGACAAGGCGTCCATCCTCGCCGACACCCTGGAAGCGGTGATCGGCGCCGTCTATCTCGACCAGGGACTCGACGCGGCCTCCGAACTGGTGCACCGCCTGTTCGACCCGCTGATCGAGAAGTCCTCGAACCTCGGTGCCGGCCTGGACTGGAAGACCAGTCTCCAGGAGCTCACCGCGACCGAAGGGCTCGGCGTGCCCGAGTACCTGGTCACGGAGACCGGCCCCGACCACGAGAAGACCTTCACTGCTGCCGCCCGCGTCGGAGGCGTCTCGTACGGCACCGGCACCGGCCGCAGCAAGAAGGAGGCGGAGCAGCAGGCCGCCGAGTCCGCGTGGCGGTCCATCCGGGCCGCGGCGGACGAGCGCGCCAAGGCGGCGGCGGAGGCCGAGGAGGCCGTCCGGACCGCCGAAGCCGATGCCTCCGGGAAGAGCGCCGACGCCCCGTCGGCCTCCGCCTGAAAGAACAGCGCGACCCGAGCGCCCGCCCCCGGACCGGAGGCGGGCGCTCGCGGCGCCAGAGCCTGTCCGGCCGTCCGGGCCGGAGCCGGACGGACGGCCTCGACGCGACGGGGCCCCCGCGCACGGGGGAGAGGCCGACCGCCGACGCCCTCCGGACAGCTCTCAGTACACCGGTCCTTGGAGGGGACACCATGCCCGAGCTGCCCGAGGTCGAGGTCGTACGGCGCGGACTCGAGCGGTGGGTCGCCCACCGGACCGTCGCCGACGCCGAAGTGCTGCATCCGCGCGCGGTACGCCGTCACCTCGCCGGCGCCGACGACTTCGCGCACCGGCTCAAGGGACACCGCATCGGCGTCCCCAGGCGCCGCGGCAAGTACCTGTGGCTGCCCCTGGAGGACACCGGCCAGTCGGTCCTGGCCCACCTCGGCATGAGCGGCCAGCTGCTGGTGCAGCCGCACACGGCACCGGACGAGAAGCACCTGCGCATCCGCGTCCGCTTCACCGACGCCCTGGACACCGAACTCCGCTTCGTCGACCAGCGCACCTTCGGCGGCCTGTCGCTGCACGACACCACCCCCGACGGACTGCCCGACGTCATCGCGCACATCGCCCGCGACCCCCTCGACCCGCTCTTCGACGAGGAGGCGTTCCACCAGGCGCTGCGCCGCAAGCGGACCACCGTCAAGCGGGCCCTGCTCGACCAGTCACTGATCAGCGGCGTCGGCAACATCTACGCCGACGAGGCGCTGTGGCGGGCCCGCATCCACTACGAGCGCCCCACGGCAGGCTTCACCCGCCCGCGCACCCTGCTCCTGCTGGGCCACGTCCGGGACGTCATGAACGCGGCGCTCGCGGTGGGCGGCACCAGCTTCGACAGCCTCTACGTCAACGTCAACGGGGAGTCCGGCTACTTCGACCGGTCCCTGGACGCGTACGGCCGTGAGGGTCTGCCCTGCCGCCGTTGCGGTACGCCGATGCGCCGACGGGCGTGGATGAACCGCTCCAGCTACTTCTGCCCGAGGTGTCAGCGGGCGCCGCGCGTCCCGTCGTAGCGCTCACGCGCCCGGAGCACCGCGTCCATGCTGCCCTCGACGCACTGGATGAGGGAGAGCAGACGCCGGGCGACCTCGTGGCCGAGCGGGGTCAGTTCGTAGTCCACGCGGGGCGGGTTGGTGGGCTGGGCCTCGCGGTGCACCAGCCCGTCGCGCTCCAGCGCGTGCAGCGTCTGGGAGAGCATCTTCTCGCTCACCCCGTCGACCCGGCGGCGCAGCTCGTTGAACCGCAGCGAGCCCTCGTGGAGCGCGCCGAGGGTCAGTGCGCCCCAGCGCCCGGTCACATGCTCCAGCGTGCCGCGGGACGGGCACGCCTTGGCGAACACGTTGAAGGGGAGCCCCTGCTCCTCCGGGCGCCGCACGGTCGTCATGCATGCAAGCCTACGTCAGAGCAGCGCTGACCATCGGATTGCGCTAACCAGGAGTCAGTACCCGAAGTTCTGGGTCCACCACGGGCCGCCCGACCCCATGTGGACGCCCACGCCCAGCGTCTTGAAGTCGCAGTTCAGTATGTTCGCCTTGTGGCCGGGGCTGTCCATCCAGGCCTGCATCACGGCCTCGGCGTCGGCCTGGCCCCGGGCGATGTTCTCGCCGCCCAGGTTGCTTATGCCGGCCGTCTTGGCCCTGTCCCACGGGGTGTCGCCGTCGGGGTCGGTGTGGTCGAAGAAGCCGCGCTCGGCCATGTCGTCGCTGAACGCCGTGGCCAGATCGGTCAGCGCGCTGCTCGCGGTGACCGGGCTGCAACCCACCTTGGCCCGCTCCACGTTGACCAGCCGGAGCACCTCGGCACCGGCGACGGACTCCGCGGACGAGGGTGCCGGGTCGCTCGTCTTCTTTTCCGGCTCCGGCTCCGGCTCCGGCGTCGCCTCGCGGGACGGCGTCTTCTCCGCGGTCTTCTCGGGGGCCGCCGCGGGCTCCTTCTTCTCCGGAGTCTTCTTCTCCGGGGTCTTCGTCGGCGCCGCCGACGTCGAGGCCGACGCGGACGGCTCGGGCGAGGCGGAGCGCTCCGCGTCGCGGCTCGCCGGGGTGCCGGCGTCGCGGCTCTGATTCTCCAGGCTGCCGGACGTGCCGCCCTGCTCGCTGGGCGAGTTGGTCGGCGCGTTCCCGGCCTGCACGCTGTCACCGGAGGTGCTGTCGCCGCCGAGCCTGTAGTTCTCCAGACCGGGCACCGCGCCCGTGGCCACCGCCACCGTGCCGAGGGCCACCGCGGCGGAGACACCGAGCAGGCCGGTACGGACCGGGGTCGCGGCCTTCTTCTTCCGGCGCCGGTGTCCGTCGGGGCGGGGAGCGTCGTCGTCGGGCGCGAGGCCGTCACCGGCGAAGGCGTGGCCGATCCGGTCCGGGGCGTGGCCGATCCGGTCCCGGGTGGAGCCGGTCCGGTCCGGGCCCGTCGAGAAGTCGGTGTCCGGGAAGCCGCCGCGGGTGAAGTCGCCGCCCCCGGCGGGGGTTCCGGCGCCGTCCGTCGCGTAGAGATAGGCCTCGCTCCTGGCGTACGTCTCGGCGTACGCCTGCGGGTTCAGATACGGCGCGGTGCCCATCGTGGGCGGGCCGTCCCCCCGGTCGTCCCTCGGAAGCGGGCCGCCGTCGTAGGGATCGTCGTGAGTGACCCCGGTGGCGCGGCCCGTGGCGGCGCGGCCGGCGGCGGAGCGTCGGTGGCGTCCCATGTCCTGGCCTTCCTCGTCCTTGCGGTCGACTCATGCTGGCGACCAACCCGAAACCCGATGATCACGAAACTCACACGAACGAGTGAGTTTCATATGAGATTCATGGCTGGGGACGCTACCGCATGGCGCAAGGGCCAGGTGTGCCCCAAGTGACTTTGTCCGGTTAGGTTGCAGCCATGAGCGAGGATGTGCGAATGGTCGCCTGGGTGCGCGGGCGTGTCCAAGGTGTGGGTTTCCGCTGGTTCACCCGGGCCAAGGCGCTGGAGATCGGCGGCCTGAGTGGTTTTGCTCTCAATCTGGGCGACGGCAGGGTCCAAGTGGTCGCCGAGGGCGCCCGCGAACACTGCGAGGGACTGCTCGACTGGCTCCAGGCCGGCGACACGCCCGGACACGTGGACGGAGTCACCGAGATCTGGGACACACCGCGCGGCGGCTACGAGGGCTTCGCCATCCGCTGACCCCGCCCGCTCCGGCGGCCCCGAGTGCCACGGGCGGTCCGCGCGACGAACCCTCCCCGACGAAAAAGTCCTGGTGATTGCCGAGAAGGGCTTGCCGTGGGCAGCGCCGGCCGTCAAGATGATCGCCACGTCCCGAGGACCCGTGAGACTCGCGCCGCCGCCGTCCGTCGGCCGTGCGCGCCCGGTTGTCCGCCAATACGGGGCGTGATCGTGTTGACCCTCAAACTTTTTGGTGAGACGCTGAAAGCCCCGCGCACCTTAGCTGTTTGGCATGGCTGAACGGCAGCACAACTCCAGGCATGCCAAGCACCGCGGGTGCGAATCCCTCACGACCCACACCGCATCGGTCGGTCACTCATTGTGGAGGACCATCCATCATGGCAAAGGCGCTTCTCGGTTACGTCGGCGGCTCCGACCCTCGACTCCTCGCCGAGATGCGACGGCTCCAGCAGCGCGTCCAGGACCTGGAATCCGAGCTCGTACGGATCCAGGCGGAGAACGACGCGCTTTCGGCTGCCGCTTCTCACGACAGGATCATGGAGAGCGTTGACGCACACCAGGCGGAGCCTGCGCTCACCTGATCACTGCACCGCTGCTCACTTCACCGCTGTACGAACAGCACAGCAGTGGTCGGGCCTGCCCGTCACCACCGCCAAGCAGTCAGAACTGCAAGGGACGCCCCGGCGTCCCTTCTTTCTTTCCCGCCTCCGTGACCCCGCCCCGGCGCCCGCGCCCCCGCGCACGGCGCTCGTTGTCCCGCGCATCCTTTCACCCTCTTCAACGTCTGGTCTGCCCTGCGCGTTCACCCGCGAAACCGCGCGTTCATGGAGTGGGATCCGCCCGGCGGGTAAAGTCCGGCGGCGTGCACCTCAAGGCCCTGACCCTCCGTGGCTTCAAGTCGTTCGCCTCCGCGACCACGCTCCGGTTCGAGCCGGGGATCACGTGCGTCGTGGGTCCGAACGGCTCGGGCAAGTCCAATGTCGTGGACGCGCTCAGCTGGGTCATGGGCGAGCAGGGCGCCAAGTCGCTGCGCGGCGGCAAGATGGAGGACGTCATCTTCGCCGGCACCACCGGCCGTCCCCCGCTGGGCCGTGCCGAGGTGTCCCTGACCATCGACAACTCCGACGGCGCCCTCCCCATCGAGTACGCCGAGGTCACCATCACGCGGATCATGTTCCGCAACGGCGGCAGCGAGTACCAGATCAACGGCGACACCTGCCGGCTCCTCGACATCCAGGAACTGCTCTCCGACTCCGGCATCGGCCGGGAGATGCACGTCATCGTCGGCCAGGGCCGACTCGACTCCGTACTGCACGCCGACCCCATGGGCCGCCGCGCCTTCATCGAGGAGGCCGCCGGCGTCCTCAAGCACCGCAAGCGCAAGGAGAAGGCGCTGCGGAAGCTGGACGCGATGCAGGCCAACCTCGCACGGGTGCAGGACCTCACCGACGAGCTGCGGCGCCAGCTCAAGCCGCTCGGCCGCCAGGCCGCCGTCGCGCGGCGGGCCGCCGTCATCCAGGCCGACCTGCGCGACGCGCGGCTCCGCCTCCTCGCCGACGACCTCGTACGGCTGCGCGAGGCGCTGCGGGCCGAGATCGCCGACGAGGCCGCCCTCAAGGAACGCAAGGAGGCGGCCGAGGCCGAGCTGAGGAAGGCCCTCCAGCACGAGGCCCACCTGGAGGACGAGGTACGCCGGCTCGCCCCGCGGCTCCACAGCGCCCAGCAGACCTGGTACGAGCTCTCCCAGCTCGCCGAACGGGTGCGCGGCACGATCTCGCTGGCCGACGCGCGCGTGCAGAGCGCGACCTCCGCACCCCTCGAGGAGCGGCGCGGCCGGGACCCGGAGGACATGGAGCGCGAGGCCGCCCGCATCCGAGAGCAGGAGGCCGAACTGGAGGCCGCCCTGGAGGCGGCCGAACGCGCGCTGAAGGACACGGTCACCCACCGCGCGGAGCTGGAACGTGAACTCGCCCAGGAGGAGCGGCGGCTGAAGGACGCCGCGCGGGCCATCGCCGACCGGCGCGAGGGGCTCGCCCGGCTCAAGGGGCAGGTGGGCGCGGCCCGTTCGCGCGCCGCCGCCGCCCAGGCGGAGATCGAGCGGCTGGCCGTCGCCCGTGACGAGGCCCAGGAGCGGGCCGTCGCCGCGCACGAGGAGTACGAGACGCTCAAGGCCGAGGTCGACGGCCTCGACGCGGGCGACGCGGAACTCGCCGAGCTGCACGATGCCGCCAAGCGGCAGCTCGCGGATGCGGAAGCCGCCCTCACCGCCGCCCGCGAGGCGGCCACCGCCGCCGAACGCAGCCGCGCGGCGACCCAGGCCCGCCACGAGGCCCTCGCCCTCGGCCTGCGCCGCAAGGACGGCACCGGCGCCCTGCTGGGCGCGAAGGACCGCCTCACCGGGTTGCTGGGCCCGGCCGCGGAACTGCTGACGGTGACACCCGGCTACGAGGTACCGCTCGCAGCCGCGTTCGGCACGGCGGCGGACGCCCTCACGATGACCTCACCGTCCGCCGCGGCCGAAGCGATCCGTCTCCTGCGCAAACAGGACGCGGGCCGGGCAACCCTCCTCCTGGCAGAAGCAGCCGAAACACCGCTCCAAAGGGGCGCGGGGAACCGCGCGACCGACCACAACGAACCCGCAGCCGCCCTCCCCGCAGAGCGCCTCGTCAGTGGCCCCCCCGCTCTCATGCCGGCCGTACGACGGCTACTGCACCGCATCGTCGTCGTCGGCACCCTGGAGGACGCCGAGGAACTCGTCGGCGCCCACCCCGACCTCACCGCCGTCACCGCCGAAGGCGACCTGCTCGGCGTCCACTTCGCGCAGGGCGGTTCCGCGGGCGCCCCCAGCCTGCTGGAAGTACAGGCATCCGTGGACGAGGCCGCCGCCGAGCTCGCGGAGCTGGCCGTACGCTGCGCGGAGCTGGCCGAGGCGCAGGAGGCGGCCACCGGCCGGCGCCGGGAGTGCGCGGCCCTCGTCGAGGAACTCGGGGAGCGGCGCCGGGCCGCGGACCGGGAGAAGTCCTCCGTCGCCCAGCAGCTCGGCCGGCTCGCCGGACAGGCACGCGGCGCCGCCGGGGAGGCCGAGCGGGCCGGCGCCGCCGCGGCCCGGGCACAGGAAGCCCTCGACAAGGCGCTCATCGACGTCGAGGAACTCACCGAGCGGCTCGCCGTCGCCGAGGAGACGCCGTTCGAGGAGGAGCCCGACACCGCCGTACGCGACCGGCTCGCAGCCGACGGGGCCAACGCCCGCCAGACCGAGATGGAGGCCCGCCTCCAGGCCCGTACGCACGAGGAACGGGTCAAGGGACTCGCCGGACGGGCCGACTCCCTCGACCGGGCCGCCCGCGCGGAACGCGAGGCACGCGCGCGTGCCGAACAGCGACGGGCCCGGCTGCGCCACGAGGCGGAAGTCGCCCGGGCCGTCGCCGCCGGCGCCCGGACGCTCCTCGCGCACGTCGAGGTCTCCCTCGCCCGTGCCGACCAGGAGCGCACCGCCGCCGACGCCGCCAGGGCCCGCCGCGAGCAGGAACTCGCCCGTGCCCGCGCCGAGGGACGCGACCTCAAGGCGGAACTCGACAAGTTGACGGATTCAGTTCACCGGGGCGAGGTACTCGGCGCCGAGAAACGGCTGCGGATGGAGCAGCTGGAGACCAGGGCGCTGGAGGAACTGGGTGTGGAACCGGCCGGGCTGGTGTCGGAGTACGGTCCGCACCAGCCGGTGCCGCCCTCGCCCCCCGCCGAGGGCGAACAGCTGCCGGAGGACCCGGAACACCCGCGCAACAGGCCCCGCCCCTTCGTACGGGCCGAGCAGGAGAAGCGCCTGAAGGCCGCCGAGCGCGCCTACCAGCAGCTCGGCAAGGTGAATCCGCTCGCCCTGGAGGAGTTCGCGGCGCTCGAGGAACGCCACCGGTTCCTCGGCGAGCAGCTGGAGGACCTGAAGAAGACCCGCGCGGATCTGCTCCAGGTCGTCAAGGAGGTCGACGAACGCGTCGAGCAGGTCTTCGCCGAGGCCTACCGGGACACCGCGCGCGAGTTCGAGGGCGTCTTCTCCCGGCTGTTCCCGGGCGGTGAGGGGCGGCTGGTGCTGACCGACCCCGACAACATGCTCACCACGGGCGTGGAGGTCGAGGCGCGTCCGCCCGGCAAGAAGGTCAAGCGGCTCTCCCTGCTCTCGGGCGGCGAACGGTCGCTGACCGCCGTGGCGATGCTCGTGTCGATCTTCAAGGCGCGGCCCAGCCCGTTCTACGTCATGGACGAGGTCGAGGCCGCTCTCGACGACACCAACCTCCAGCGGCTGATCCGGATCATGCAGGAGCTGCAGGAGGCCTCGCAGCTGATCGTGATCACGCACCAGAAGCGCACCATGGAGGTCGCCGACGCGCTCTACGGCGTCTCCATGCAGGGCGACGGCGTGTCCAAGGTCATCAGCCAGCGTCTGCGCTAGACCGGCACACAACATTCAAGTTCTGAACGATCTCTACTCCGTCGCGTCTTAAAACTCACAGCACACGACCTATTGACTTCAAAAGTTGAAGGCATAGTCTCTGCAATGTTGTTTTTACCTTCAGGTACCTTCAGCTGGACCTCGAAGGGCTGACCCCCATCCGGCGATGTTGCCGGTGGCCCGAGGAGTACACGTGACCAGCACCACGCAGGCACAGAAATCAGGAGCCGGGACGGCTCACCCCGAACATCTCGGGCACGTCATCTTCATCGCGGCGGCGGCCGCCATGGGCGGTTTCCTCTTCGGCTACGACAGCTCCGTGATCAACGGCGCCGTCGAGGCCATCCGCGACCGCTACGACATCGGCTCCGCCGCGCTCGCGCAGGTCATCGCCATCGCCCTGATCGGCTGTGCCATCGGCGCCGCGACCGCCGGCCGCATAGCCGACCGCATCGGCCGCATCCGGTGCATGCAGATCGCCGCGGTCCTGTTCACCATCAGCGCCGTCGGCTCCGCGCTGCCCTTCGCGCTGTGGGACCTGGCCTTCTGGCGGGTCGTCGGCGGCTTCGCCATCGGCATGGCCTCCGTCATCGGCCCGGCCTACATCGCCGAGGTCGCCCCGCCCGCCTACCGAGGCCGGCTCGGCTCCTTCCAGCAGGCCGCGATCGTCGTCGGCATCGCCGTCTCGCAGCTGGTCAACTGGGGCATCCTCCACGCCTCCGACGGCGACCAGCGCGGTGAGCTGATGGGCCTGGAGGCCTGGCAGGTCATGCTCGGCGTCATGGTGGTCCCGGCCGTCCTCTACGGCCTGCTCTCCTTCGCCATCCCCGAGTCCCCGCGCTACCTGATCTCCGTGGGCAAGCACGAGCGCGCCCGGCAGATCCTCGAAGAGGTCGAGGGCAAGGACGTCGACCTGACCGCCCGCGTCACCGAGATCGAGTCGGCGATGCACCGCGAGGAGAAGTCCAGCTTCAAGGACCTGCTCGGCGGCGGCTTCTTCTTCAAGCCGATCGTCTGGATCGGTATCGGCCTGTCGGTGTTCCAGCAGTTCGTCGGCATCAACGTCGCGTTCTACTACTCCTCGACGCTGTGGCAGTCGGTCGGTGTCGACCCGACGGACTCGTTCTTCTACTCGTTCACCACGTCGATCATCAACATCGTCGGCACCGTCATCGCGATGATCTTCGTCGACCGCATCGGCCGCAAGCCGCTCGCGATCATCGGCTCCGTCGGCATGGTGATCGGCCTCGCCCTCGAGGCCTGGGCCTTCTCCGCCGACCTCGTCGACGGATCGCTGCCCGCCACCCAGGGCTGGGTCGCCCTGATCGCCGCGCACGTCTTCGTCCTCTTCTTCGCCCTGTCGTGGGGCGTGGTCGTCTGGGTCATGCTCGGCGAGATGTTCCCCAACCGGATCCGCGCCGCCGCCCTCGGTGTCGCCGCCGCCGCGCAGTGGATCGCCAACTGGGCCATCACCGCGAGCTTCCCCTCGCTGGCCGACTGGAACCTGTCGGTCACCTACGTGATCTACACGGTCTTCGCCGCGCTCTCCATCCCGTTCGTCCTGAAGTTCGTGAAGGAGACGAAGGGCAAGGCGCTGGAGGAGATGGGCTGAGCCGCAGCCCCCAGGACCGGGGAGAAGGGGCCAAGTCCCCGCTGCCCCTCTCCTCGTACCTTCACCGCCGCCCCGGCCCGGGTCACCCCCGGGCCGGGGCGGCGGTGTGTCCACCGCGGGAGAAGGGCGTCCCGCGACGCACGGCACGTACCGCCCGGCACGGGTCCGCATCGGCCCCACCGGGGTACCCATGGCCGATACTGGAGCCGTTATGGACATCGTCATCCTTGCTGTAGTCATCGCCGTGGTCGTGCTCGGCGCGCTCAGTGGGCTCATCGTCGGCAGCCGGCGCAAGAAGTCGCTGCCCCCGCCGCCGCCCGCCGCGCCCGACATCACCGCCCCTCCGGCCGAGCCGCACGTCGGCGAAGAGGCCGAGACGCCGCGGGAGGAACCGCGGCGCACCATAGAGGAGGTTGATCTTCCGGCGGGCGCCGGTCCCGTCGTCATCGAGGAACCGCCCGCCGCCGAGGCTCCCGAGATCGAGATCCCGGAGCCCACCGCCGGCCGTCTGGTCCGGCTGCGCGCCCGTCTCTCCCGTTCGCAGAACGCCCTGGGCAAGGGCCTGCTCGTCCTGCTGTCCCGCGAGCACCTCGACGAGGACACCTGGGAGGAGATCGAGGACACCCTGCTCACCGCCGACGTCGGTGTGCAGCCCACCCAGGAGCTGGTCGAGCGGCTGCGCGAGCGTGTGAAGGTGCTCGGCACCCGCACCCCCGAGGAGCTGCGCGGACTGCTCCGCGAGGAGCTGATCACGCTGGTCGGTCCCGAGATGGACCGCACCGTGCACACCGAGAACGCGGCCGGCGGTCCCGGCATCGTGATGGTCGTCGGAGTCAACGGCACCGGCAAGACCACCACCACCGGCAAGCTCGCCCGCGTCCTGGTCGCCGACGGCAACACCGTCGTGCTCGGTGCCGCCGACACCTTCCGTGCCGCCGCCGCCGACCAGCTGCAGACCTGGGGCGAGCGGGTCGGCGCCCACACCGTGCGCGGTCCGGAGGGTGGTGACCCGGCCTCCGTCGCGTTCGACGCGGTCAAGGAGGGCAAGGAGATGACCGCCGACGCCGTGCTCATCGACACCGCGGGACGGCTGCACACCAAGACCGGTCTCATGGACGAGCTCGGCAAGGTCAAGCGGGTCGTGGAGAAGCAGGCCCCGCTGGACGAGGTACTGCTCGTGCTCGACGCCACCACCGGGCAGAACGGTCTGGTCCAGGCGCGGGTGTTCGCCGAGGTCGTCGACATCACCGGCATCGTGCTGACCAAGCTGGACGGTACGGCCAAGGGTGGCATCGTGATCGCCGTGCAGCGTGAGCTGGGTGTGCCGGTCAAGTTGATCGGGCTCGGTGAGGGGGCGGACGATCTGGCGCCGTTCGAGCCGGAGGCGTTCGTGGATGCCCTTATCGGGGAGTGAGGCCCTGACTCCGACTCCGTCGGACGGATTCGGCAGACGCGAAGAAGCGCCCGCCCTCGCGGGGGACGGGCGCTTCGCCATGTCCGGGTGCCCCGGCGTGGGTGTGGGCCGGGGGCGGTTCACGCTGCCCGGCGTTTGCGGGGTGCCGTCGCGCCCACCCGTGCCGCCCCAGCGGCACGACTGCCCGCGGGGGCGGCGGGAATGGCGGGGGTGGTGGCACGACTGCCCGCGGGGGCGGCGGGAATGGCGGGGGTGGTGGCACGACTGCCCGCGGGGGCGGCGGGAATGGCGGGGGTGGCGGCACGACTGCCCGCGGGAACGGCGGGGGTGGTGGGGGTGATGGCACGACTGACCGCGGGGACGGCGGGGTGGCGGCTATGTTCCTGATCGGTGTGCCACGTATGCCAGTGTGCCCAAGAGCAGGCGGGCCTCCGGTGGGGGGGACGCCGAGTCCGGGGCGGGGGAGCGGAGCCAGCGGACCGGGCCCAGGTCGCCCCGGTCGGACGGTGGCGCCGTGATGTGCGTACCGGGCCCGAGGCCGCGCAGGTCCAGGGCGGCCGGGGCGTCCCAGCCCATGCGGTAGAGCAGGTCGGGGAGCGCGGCGGCGGCGCCGGGGGCCACGAAGAAGTGGGCGCGGCCGTCCGGGGTGACGGCGACCGGGCCGACCGGCAGGCCCATGCGCTCCAGCCGGGCCAGGGCGTGGCGTCCGGCGGCCTCCGCGACCTCGATCACGTCGAACGTCCGCCCGACCGGCAGCATCAGCGAGGCCCCCGGGAACTCCGACCAGACCGCGGTCACCTCGTCCAGCGGGGCCCCGGCGCGGATCACCGGCGCGTGGTCCAGCGGATGCGCGCCCGGTGCCCGGCAGCCGGCGCGGCCGCAGGAGCAGGCGCCCGCGGCGGCCCGGACGCCCGGCACCACGTCCCAGCCCCACAGTCCGGTGTACTCCGCCACGACGGTGCCGTCCGAGGAGCGGTTCCGGCGACGCGAACCGGACCGGATGTCGCGGATGCCCCGACTGATACCGATCGTGAAGCCCATGCCCCCTCCAACGGGTCCGACGTGCCGATGGTCACGTAGCGAACGCAGAAAGTGACTCTCTGTTTCCGACTTCCCGACGCCGTTCCGCTCAACCGGCGCTTCGAGGCGCCAGGGGTGGTGCGTCCGGTGATGCGCGCCCCTCACTGCATCGCTGCATCCACTCTTGGCTGTCCAGTGTCAAGTGAATCGCGGGATGGCAACAGTGAGTTCATTCGAAGGGGTGGCGAATGGTGGCGATTGCGGTTCCGCCATGGTGAGACGGGTGATCGTAGAGTTACTTTGTGTGCACGGCTTCTTGGGGCACATGCACTCGTGGGTATGCCGGAGGCAACTCGGCTTTCCGTTCGAAGGGTGACAACCGTCGGACGGGCGGCCCCGACAACCGGCATTCTGATAGGGCTTGGCGCAATCGGCGACAAGTGGTCTTCAGGGATGGGGGCGTTCCAGTGAGCGGCAACGGCGGTGGCGGGACGAACGCTACGAGTGCGGAGAAACGCCCGAACGAGCTGCTCGCCTCGTGGTTCGTCCGCAGCGGCTGGTCCAAGGGCGAGCTCGCCCGCCAGGTCAACCGCAGGGCACGCCAGTTGGGCGCCAACCACATCTCCACCGACACCTCGCGCGTACGGCGCTGGCTGGACGGCGAGAACCCGCGCGAGCCGATCCCCAGAATCCTGTCCGAACTGTTCTCCGAACGCTTCGGCGTCGTCGTCTCCGTCGAGGACCTGGGCCTGCGCACCACCCGCCCGGCGCCCTCCGCCACCGGCGTCGACCTCCCCTGGACGGGCCCGCAGACCGTGGCCCTGCTCAGCGAGTTCTCGCGCAGCGACCTGATGCTGGCGCGGCGCGGCTTCCTCGGGAGCTCGCTGGCCCTCTCCGCGGGCCCGTCCCTCATCGAGCCCATGCAGCGCTGGCTCGTCCCCTCCCCGTCCGCCACGCCGGCCCGGCCCGAGGCCGACCCGGTGTCCTCCGCCGCACGCGCCCGCGGCCGGCTGTCCAGGCCGGAGCTGGACCTGCTGGAGACCACCACCGTGATGTTCCGGCAGTGGGACGCCCAGTGCGGCGGCGGCCTGCGCCGCAAGGCGGTCGTCGGACAGCTGCACGAGGTGACCGACCTGCTCCAGGAACCCCAGCCCGAGTCCACCACCCGGCGCCTGTTCAAGGTCGCCGCCGAACTCGCCGAACTGGCCGGCTGGATGTCGTACGACGTGGGGCTCCAGCCCACCGCGCAGAAGTACTTCGTACTCGCCCTGCACTCCGCCAAGGAGGCCGGCGACCGGCCGCTCGGCTCGTACGTGCTGTCCAGCATGAGCCGGCAGATGATCCACCTCGGCCGGCCCGAGGACGCCCTGGAGCTGATCCACCTCGCGCAGTACGGCAGCCGGGACTGCGCCAGCCCGCGCACCCAGTCCATGCTGTATGCGATGGAGGCCCGCGCCTACGCCAACATGGGCCAGCCCGGCCGCTGCAAGCGGGCGGTGCGGATGGCCGAGGACACCTTCGCCGAGGCCGACGAGTGGGACGAGCCCGACCCCGACTGGATCCGCTTCTTCTCCGAGGCCGAGCTGTACGCGGAGAACTCCCACTCCTACCGCGACCTCGCCTACGTCGCCGGCCGCAGCCCCACCTACGCCTCGCTCGCCGAGCCGCTGATGCGGCGGGCCGTGGAGCTGTTCGGCCAGGAGGGCGGCGAACACCAGCGCTCCTACGCCCTCAACCTGATCGGCATGGCCACCGTCCACCTGCTGCAGAGCGAGCCCGAGCAGAGCGCGGTTCTCGCCACCGACGCCATCAAGGCGGCCAAGAAGGTCCGTTCCGAGCGCGTCAACACTCGTATCCGAAAGACGGTCGACACCGCCGTACGCGACTTCGGAGACCTCGCCGAAGTCGTCGAACTCGGCGAGCGGCTCGCGATCGAGCTGCCCGAGTCCGCGGAGGCGGTCTGACACCCCCGAGGTACCGCTAGGCCCCGGCCGCGGCCGGTCCTCCCGAACTGCCCGACTCGGCTCCCCCATGCCAGGTCATCCGGAGGCCGGCCGCGGCCGGTCGTGTGTCTCCCCGGCCACGGCTCACCGCCGTACACCCGAGGTTGCGCCACGATAACGATCGGCGCGCCCCGGATCCGGCAGTTCATCGACCCGTAACACGCCAGGTGCCTTCGTCACGGCGGCGAAACAACGAGGGGCTTCCACCGAAACGGCGCTGCGCCAATCTCATGGCGCATAACCGGCCCACCCCTCAATCCGCTCAAGGCTTCGCCCGCACGGGGCCGTACCAACGACGAGGAGACGCCGATGGCACCAGCCATCACCCTGGCCGCAGACGCGCCCACGCTGTCCGCCGCCAACACAGGGTTCATGCTCATCTGTTCCGCCCTGGTGATGCTCATGACCCCGGGTCTCGCCTTCTTCTACGGAGGCATGGTCCGCGTCAAGAGCACGCTGAACATGCTGATGATGAGCTTCATCAGCCTGGGGATCGTCACCGTCCTGTGGGTGCTGTACGGCTTCTCCATGGCGTTCGGCACCGACTCCGGAAGCGTCATCGGCTGGAACTCCGACTGGGTCGGCCTGAGCGACATCGGCCTGACGGAACTCTGGGACGGCTACACCATCCCCGTCTTCGTCTTCCTGGTCTTCCAGCTGATGTTCGCCGTCCTCACGCCCGCGCTGATCAGCGGCGCCCTCGCGGACCGCGTGAAGTTCACCGCGTGGGCGCTGTTCATCGCCCTGTGGGCCACCGTCGTCTACTTCCCGGTCGCGCACTGGGTCTGGGGCGCCGGCGGCTGGGCCTTCGAACTGGGCGTCATCGACTTCGCCGGCGGTACGGCGGTCCACATCAACGCCGGTGCCGCCGCGCTCGGTGTGATCCTGGTGATCGGCAAGCGCGTCGGCTTCAAGAAGGACCCGATGCGCCCGCACAGCCTCCCGCTGGTCATGCTCGGCGCCGGTCTGCTGTGGTTCGGCTGGTTCGGCTTCAACGCCGGCTCCTGGCTCGGCAACGACGACGGTGTCGGCGCGCTGATGTTCGTCAACACCCAGGTCGCCACCGGCGCCGCGGTCCTCGGCTGGCTCGCCTACGAGAAGATCCGCCACGGCGCGTTCACCACGCTCGGCGCCGCCTCCGGCGCGGTCGCCGGTCTGGTCGCCATCACCCCGGCCGGCGGCGCGGTCTCCCCGCTCGGCGCGATCGCCGTCGGCGTCGTCGCCGGTGTGCTGTGCGCCATGGCCGTCGGCCTGAAGTACAAGTTCGGCTACGACGACTCCCTCGACGTCGTCGGCGTCCACCTCGTCGGCGGCATCCTCGGCTCCCTGCTCATCGGCTTCTTCGCCACCGGCAAGGGCCAGTCCGACGTCGCGGGCCTCTTCTACGGCGGTGGCCTGGACCAGTTCTGGAAGCAGTGCGCCGGTGTCTTCGGCGTCCTCGCCTACTCCCTGGTCGTCTCCGCGGTCCTCGCCTTCCTCCTCGACAAGACCATCGGTATGCGAGTCTCCGAGGACGACGAGGTGGCCGGCATCGACCAGGCCGAGCACGCCGAGACCGCATACGACTTCAGCGGCGCCGGCGGCGGCGCGGCCCGCACCGCGGCCACCGCCCCCGTCGCCCCGGCCGAGAGCAAGAAGGTGGACGCATGAAGCTCATCACCGCCGTCGTGAAGCCGCACCGGCTCGACGAGATCAAGGAGGCCCTGCAGGCCTTCGGAGTACACGGACTGACCGTCACCGAGGCCAGCGGCTACGGCCGCCAGCGCGGCCACACCGAGGTCTACCGCGGTGCCGAGTACACCGTCGACCTGGTGCCCAAGATCCGCATCGAGGTGCTGGTCGAGGACGACGACGCCGAGCAGCTCATCGACGTCGTGGTCAAGGCGGCCCGCACCGGGAAGATCGGTGACGGCAAGGTCTGGTCGATCCCGGTCGAGACGGCCGTACGGGTGCGGACCGGCGAACGCGGTCCGGACGCGCTCTGACACACGAGAACGGGAGCCGCCGGGTGACGAGTACGAACGTGACGAAAGAAGCAGAGGACTCGGGACCCGGCGGTTACGCGGCGGCCCGGCTGCGCCTCCTCACCGAGGAGGCGCGGTCCGGGCCGCCGCGCCGTACCGCCCTCGCGGACCTCACCGACGACTGGCTCGGCGGACTGTTCGCGGCGGGCGCGCAGAGGGCGCGCGGGGTGTCCCTGGTCGCCGTGGGCGGCTACGGGCGCGCGGAGCTCTCCCCGCGCAGCGACCTCGATCTGCTCCTGCTGCACGACGGCACCGACCCCGAGGCGGTCGCCGCCCTCGCGGACCGCCTCTGGTACCCCGTCTGGGACCTGGGCCTCGCCCTCGACCACTCCGTCCGCACCCCGGCCGAGGCCCGCAGAACGGCCGGCGAGGACCTCAAGGTGCAGCTCGGCCTGCTGGACGCCCGGCACATCGCCGGTGACCTCGGCCTCACCACCGCGCTGCGCACGGCGGTGCTCGCCGACTGGCGCAACCAGGCGCCGAAACGCCTCCCCGCCCTGCGGGAGCTGTGCGAGGAACGCGCCGAACGCCAGGGCGAACTGCAGTACCTCCTGGAACCCGACCTCAAGGAGGCCCGCGGCGGACTGCGCGACGCCACCGCCCTGCGCGCGGTGGCCGCCTCCTGGCTCGCCGACGCCCCGCGCGAGGGCCTCGCCGACGCCCGCCGCCGGCTCCTCGACGTACGGGACGCCCTGCACCTGACGACCGGGCGTGCCACCGACCGGCTCGCGCTCCAGGAGCAGGACCAGGTCGCGGCCGAACTGGGCGTCCTCGACGCGGACGCGCTGCTGCGGCAGGTCTACGAGGCCGCGCGGGTCATCGCCTACGCCGGTGACGTCACCTGGCGCGAAGTGGGACGCGTCCTGCGCTCCCGCGCGGTGCGGCCCCGGCTGCGCGCCGTCCTCGGCGGCGGGAAACCGGCACCCGAGCGCTCCCCGCTGGCCGAAGGGGTCGTGGAGCAGGACGGCGAGGTGGTACTCGCCCGCGCCGCGCGCCCCGAACGCGACCCCGTGCTTCCGCTGCGCGCCGCGGCCGCCGCGGCGCAGGCCGGACTCCCGCTCTCCCTGCACGCCGTACGGCGCATGGCGGCCGGCGCACGCCCACTGCCCGCGCCCTGGCCCGCCGAGGCCCGCGAACAGCTCGTCACCCTGCTGGGCTCGGGGCGCCCCACCGTCGAGGTCTGGGAGGCGCTGGAGGCGGAGGGCCTGGTCAGCCTGCTGCTGCCGGACTGGGACCGGGTGCGCTGCCGTCCGCAGCGCAACGCCGTGCACCTGTGGACCGTCGACCGGCACCTCATCGAGACCGCCGTACGCGCCTCCGCGTTCACCCGCCGGGTCAGCCGTCCCGACCTGCTGCTGGTCGCCGCGCTGCTGCACGACATCGGCAAGGGCTGGCCCGGCGACCACTCGGTGGCCGGCGAGGTCATCGCCCGGGACGTGGCCGCGCGCATCGGCTTCGACCAGCACGACGTCACCGTGATCGCCACCCTCGTGCGCCACCATCTGCTGCTCGTCGAGACCGCCACCCGGCGCGACCTGGAGGACCCCGCCACCGTCCGCGCGGTCGCCGACGCCGTCGGCGCCCAGGGCACCCTCGAACTGCTGCACGCCCTCACCGAGGCGGACGCCCTCGCCACCGGGCCGGCCGCCTGGTCGTCCTGGCGCGCCTCGCTCGTCGCCGACCTGGTCAAACGGGTCTCCGCCGTGCTCTCCGGAGACGCCCCGGACGGACCCGAGGAGGCCGCGCCCACCGCGGAACAGGAGCGCCTCGCGATCGAGGCCGTCGCCACGGGCGCGCCCGTGCTGTCCCTGCGGGCGCAGACCGAGCCGCCCGCCGAGCCCTCCGGCGACCCCGAACCGCTGGGCGTGGAACTGCGCATCGCCGTACCCGACCAGGCGGGCGTGCTGCCCGCCGTGGCCGGGGTGCTCGCCATGCACCGGCTGACCGTACGGACCGCGGAGCTGCGGGCGGTGGACCTCCCGGACGGTGTGGACGGCTCCGTGCTGCTGCTGGACTGGCGGGTCGCCGCCGAGTACGGCTCCCTGCCCCAGGCCGCCCGGCTCCGCGCGGACCTCGTACGCGCCCTCGACGGCAGCCTGGACATCGCCGCCCGCCTCGCCGAACGGGACGCCGCCTACCCGCGCCGCCGGGGCGTGATCGCCCCGCCGCCGCGCGTGACGGTCGCCCCGGCCGCCTCCCGGCACGCCACCGTGATAGAGGTCCGCGCGCAGGACGCGCCGGGCCTGCTGTTCCGGATCGGACGGGCACTGGAGGACGCGGCGGTACGGGTGCGCAGCGCCCACGTCTCCACGCTCGGCGCGAACGCCGTGGACGCCTTCTACGTGGTCGGCCCCGACGGCACGTCCCTGCCCGACGAGGAGGCGGTGGCGGTGGCACGGAAGCTGGAGGAGATGCTGCGGGCGTGACCTTTTGATCAGGTCATGCGTTCACCGAATGTGCTCCCCGCCGATGCGGGGGTGGTCCGATGGGCAGCATTTCCAAGCTGCTTGGGATTCTCTGCTCCCCGCCGACGCGGGGTTCCGTCCCTGCCCGTTCTCTGCTGCGGGCAGGGACGATTTGCTTGCCGGTCCGGATACCCTGGAGGGCAGCCCGTACCGACTCCGACCCTGAGGACCGACGCCGCCGTGTTCGACACTCTCTCCGACCGCCTCAGCGCGACCTTCAAAAATCTCCGCGGAAAAGGCCGGCTGAGCGAAGCGGACATCGACGCCACGGCGCGTGAGATCCGCATCGCTCTGCTGGAAGCGGACGTGGCCCTGCCGGTCGTCCGCACGTTCATCAAGAACGTCAAGGAGCGCGCGCTCGGCGCCGAGGTCTCCAAGGCGCTGAACCCGGCGCAGCAGGTGCTCAAGATCGTCAACGACGAGCTGATCACCATCCTCGGCGGCGAGACCCGCCGCCTGCGCTTCGCCAAGCAGCCGCCGACCGTGATCATGCTGGCCGGTCTGCAGGGTGCCGGTAAGACCACCCTCGCGGGCAAGCTCGGCCGCTGGCTGAAGGAGCAGGGCCACTCGCCGGTGCTGGTCGCCGCCGACCTCCAGCGCCCCAACGCCGTCAACCAGCTCAGCGTCGTCGCCGAGCGCGCGGGCGTCGCCGTCTACGCGCCCGAGCCGGGCAACGGCGTGGGCGACCCGGTGAAGGTCGCCAAGGACTCCATCGACTTCGCGAAGACCAAGGTCCACGACATCGTGATCGTGGACACCGCCGGCCGCCTGGGCATCGACCAGGAGATGATGCAGCAGGCCGCGGACATCCGCGACGCCGTCTCCCCGGACGAGATCCTGTTCGTCGTCGACGCGATGATCGGTCAGGACGCCGTCAACACCGCCGAGGCGTTCCGCGACGGCGTCGGCTTCGACGGCGTGGTGCTCTCCAAGCTCGACGGTGACGCGCGCGGTGGTGCGGCGCTGTCGATCCGGCAGGTCACCGGCAAGCCGATCATGTTCGCGTCCAACGGTGAGAAGCTCGACGAGTTCGACGCCTTCCACCCGGACCGGATGGCCTCCCGCATCCTCGACATGGGTGACCTGCTCACCCTGATCGAGCAGGCGGAGAAGACGTTCAGTCAGGAAGAGGCCGAGAAAATGGCCTCCAAGCTGGCGTCGAAGAAGGGCCAGGACTTCACCCTGGACGACTTCCTGGCCCAGATGGAGCAGGTCCGGAAGATGGGCAGCATCTCGAAGCTGCTCGGCATGCTCCCCGGCATGGGCCAGATCAAGGACCAGATCAACAACCTGGACGAGCGGGACGTCGACCGCACCGCCGCGATCATCAAGTCGATGACCCCGGCCGAGCGCCAGGAGCCGACGATCATCAACGGCTCGCGCCGTGCCCGTATCGCCAAGGGCTCCGGTGTCGAGGTCAGCGCCGTCAAGGGCCTGGTCGAGCGGTTCTTCGAGGCCCGCAAGATGATGTCCCGCATGGCCCAGGGCGGCGGCATGCCGGGGATGCCCGGGATGCCGGGCATGGGCGGCGGGCCCGGCCGGACGAAGAAGAAGCAGAAGCAGGCCAAGGGCAAGCAGCGCTCCGGCAACCCGATGAAGCGCAAGCAGCAGGAGCAGGAGGAGGCCGCGCGCCGCGCCGCCGCCGCGGAGGGCGCGGGCGCCTTCGGGCTGCCGCAGCAGGGCGGCAAGGACTTCGAGCTGCCCGACGAGTTCAAGAAGTTCATGGGCTGAGACCCACGCCGGTACGTCACTGGGGCGCCCCTCGTGCGAGGGGCGCCCCAGTGGCGTGTCTCAGGGCGTGCGCGCGACGAGGTACCGGAACACGTTCGGCATCCACACGGTCCCGTCCTGCCGCTGGTAGGGATGCAGGGCCTCCGCCAGTTCCTTGTCGACCTGCACCTGGTCCGTGGCCGTGACCGCCGGGTCGAACAGCCCGGTCGACTTCAGGCCCCGTACCGCACTGTCCGTGTCGGCGTAACCGAACGGGCAGGCCACCCGCCCGGAGCCGTCCGGCCTCAGCCCCGCCCGCGCGGCGACCCGCTCCAGGTCGTCGCGGTCCGTGGGGCGCCAGGTGCCCGCGCCGCGCAGCGGCTCCGCCAGCTTGGTGGCCACCCGGAGCACGGACGCCGTGGCGCACCGCTCCGGCGGACCCCAGCCGGCCAGCACCACGGCCGCTCCGCGCCCGGCGAGCGGCACCGCCTCGGCGAGCAGATCGGCCAGCCCCTCCGCGTCGCCCGCGAGGCAGCCGATCGGCTCGAAGGCGGTTACGACGGTGTACGCGTCCGTACGAGCGGCCTGGGAGGGTGAGCCGTGCACGATCCGGTTGTCGCCGCGCGCGCGTGGCTCCCGCTGCTCGTCGGGCAGCAGCCGCTCCCGCGCGAGGGCCAGCCGGTCGGCACAGGTGTCGACGCCGGTGACCGCGGCACCGCGCGAGGCCGCCATCAGCAGGGCCAGCCCGGAGCCGCAGCCGAGGCCGAGCAGCCGTGTCGTGGACCCCACGTCCAGTCGCTCGTAGACGGCCTCGTAGAGCGGTACGAGCATCCGCTCCTGGATCTCGGACCAGTCACGCGCGCGTGCACGTAGGTCCACACGGGGGACGGCCCCCGTGTGAGGCGGGTGCTGCCGCACGAGCGTAGGTGTCATAGGTAAGCGCCCCAATCAGCCGAGAGTTGCCGCAGTGCCCCGTTCCCTGGCCCCCGTGCAGTGCGCCCCGCACACCCCCCGTATGCCAGGAAACTCCGCCCTCGTCGTGTCGTCCAGTGGAATGCGGCGGCGGTCGGCAGTCGGCTTGTGCCAGTGGCAAGAATTCACATTCCGGTAATCCCGGGCCGTCCGGCCCGCAATGCGAAGGCACCCGTACGCCGGTTCCGGCCAAGGTCGACGGAACCGGGAGCGGCTTGTGGCGGGGCGGTGCGCGGTCGCGGGGGCGGACCCGGTAACGTCGCGCCCGAGGCGTGCCCGTCGAACGGGGCGCCGGGTCCCCGCGAGAGCGACCGAAACGCCTCTTGCACACCCGCGAGCCCCACGCGCACCGCCGCGCGGAGACCGCTTACACGTGGGGGCGTACGTCAGCCTACGCACCACCTTGAGGCGAGCTGTGAGGCTTCTCCGCAGATCAGCGCACCCGTACTCGTCAGGACGCATCAGCGGCAACTGACGGGTACGTGCAAATTATTTGGGATGCCCCGGAATCGGAACACAGAGGCACCCAGGCTCGTTGTCATTACGTGAGCACGACACAGACACCACCTGTTCTCGCCGCAGAGCTGGCGCAGGCGTGGGCCGATATTCAGCGGTACCACCCCGAGCTGCCCGATCTTGCCGCGCCCGAGTCCCTGATCGGGGAGTCGTCGTCCGCGTGCGGTCACGAACTCTCCTTCGAACGACTGCTGCACGAGGCAGTCCACGGCGTCGCCGCCGCGCGCGGTGTACGCGACACATCCCGCGCCGGCCGCTACCACAACCGCAGATTCCTCGCGATCGCCGAGGAACTGGGCCTGGACCACCCCGAGGAACCGCATCCCAGCAGCGGCTTCTCCCTGGTCACGCTCACTCCCGAGGCGAAGCGCCGCTACCGCCCGACGACGGAGCGCCTCCAGCGCGCCCTGAAGGCCCACTCCGCGGCGACCGCGGGCGACACGGCCCGCAGCTTCCGCGGACCGGCCGCGCGGCACGGCTCCTCCGGGGGCGGCGTCCGCGTCAAGGCCGTCTGCGACTGCGGCCGCAACGTCCGCGTCGTCCCCTCGGTCCTCGCCCAGGCCCCCATCGTCTGCGGCGGCTGCGGCAAACCCTTCCAGATCCCAGAAGTGGTAGCAGCAGCAGCGAGCTGACGGTCCCGGCATCTCGTGGATGCCGGGACCACCCCGCCGCTCCCGCTGCCGCTCCCCGCTCTCCGCGGGCAGTCGTGCCGCTGGGGCGGCACGGGTGGGTGCGACGGCACCCCCGCAAGCGCCGGGCAGCGCGAACACTCCCCGGCCCGCACCGACGCGGGGCACCCTGTACCGCGCCGGGCGCCCGTCAATCCCGCCCACCCCTCGGTCACCCCCGCCCCACAGGGTGTGGCAGAATGGCTAGCTGTACTCGACAGCCGCACAGGACCCCTCTCTCCTCCGGCTGACGCGTCCATCGGGCACTCGGGTACCGCAACCCCACGCGGCATCTCCCGCCGTGCCCAACCACGTCAAAATCAGGAGAGTCCACTCCCGTGGCAGTCAAGATCAAGCTGAAGCGTCTGGGCAAGATCCGTTCGCCTCACTACCGCATCGTCGTCGCCGACTCCCGTACCCGCCGTGACGGCCGGGCCATCGAGGAGATCGGCAAGTACCACCCGACGTACAACCCGTCGGTGATGGAGGTCGACGCCGAGCGCGTGGCGTACTGGCTCGGTGTCGGCGCCCAGCCGACCGAGCCCGTGCTCGCCATCCTGAAGAAGACCGGCGACTGGCAGAAGTTCAAGGGCGAGCCCGCCCCGGCTCCGCTGCTGCAGGCGGCCGAGAAGCCCGCCCGTCCGTCCTTCGAGGCGCTCGGTGGCGAGGACGAGGGCAAGGGTGAGGCGATCACCCAGAAGAAGAAGGCTGAGAAGAAGGACGAGGCCGCCGCCGAGTCCGCGTCGACCGAGGCCTGAGCATGCTCGAGGAGGCTCTCGAGCACCTCGTGAAGGGCATCGTCGACAACCCTGACGATGTGCAGGTCGCCTCGCGCGACCTGCGCCGCGGACGCGTGCTCGAGGTCCGGGTCCACCCGGACGACCTCGGCAAGGTGATCGGCCGCAACGGCCGCACCGCACGCGCTCTGCGTACCGTCGTGGGCGCCATCGGCGGCCGTGGTGTCCGTGTCGACCTCGTCGACGTGGACCACGTCCGCTGACGCCAAACGCAGCACCGGCTCGGGCCGGGGAGGGCCACTGGGCCGTCCCCGGCCCGCAGTCGTATGAGCCGTGAGTGGCTCGTCGCAGTTCGACAGGAGATCAAGCACAGTGCAGCTGGTAGTCGCTCGTATCGGCCGTGCCCATGGCATCAAGGGCGAGGTCACCGTGGAGGTCCGTACCGACGAACCGGAGCTGAGGCTCGGGCCCGGTGCCGTCCTGGCCACCGACCCCGCCTCCGTCGGGCCGCTCACCATCGAGACCGGCCGCGTCCACAGCGGCCGCCTCCTGCTGCGCTTCGAGGGCGTCCGCGACCGCAACGGCGCCGAGGCCCTGCGCAACACCCTCCTCATCGCCGACGTCGACCCGGACGAGCGGCCCGAGGACGAGGACGAGTACTACGACCACCAGCTGATCGACCTCGACGTCGTCACGAAGGACGGCGAGCAGGTCGGCCGGATCACCGAGATCTCGCACCTGCCCACCCAGGACCTCTTCGTGGTCGAGCGCCCCGACGGCACCGAGGTGTACGTGCCGTTCGTCGAGGAGATCGTCACCGAGATCGACCTGGAGGAGCAGCGCGCGGTCATCGACCCGCCGCCGGGGCTGATCGACGACCGCGCGGAGATCGCCTCGTCCAGGGACGCGGGGGACACGGGGGACGCGGAGGACGAGGCGTAATGCGGCTCGACGTCGTCACGATCTTCCCCGAGTACCTCGAACCGCTGAACGTCTCCCTCGTGGGCAAGGCACGCGCGCGCGGTCAGCTCGACGTCCACGTGCACGACCTGCGCGACTGGACGTACGACCGGCACAACACGGTCGACGACACCCCGTACGGCGGTGGCCCCGGCATGGTCATGAAGACCGAGCCGTGGGGAGACGCGCTGGACTCGGTCCTGGCGGACGGTTACGAGACCGGCTCCCGCGAGCCGGCCCTGATCGTCCCCACCCCCAGCGGCCGTCCCTTCACCCAGGAACTCGCCGTCCAGCTCTCCGAGCGCCCCTGGCTGGTCTTCACCCCGGCCCGCTACGAGGGCATCGACCGCCGTGTCATCGACGAGTACGCCACCCGGATGCCCGTGTACGAGGTGTCCATCGGCGACTACGTGCTGGCCGGCGGCGAGGCGGCGGTCCTCGTCGTCACGGAGGCCGTCGCACGGCTGCTCCCCGGCGTCCTCGGCAACGCCGAGTCGCACCGCGACGACTCCTTCGCGCCCGGGGCCATGGCGAGCCTTCTGGAGGGCCCCGTCCACACCAAGCCGCCGCAGTGGCGCGGGCGCGGCATCCC
The DNA here is from genome assembly GCF_042732315.1 of Streptomyces sp. NPDC059787. Classification (NCBI taxonomy): domain Bacteria; kingdom Bacillati; phylum Actinomycetota; class Actinomycetes; order Kitasatosporales; family Streptomycetaceae; genus Streptomyces; species Streptomyces sp. NPDC059787. The sequence goes on from NZ_JBHWHX010000004.1 coordinate 252,446, forward strand.
GGACGTGCTGCTCAGCGGCCACCACGGGAAGATCGCCCGCTGGCGGCGCGACGAGGCGCTGCGCCGGACCACCGCCAACCGGCCCGACCTCATCGAGCGCTGCGACCCCGGGGCGTTCGACAAGAAGGACCGCGAGATGCTGTCCATCCTGGGCTGGGAACCGGACCCCGCCGGAGAGCCGTACGGCCGATTTTGGCGCAGGACCGACGGCGTGGAAGAATAGGCCGCTGCTGTGCGTCGTCCGGCGTGCGCCCCTGCCGCAGGGGGACACGACGCCCGTCCCGAACCGCACGGCATCGATCCCAGCCTCTAGTTGCCGTTGATGACCTGCGGCATCAGCGAAGAAAGCAGACGAAATGTCTCACCTGCTCGACTCCGTCGACTCCGCGTCGCTGCGCAGCGACGTCCCCGCCTTCCGTCCCGGTGACACCGTGAACGTCCACGTGCGCGTCATCGAGGGCAACCGCTCCCGTGTGCAGCAGTTCAAGGGCGTGGTCATCCGCCGTCAGGGTGCCGGCGTGCGCGAGACCTTCACGGTCCGCAAGGTCTCCTTCTCCGTCGGCGTCGAGCGCACCTTCCCGGTGCACACCCCGATCGTGGAGAAGATCGAGCTCGTCACCCGCGGTGACGTCCGCCGCGCCAAGCTGTACTACCTGCGCGAGCTGCGCGGCAAGGCGGCGAAGATCAAGGAGAAGCGCGAGAACTGAGCGCTTTACCGGCGTCATATCGCGGCCGGATAGCATCTGGCCCCGATGGACACCGAAGCACAGCCGACGGAGCGCGACCGCTCCCTCCCCCCGGCCGGACCCGAGAACACCTCGGGGACGGCGGGGCCGGAGGGGCGGTCGCGTTCCGCGTTGGTGTCGCGACTCACGCCATGGCTGCCCGGCGGACGGATTACCCTGACCCTGCTGCTCTGCCTGCTGTTCCTGCTGGCGGTGAACACGTTCGTGGCGCGGCCGTTCCAGATCCCCAGCGGATCGATGGAACACGGATTGAGGGTCGGGGACCGCGTGCTCGTAAACAAGTTGGCATACCGCTTCGGCGCCGGGCCGCGGCGCGGTGACGTGATCGTGTTCGACGGCACCGGGTATTTCGGTGACGCCGACTACGTCAAACGGGTCGTCGGGGTGGGTGGGGACCATGTGGTCTGCTGTGACGCGGAGGGGAGGATCCGGGTGAACGGCCGGTCGGTCGACGAGTCGGGCTTCCTGTTCCCCGGCGACAGCCCCTCCACGGTGCCCTTCGACGTCGTCGTGCCCGACGGGCGCCTGTTCGTCCTCGGTGACCACCGCAGCAACTCCAGCGACTCCCGCGACCGCCTCGGCTCGCCCGGCGGCGGCATGGTCCCGGTCGACAGCGTGATCGGCCGCGCCGACGGGATCGTATGGCCCTTCGACCACGCCACCCGGCTGCACCGGCCCGACGCCTACGCGCGCGTGCCCGCCCCGGAGACGGACGCGGCGGGGGGCACCCATGGGTAACCGCGGCAAACCCCGCGGCGTCCCGGACAGCGCCGCGGAGAACCTGCTGCCCACCGGCTCCCGCCGCGCGGCCGGTCCGGGACCCGGACGCAGCCGGGCCGAGCGGCGCAAGCTCCAGCGCAAGGTCAAGCGGCGCCGCAGGCGCAGCGCCGTCAAGGAGATCCCCCTCCTCGTGGGTGTCGCCGTCGTGATAGCGCTGGTGCTGAAGACGTTCCTCGTCCAGGCCTTCGTCATTCCGTCCGGCTCCATGGAGCAGACGATCCGGATCGGCGACCGGGTGCTGGTCGACAAGCTCACCCCGTGGTTCGGCTCCAAGCCGCAGCGCGGGGACGTCGTCGTGTTCAAGGACCCCGGCGGCTGGCTCCAGGACGAGCAGACCACGCCGAAGAAGGACGACCCCGTCGGGATCAAGCAGATCAAGGACGGGCTCACCTTCATCGGACTGCTGCCGTCCGAGGACGAGAAGGACCTCATCAAGCGGGTCGTCGGCGTCGGCGGCGACCGCGTCCAGTGCTGCGACAAGCAGGGCCGGGTCACCGTCAACGGCGTCCCCCTGAACGAGGACTACCTGTACCCCGGCAACGCCCCGTCCACGACTCCGTTCGACATCACCGTCCCCGAGGGGCGGCTGTGGGTGATGGGCGACCACCGGGCGAACTCCGCCGACTCCCGTTCCCACCAGGACACCGACTACGGCGGCACCGTCTCCGAGGACGAGGTGGTGGGCCGGGCCATGGTCATCGCCTGGCCGCTCGGCCACTGGAGCACACTGGAGGAACCGACGGCCTACGCGTCCGTGTCGGACTCGGCGCCGGGGTCGACCGCTGCCGCCCCGCTGTCGCATAGGGTTGCCCCGGACGATCCCGATGGGATGGTCCAGCTCCCGAGCCCTGCGGAACTCCCGCTCGTTATGGGAGTGGTGGGCCTGCGCCGGGCATGGCGCGGGCGGCGGCAGAGAGTGAGGAGTTGGCGTGGGGGATGCGGCGGTTGGCGCACGGTCCGGGCGCGGGGGCGAGGAGCACCGCGGACGTCCCGTGGAAGCGGCGGGTCCGGCGGCTGACGACTTCGTGACCTCCGGGAACGACTCCCCGGCGGGTGACGGCGACGGACCCGGGGACAAGCAGCCACCCACGGCGCGAGGCGGTTCGGGCGACGACACCCCCCAGGCGAAGCAGCCCCGCTCCTTCTGGAAGGAACTGCCGATCCTGATCGGTATCGCGCTGGTGCTGGCGCTGCTGATCAAGACGTTCCTGGTGCAGGCGTTCTCCATCCCCTCCGACTCGATGCAGAACACCCTCCAGCAGGGCGACCGGGTGCTCGTCGACAAGCTCACCCCCTGGTTCGGCTCCGAGCCCGAGCGCGGTGAGGTCGTCGTCTTCCACGACCCCGACAACTGGCTGGCCGGCGAGCCGACGCCCGACCCCAACCCCCTGCAGAAGGTCCTCAGCTGGATCGGTCTGATGCCGTCCGCGGAGGAGAAGGACCTGATCAAGCGGGTCATCGGGGTCGGCGGTGACACGATCGAGTGCAAGGGCACCGGCCCGCTGAAGGTCAACGGCATGGCGCTGAACGAGCCGTACGTGTATCCCGGCAACACTCCGTGCAGCCAGGACGACCAGGGCGGCCAGTTCAAGGTGAAGGTCCCCGAGGGCCACATCTGGGTCATGGGCGACCACCGGCAGAACTCCCGTGACTCGCGCTACAACCAGGCCGACAAGAACAAGGGCATGGTCCCCGTGGACAAGGTCGTCGGCCGCGCCGTCGTCATCGCCTGGCCGGTCAACCGCTGGACCAACCTGCCCGTCCCGGACACCTTCGACCAGCCCGGCCTGGCCGCCGGACCGTCGCCCGCCGCGGCCCTGACGACCGCGCCCCAGGGACTCGCGCTCGCGGGCGCGGTGCCGCTGGTGCTCTGGCGGCGCAGGCGGTACGGCGTCGGAGAGGGCCGCCGGGAGGGCTGACCCTGTCCGGTACCGCCGGGTAGGGTGCCGCCCATGAGTGGTCAGAGCACGACGCGTACGGTCCCCGGCAACAGGAGCCCGGGCAGCAGGACCGGGCAGCGTCTGTCCGGGCTGGCCGTGGCCCTGGGCCTGGTGATGTTCCTCGGCGGATTCGTCTGGGGAGCGGTGCTGTACCGGCCGTACACCGTGCCCACCCCGTCGATGGCGCCGACGATCGGTGCCGGTGACCGGGTGCTGGCCGAGCGCATCGACGGTGGTGACGTCCGCCGTGGTGACGTGGTCGTCTTCACGGACACGACGTGGTCGGACCTCCCCATGGTGAAGCGGGTGGTCGCCGTCGGCGGTGACACGGTCTCCTGCTGCCAGGACGGCAGGCTGGAGGTCAACGGCGAGGAGATCGACGAGCCGTATCTCGCCGAGGGCACGGCGGCCGAGTTCGGCGCCATCCCCGAGGTGACCGTGCCGAAGGGGCGCCTGTTCCTGCTCGGTGACGAGCGCTCCGGGTCGCTGGACTCCACGGCCCATCTGACCGACGCCGCCGGCGGCACCGTCTCCCGCGACGCGGTCCAGGCCAGGGTCGACGCCGTGGTCTGGCCGATGGAAGGCATGCTCGAGGCGCCCACCGGCTTCGAACAGCTCGGCGCGCTCTCCTCGCCGGGGCCGCTCAGGACCGTCATCGCGCTGGTGATCGCCGGTACCGTGCTCGTTCTCGGCGGGGCCGCGTACGGTCCCTTCGCCAAGCGGGCGGGTGCGACCGGGGCCCGGGCCGACGCGGGGACCGCCGGTGCCCGCTGAGTCCGTCCCGGCGGCCGAGGACTCCTGCACGGGCGGACTGCGCAGGGTCGCCCGGGTCGTCCTGCTCGACCCGCGGGACCGCATCCTGCTGCTGCACGGCCACGAACCGGACGACCTCGCCGACGACTGGTGGTTCACGCCCGGCGGCGGCGTGGAGGGCGACGAGACCCGTGAGCAGGCCGCCCTGCGGGAACTCGCCGAGGAGACCGGCATCACCGAGGTCGACCTCGGGCCCGTACTGTGGCGGCGGAGGTGCTCCTTCCCGTTCGCCGGCCGCCGCTGGGACCAGGACGAGTGGTACTACCTCGCCCGCACCACCCAGACCGCGACCGCGGCCACGGCGCTGACCGAGCTGGAGCGGCGCAGTGTCGTCGGAGCACGCTGGTGGACGTGCCCGGAACTCGCCCGGACGCATGAGACGGTGTATCCGACCAGACTCGCCGGGCTGCTGCGCACACTGCTCGACGAAGGTCCCCCGGCCGGACCCGTGACCCTGGACACCGAAATCGTCCAGTGACGCCCGGGACTGGCGCACAATGGTGGGATCGCACGGCTGAAGGGGAACATGCCATGAGCGCCGAGGACCTCGAGAAGTACGAGACCGAGATGGAGCTCAAGCTCTACCGGGAGTACCGCGATGTCGTCGGTCTGTTCAAATACGTGATCGAGACCGAACGGCGTTTCTATCTCACCAACGACTACGAGATGCAGGTGCACTCGGTCCAGGGCGAGGTGTTCTTCGAGGTGTCGATGGCGGACGCCTGGGTCTGGGACATGTACCGGCCGGCCCGGTTCGTGAAGCAGGTCCGTGTGCTGACGTTCAAGGACGTGAACATCGAGGAGCTCAACAAGAGCGACCTGGAGCTGCCGGGCGGGTGACCGGCGCACTCGTGCGGGTGGCGGAGTTGTCCACAGCCGCCGAGTTCCGCACCAAGATCCACTCCGTCGGGCGGGATGCGTGACCGTTGGCGCCGGAGGTGGTGCCGACATGAACGCACAGAAAACGCGGAACGCGCAGAACGGACATCGGGCACGCGGCGCACTCGGCAGGTACGGCGAGACACTGGCCGCACGGCGGCTGGCCCAGGCCGGGATGACGGTCCTGCAGCGCAACTGGCGCTGCGGCAGGACCGGCGAGATCGACATCGTGGCCCGCGACGGGGACGCCCTGGTCGTCTGCGAGGTGAAGACCCGAAGGGCAGGCCCCTTCCAGCACCCCATGGAGGCGGTCACGGCGGCCAAGGCCGACCGCCTGCGGGGCCTCGCCGAACGCTGGCTCCAGGAACACGGGGGAGCGCCGCCCGGCGGGGTCCGCATCGACCTGGTCGGCGTGCTGCTGCCGGCCCGCGGCGCACCCGTCGTCGAGCACGTCCGGGGGGTGGCCTGACATGGGGTTCGCGCGTACGTGCTCGGTGACGCTGGTGGGCGTGGAGGGCGTGGTCGTGGAGGTCCAGGCCGACCTGGAGCCCGGGGTCGCGGCCTTCACCCTGGTGGGGCTGCCGGACAAGAGCCTGACGGAGAGCAGGGACCGGGTCAGGGCGGCCGTGGTCAATTCCGGCGGCGAGTGGCCGCAGAAGAAACTCACCGTGGGACTCAGTCCCGCGTCGGTCCCGAAGGCCGGCAGCGGTTTCGACCTGGCGGTCGCCTGCGCCGTGCTCGGCGCCGCCGAACGGATCGATCCGCGGGTGCTCGGCGACATCGTCATGATCGGCGAGCTGGGCCTTGACGGCCGGGTGCGGCCGGTGCGCGGCATCCTGCCGGCGGTACTGGCCGCGGCCGACGCGGGATACGAGCAGGTGGTGGTGCCCGAGTGCGCCGCCGCCGAGGCCTCGCTGGTGCCGGGCGTGTCCGTCCTGGGCGTCCGCAGCCTGCGCCAGCTGATCGCGGTGCTCACCGACGAGCCCGTGCCGGAGGAGGACGCCGAGGACCGGACGCGGCCCGACCCGCTGCTGGCGGGGCTGCGCGCCCCGGGCACCGGAGCGGACACCGGGATGCACAGCGTCGGCGCGGCATCGCACGACCAGGGCCATGACCTCGCGGACGTCGTGGGCCAGCTCGCGGCGCGGACGGCCGTGGAGGTGGCCGCGGCGGGCGGACACCACCTCTTCCTGGAGGGACCGCCGGGCGCCGGCAAGACCATGCTCGCGGAGCGGCTGCCGTCGATCCTGCCGCCGCTGGACCGGCAGGCCTCGCTCGAGGTGACGGCCGTGCACTCGGTGGCGGGGCTGCTCCCCGTGGGCAGACCCCTGATCGACACGGCCCCCTACTGCGCCCCGCACCACTCGGCCACCATGCAGGCACTCGTCGGCGGCGGCGCCGGTACGGTCCGGCCGGGAGCGGTGTCCCTCTCGCACCGGGGCGTCCTCTTCCTGGACGAGACACCGGAGTTCAGCAGCAAGGCCCTGGACGCCCTGCGGCAGCCGCTGGAGTCCGGACACGTGATCATCGCGCGCAGCGCCGGTGTCGTGCGCTTTCCGGCGCGCTTCCTGATGGTGCTCGCCGCCAACCCGTGCCCCTGCGGGCGTTTCTCCCGGACGAACGAGCAGTGCGAGTGCCCGCCCTCGGCGATCCGCCGCTACCAGGCCAGACTGTCCGGGCCGTTGCTCGACCGGGTCGACCTGCGGGTCGAGGTCGACCGCGTCACGCGTGACGAACTGACGGCGGGCGGCGCCCGGGGCGACACCACCGCCACGGTCGCCGACCGGGTGCGGACGGCCCGGGACCGTGCCGCGGCGCGGCTCACCGGCACCCCGTGGCGCACCAACAGCGAGGTCCCCGGACGAGAGCTGCGCAGCCGCTGGCACGCCGCGCCCGGCGCCATGGACGACGCCGAGCGGAGCCTGGAACGGGGCGTGCTCACCGCCCGGGGGCTCGACCGGGTCCTGCGGGTCGCCTGGACCGTCGCCGACCTGGCCGGCCACGAGCGGCCCGGCGCCGCGGACGTCGCCCTCGCCCTGCAACTGCGCACCGGCGTCCCGCGCGGGGTGCCCATGGCCATCGGGGCGGGGGTGTGAGCGCCGTGGACGGACCCGACGGCGAACTGCTCGGCCGGGTCCTCCTCACCCGGGTCGTCGAACCCGGTGACGAGACCGGCGGGCGCTGGGTGCGGGAGCTCGGCGTGGACGCCGTGGTGCGACGGCTGCGGGAGCGGGGAGATCCGCTGCCGGGGGTGAGCGGGAAGCGGTGGGCCGGGTTACTGGCCCGGGCCGAGCGGGCCGAGCCGCGCAGGGACCTCGCCGTTGCGCGGGACGCCGGGGTGCGCTTCGTGGCTCCCGGCACCCCGCAATGGCCCGGGCAGCTCGACGACCTGGGCGACGCCCGGCCGCTCGGGCTGTGGGTGCGCGGGGGAGCGGACCTGCGGATGTGGGCGCTGCGCTCGGTCGCCGTCGTCGGCGCCCGCGCCTGCACCGAGTACGGCGCGCACATGGCCGCCACCCTCTCCGCCGGCCTCGCCGAACGCGGCTGGATCGTGGTCTCCGGCGGCGCCTACGGGGTCGACGGCGCCGCCCACCGCGGCGCCCTCGGCTCGGGCGGCGCCACCGTCGCCGTACTCGCCTGCGGAGTCGACCGGCCCTACCCGCGCGGCCACACCGGGCTGATCGGCAGGATCGCCGAACAGGGACTGGTCGTCGGCGAGTTGCCGCCCGGTGATCACCCGACACCGAGCAGGTTCATCCTCCGCAACAGGGTGATCGCCGCGCTCACCCGGGGCACCGTCGTCGTCGAGGCCGCTCACCGCAGCGGCTCCCTGGTGACCGCCCGGGCGGCCCGCCGTCTGGGACGCCACACGATGGGAGTACCGGGGCCGGCCACCAGCGGGCTCTCCGCCGGGGTGCACGAACTGCTGCGGCAGGACGCGGTGCTGGTCACCGACGCCGCCGAGGTCGTCGAACTGGTCGGCGACATGGGCGAACTCGCGCCGGAACGCCGGGGGCCGGTGCTGCCCCGGGACCTGCTCGACCCGGCCGGACGGCAGGTCCTCGCCGCGCTGCCGGGGCGCGGAACGGCCCGGCCGGAGGAGATCGCGCTCGCCGCGCAGACCACCCCGGACGACGCGATCGCCAGACTGTACGAACTACGAGCACTTGGTTACGTCGAACGACACGGCGACGGCTGGAAGTTGACGCGCCAGGCGATGATCCCGGTCCGGGACGGTCCCGAGCCTCGTTGACGCAGCGTGTTCGGCCGTCCGGGGGAACCCCGACACCCCTTGGAATTTACGTCAGTTGGGCTACCCCGTCGGTCACTCAGAGCGACGGGTGTGCCCCGGTGGAACGGCATCCGGAACGAATCTGCGCACGGTTCCACCTCGCTTCTTCGCACACCGCGACGCCGCAGTCACGCTACGCTCACGAGGACCCCGACACGGACAGGCAAGGACAGGCACCCAGACATCGGACAGACAGCGCATCCAGGCAGCACCAGTCCACGGCAGAACGGCACAAGGCGACGAATGCCCCAGCACACCTCCGGGTCCGACCGGGCGGCGATCCCCCCAGCCGCCCGCGACGGTGGCAGCGTGCGGCCGCCCGCTCCCTCGACGCTCGACGAGCTGTGGCGGTCGTACAAGGCGACGGGGGACGAAAGGCTGCGGGAGCAGCTGATCCTGCACTACTCGCCGCTGGTGAAGTACGTCGCCGGCCGGGTCAGCGTGGGGCTGCCGCCCAATGTGGAGCAGGCGGACTTCGTCTCCTCCGGGGTCTTCGGGCTGATCGACGCGATCGAGAAGTTCGACGTCGACCGGGAGATCAAGTTCGAGACCTACGCGATCACCCGCATCCGGGGCGCGATGATCGACGAGCTGCGGGCGCTGGACTGGATCCCGCGCTCGGTGCGGCAGAAGGCGCGGAACGTGGAGCGTGCCTACGCCACGCTGGAGGCGCAGCTGCGGCGCACCCCCTCCGAGAGCGAGGTCGCAGGCGAGCTGGGTATCGCCGTGGACGAGCTGCGCGCGGTTTTCAGCCAGTTGTGGCTTGCGAACGTTGTCGCCCTGGAGGAGCTGCTGCACGCCGGGGGCGACAGCGGCGATCAGCTCAGCTTCATGGACACCCTGGAGGACACCGCCGCCGACAACCCGGTGGAGGTGGCCGAGGACCGGGAGCTGCGACGGTTCCTCGCGCGGGCCATCAACACGCTGCCGGAGCGGGAGAAGACCGTGGTCACGCTGTACTACTACGAGGGGCTCACCCTCGCCGAGATCGGCAATGTGCTGGGCGTGACCGAGAGCCGGGTCAGCCAGATCCACACCAAGTCCGTGCTGCAGCTGCGCGCCAAACTGGCGGGCTTCGGCCGCTGAGCCCTTCCGGCTCGGAGCAGGCCGGTCCTCTGGCCGCCACGGGCGGGGCGTCCGTAAAGTGGTCGACGTGCCAAGGATTCGAGCGGCCTCCGTGGCCGAGCACCGGTCGATGCAGCGAGCCGCCCTGCTGGACGCGGCACGCTCCCTGCTGTCCGAGGGCGGTACGGAGGCGCTGACCTTCCCGGCCCTCGCCGAGCGCACCGGCCTCGCGCGTTCGTCCGTGTACGAGTACTTCCGCTCGCGGGCCGCCGTGGTCGAGGAGCTGTGCGAGGTCGACTTCCCGGTCTGGGCGGCGGAGGTCGAGGCGGCCATGGCGGTCGCCGGCGGCGCCGAGGCCAAGATCGAGGCGTACGTCCGCAAGCAGCTGGAACTGGTCGGGGACCGGCGGCACCGCGCCGTGGTCGCGATCTCCGCGAGCGAGCTCGACGCCGGCGCCCGGGAGAAGATCCGCGCGGCCCACGGCGGCCTCATCGCGATGATCGTCGAGGCCCTGGCCGACCTGGACCACGCCGAGCCCCGCCTCGCGGCGATGCTCCTCCAGGGCGTCGTCGACGCGGCCGTACGCCGCATCGAGCTGGGCGCGGCGGAACACCCCGAAGCGATCACCGAAGCGGCCGTCTCGATGGCCCTCAGAGGCGTACGCGGCTGACGGCCACGCCACGGCGGCGTCTTCCCCGACCGCTCCTTCGAAGCCCGCCGGACAGCCTCCCCGGCTCCCGCCACCCCGGACCGCCATGGGCCACGCACGGTCCGGCCGCACGGCGCTCCGGCATGGCCGCACCTGTCGGCGGTCACCCCTTCGGGGCTGCTCGGCGGTGTCGCCCGGCTCCCGTGGCCCTGTACCGACGTGAGGCATGCTCAGTTCGACCGTACGGGTCCGGTGCGGCCGATCCTGTCGGTGGTCGCTTCTTCGGGGGCGCTCGGCGGTGTCGCCCGGCTCCTGCGGCTCTGTACCGGTGCGGGTCGCGCTCGGTCCGGTCCTGGGCCGCTCAGGCCGGCACCGGTACCCCGAGCACCGGTAGCAGTCTTGACGGGCCTCCGCGCAGGAGCCACGGGGGGAGCAGGGTGAGCGGATTCAGGTAGGCGTCGTTCCTCAGCAGGCCCCAGTGGACGCACGGGGCAGTGCAGTGGGAGCCCGTGGGTTCCACCGTGCCGATCACCTCGCCCGCCGTCACCTCGTCGTCCTCGGTCACCGACGCGCGGACCGGTTCGTAGGTGGTGCGCAACGGGGGGTCGCCCGTCCCGGTCAGCTCCACCGAGACGACGCCCTTTCCGGCCACCCGGCCCGCGAAGGAGACCCGCCCCGCCGCCACCGCCCGTACCGGCGTCCCCGGCGAAGCCGCCAGGTCCACGCCCCGGTGCCCGCGCCCGTACACCGTCGCCGGCGGCTCCCAGCCGCGCAGCACCCGCGGCCGTACCCCCACCGGCCACACCCGTCCGACGGCCGGCGTCCCGGCGTCCTCACCCGCCGGCGCCACCGCTCCCGCCCCCGCCGCCGACAGGCCCGGCGGAGGCGGGGCCAGCAGCGCCGCCAGGGTCAGGACCACCAGAAGGACCAGTCGCGTACACGCCCTCGTGAATGCACTCTTTCGCATGCCGCAGAGCCTTCCGGACATCCGTGACCACCGCCCGGACCCGTGGACCACCGGCCGTTTGTGGACAACGGCGTCACCCGGCGCCTCGCGGGTCCCGTACACTTCTGGTGGCGACCCGGGCCACCGGGTCGACTTCGCACGCCCCGACATCAGGACCGGTCACGGCCGGAACCCGGATGTCAGCGCCCCTCGGTCCTTCGTGGCAACGGCGCGTCGTGGGCGTCAGGCGCGGAAGCCGTCCGGCATCCGCGGCACAACCGAGAAATTCAAGGAGATACGGCCATGGCCGTCGTCACGATGCGGGAGCTGCTGGAGAGCGGCGTCCACTTCGGTCACCAGACCCGTCGTTGGAACCCGAAGATGAAGCGCTTCATCTTCACGGAGCGCAACGGCATCTACATCATCGACCTGCTCCAGTCGCTGTCGTACATCGACCGCGCCTACGAGTTCGTCAAGGAGACCGTCGCCCACGGCGGCACGGTCATGTTCGTCGGCACGAAGAAGCAGGCGCAGGAGGCCATCGCCGAGCAGGCCTCCCGCGTCGGCATGCCCTACGTCAACCAGCGCTGGCTGGGCGGCATGCTCACCAACTTCTCGACCGTCTACAAGCGTCTGCAGCGCCTCAAGGAGCTCGAGCAGATCGACTTCGAGGACGTGGCCGCCTCCGGCCTCACCAAGAAGGAGCTGCTGGTTCTCTCCCGCGAGAAGGCCAAGCTGGAGAAGACCCTCGGTGGTATCCGCGAGATGCAGAAGGTGCCCAGCGCCGTCTGGATCGTGGACACCAAGAAGGAGCACATCGCGGTCGGCGAGGCCCGGAAGCTCAACATCCCGGTCGTCGCCATCCTCGACACCAACTGCGACCCCGACGAGGTCGACTACAAGATCCCGGGCAACGACGACGCGATCCGCTCCGTCACCCTGCTCACCCGCGTGATCGCCGACGCCGTCGCCGAGGGCCTGATGTCCCGCTCCGGTGTCGCCGAGGCCGGCAAGGGCGAGAAGGCCGCCGGTGAGCCGCTGGCCGAGTGGGAGCGCGACCTGCTCGCGGGCGAGAAGAAGGCCGACGAGAAGAAGGCCGAGGAGGCCGCTCCGGCCGCCGAGGCCGAGCAGCCGGCTGAGGCCCCCGCCGCTGAGGCCGCCCCGGCCGCCGAGGCCGAGCAGGCCTGACCGCCCCGTCAGAGCCGATGACGGCGGGAGCGGTGACAAGTGCTCCGCTCCCGCCGTTCACCCGTAGGTCAGCGGCGAGTCGGAGACCTGCCCTCAGGTAGGTCCTGACCCGCAGATCTCCGAACCTCCAGACTTCGAGAAAGATTCACAGACTCATGGCGAACTACACCGCCGCCGACGTCAAGAAGCTCCGGGAGCTCACCGGCGCCGGCATGATGGACTGCAAGAAGGCGCTGGACGAGGCCGAGGGCAACGTCGAGAAGGCCGTCGAGGCGCTCCGCATCAAGGGCCAGAAGGGCGTCGCCAAGCGCGAGGGCCGCTCCGCCGAGAACGGCGCCGTGGTCTCGATCATCGCCGACGACAACTCCTCCGGCGTCCTCGTCGAGCTGAAGTGCGAGACGGACTTCGTCGCCAAGGGCGACAAGTTCCAGGCCGTGGCCACCACCATCGCCGAGCACGTCGTCAAGACCTCCCCGGCCGACCTCGAGGCCCTGCTCGCCTCCGAGATCGAGGCCGGCAAGACCGTCCAGGCGTTCGTGGACGAGGCCAACGCCAACCTGGGCGAGAAGATCGTCCTGGACCGCTTCGCCCAGTTCGCCGACGGCTACGTGACGGCGTACATGCACCGCACGATGCCCGACCTGCCCCCGCAGATCGGTGTGCTCGTCGAGTTCGACAAGCCGAACGCCGAGGTCGCCAAGGGCGTCGCCCAGCACATCGCCGCCTTCGCGCCGAAGTACCTCTCCAAGGAGGACGTGCCGGCCGAGGTCGTCGAGTCCGAGCGCCGTGTCGCCGAGGAGACCACCCGCGCCGAGGGCAAGCCCGAGGCCGCCCTGCCGAAGATCGTCGAGGGTCGCCTCAACGGCTTCTTCAAGGACGCCACGCTGCTCGGCCAGCCCTACGCGCTGGACAACAAGAAGTCCGTCCAGAAGATCCTGGACGAGGCCGGTGTCACCCTGAAGCGCTTCACGCGCATCAAGGTCGGCATCTGAGTCCGTACCGCGACGGGCGCGCGACCCCGATAGGGTCGACAGCAGTCGTTCGGACACGCGTCCACGCACGCGCGCGTGCCGGACGACAGCAGATCTGACGAGGAGGCCATTGCCGCATGGGATGCGAAGCACACCCCACCGGCAATGGCCTTCTTCGTATGTGCAACACGTGAAAGAGGCGGGATCCGACGATGACCACCAAGGCTGAGAAGAGCGACGACGGCAAAGTGAGCGGCCGGTTCCTGCTGAAGCTGTCCGGGGAGGCCTTCTCCGGTGGCGGGGGCCTGGGCGTCGACCCCGACGTGGTGCACGCCATCGCGCGTGAGATCGCGGCCGTCGTACGGGACGGCGCGCAGATCGCGATCGTCATCGGCGGCGGCAACTTCTTCCGCGGCGCCGAACTCCAGGTGCGCGGCATGGACCGCGCCCGCTCCGACTACATGGGCATGCTCGGCACCGTGATGAACTGCCTCGCCCTCCAGGACTTCCTGGAGAAGGAGGGCGTCGACTGCCGCGTGCAGACCGCCATCACCATGGGGCAGGTCGCCGAGCCCTACATTCCGCTGCGCGCCGTACGGCACCTGGAGAAGGGCCGCGTGGTCATCTTCGGCGCCGGAATGGGCATGCCGTACTTCTCCACCGACACCACCGCCGCCCAGCGCGCCCTGGAGATCGACGCCGAGGCGCTGCTCATGGGCAAGAACGGTGTGGACGGCGTCTACGACTCCGACCCGAAGACCAACCCGGACGCCGTGAAGTTCGACGCGCTCGGCTACGGCGAGGTCATCACCCGGGACCTGAAGGTCGCCGACGCCACGGCCGTCACGCTCTGCCGTGACAACAGCCTCCCGATCGTCGTCTTCGAACTCCTGAAGGAGGGCAATATCGCCCGCGCCGTCAAGGGTGAGAAGATCGGCACGCTGGTGGGCGACCAAGCCGGCCGCAACTGACCGGGGGATGGACAATGTCCTGCCGGTCGGGAACCGTGCAGGAAGAAGACGCGACGCAGCCGGCCGCCGCCCCGACGGGGAACCGCGGCCGGGCCTACTCAAGACACGCAGGAGCAAGTGGTGATCGAAGAGACCCTCCTCGAGGCCGAGGAGAAGATGGAGAAGGCCGTCGTGGTCGCCAAGGAGGACTTCGCCGCGATCCGCACCGGCCGTGCGCACCCGGCGATGTTCAACAAGATCGTGGCCGACTACTACGGCGCGCTGACGCCGATCAACCAGCTGGCCTCGTTCTCCGTGCCCGAGCCGCGCATGGCCGTGGTGACCCCGTTCGACAAGAGCGCCCTGCGCAACATCGAGCAGGCGATCCGCGACTCCGACCTGGGCGTCAACCCGAGCAACGACGGCAACATCATCCGGGTGACGTTCCCCGAGCTCACCGAGGAGCGTCGCCGTGACTACATCAAGGTCGCCAAGACCAAGGGCGAGGACGCGAAGGTCTCCATCCGTTCCGTCCGCCGCAAGGCCAAGGACGCCATCGACAAGCTGATCAAGGACGGCGAGGTCGGCGAGGACGAGGGCCGCCGTGCGGAGAAGGAGCTCGACGACACCACCGCGAAGTACGTCGCCCAGGTGGACGAGCTCCTGAAGCACAAGGAAGCGGAGCTGCTCGAGGTCTGATGAACGACTCTTCCTGGGGGACGCCGCAGACCGGGTACTGGGGACCGTCCGACCACGGGCCCGGCCAGGGAGCTGCCCCGGCGGGTCCCGCGTACGATGCGCACTACGCGCAGCACACTCGCCCCATGCCCGTGGTGCCCGACCTACCCGAACACGGCGGAGACCAGGATGTGGACCGGGGGGCCGCTCGGCTGAGCGGCCCCTTGTTCCGAGACGAACCGACGCGGGCCCGACCCCTTCCGGGGGAGGTGCCGCAGAATCCGGAGCCCATGCCCGACGCCCCGCAGCCGGCACCCGCACCGCAGAAGAAGAGCGCGGGGCGCGATCTCGGTGCCGCGATAGGCGTCGGCGTCGGACTCGGCGTGGTGATCGTCGCGTCGCTGTTCGTCGTCAAGGCCGTCTTCGTCGGCGTGGTCGCCGTCGCCGTGGTGGTGGGCCTGTGGGAGCTGACGTCGCGGCTGCGGGAGCGCAAGGGCATCGAGGCGCCCTTGGTGCCGCTCGCGCTGGGCGGTGCGGCCATGGTCGTCGCCGGGTACGCCCGGGGTGCCGAGGGCGCGTGGGTCGCCATGGCGCTCACCGCGCTGTCGGTGCTGGTCTGGCGTATGACGGCGCCGCCCGAGGGCTACCTCAAGGACGTCACGGCGGGTGTCTTCGCGACGTTCTACGTGCCGTTCCTGGCGACCTTCGTCACGATGATGCTCACCGCCGACGACGGCCCGTGGCGCGTCCTGACCTTCCTGCTGCTGACCGTCGTCAGCGACACCGGCGCGTACGCGGTCGGCTGGCGCTTCGGCAGGACCAAGCTCGCCCCGCGCATCAGCCCCGGCAAGACCCGCGAGGGCCTGCTGGGCGCGGTGACCTTCGCGATGGTCGTCGGCGCGCTGTGCATGCAGTACCTGATCGACGACGGCAGCTGGTGGCAGGGCCTGCTGCTCGGCCTCGCGGTCGCGGCCAGCGCCACACTGGGCGACCTGGGCGAATCCATGATCAAGCGCGACCTGGGCATCAAGGACATGGGCACCCTGCTCCCGGGTCATGGGGGCATCATGGACCGCCTGGACTCCCTGCTGCCGACGGCGCCGGTGGTGTGGCTGCTGCTCGTCCTCTTCGTCGGCGGCTGAGACCTTCGGTCCGAGCGCCTTCGAGCCCCCGTCCCCTGCGGACGGGGGCTCGCTGTTTGTGGCCCGTACGCGCTCCATGGCGCTCGGGCGTCCCCCGGCGGCCCTGCCCGACGTACGGGGAGGTGCGCGCCGGTCCGCTGAACCTCTCCATCGGTGTCCACCGTCAGGACCGGCATTTATGGTCTCAATGGACGAACGGGATACCAACCGGCATTCTTTCGAAAAGATCAGGCCAATGCATTGGATCTTGTCCGAAAAATGATTGTTGCCGACATTGTGTCGCCCTTAAGGTTGGCGGGCCAAGTCCTGGTGAATTGACAAGAAAAGAGGGCACGTGAAGATCGCTCGGAAGTTCATTCCTCTGGCCTTCGTTCTGCCCATCGCGGCCGGATCGATGCTGGGAACCGCTTCGACGGCTCAGGCCTACACGGGCAAGGGCTGTGACCTGACCACCGAATGGTGCGGAGTCTTCTTCTACAACAGCAACTTCGAGGGTTCGCGCACGGCCTTCATGAAGGACAGCGTGCCCAACCTTGCCGGTTACACCTTCCTGGACTACGGCACGGGCCAGGGCCAGGCCGTGAAGAACAACGCGGCCTCGTTCATCAACGGCGGCGAAGCCAACATGACGGTCTTCTACAACAGCAACTACAGCGGTCCGTGCGACTCCTTCAAGCCGCTGTCCGCCGCGCCCCGACTGCGTAACACCTACAACGAGAACGCCTCGCTGCGATTCGGCTACACGTCGACCGGTTGCTACACCTGGACCGCCTGAGGTATCAGGAAAACCCCTGCACCGGTCCATGCGGCCCGTGCGGGGTTTTCTTTTGCATCGAGTACGTTCCGCGTTCGCAGCCATTCGAGAGACGTTCCCCATGGTGAAATCTTCACGGCCCTCGCTCATCCTGGTGTCACTGCTGTCGGGGGTGGCGCTGGTCGGCTGCACGCAGCAGGACGCGGCGTCTCCGGATCACGCCCGGGCCTCGACGGCCCCGGCCGCCTCCCCGCCGGCCGGAAAGGAGGCGTACACGTATCGGCTGCCCATCGCCGAGTACAGCCTGCCCCAGGACGAGCAGCGCGTGATCCGGTCGGCGCAGGAACTCCTGGCCCGCGAGTGCATGGAGGGCTTCGGTATCGACTACACCCCGGCGGTGATTCCGCCGACCCGGCAGGTGGCGGACCGTCGGTACGGGATATCCGACATGCAGACGGCAATGCAGTACGGATACCACTTTCCGCCCGAGCAGTCGGCCGGGACGGAAAGGAGCAGCCTCTCCCCGGAGGAACGGAAGGTTCTGGTGGGGAACAGCGCCGAAGGCGGAGCGAAAACGGAAACGGCCGCGAAGTACAACGGGAAGAGAATTCCCGACGAGGGATGTCTCGGAGAAGCGATCAAGAGTTTCCGAAAGACCTACAGCTACGAGCCGGGCGTCGCGGCCGCCAGTCGTATATCCGTCGACAGCTACAAGGAATCCTTGCAGGACCCGAAAGTCAAGACGGCCACGTCGAAATGGTCGCAGTGCATGGCGGGCAAGGGGTACACGTACGCCACGCCCGTGCAGGCACTTGAATCGCAGTCCTTCGAAGGCGATGAGCCCTCCGCGGAGGAGAAGAAGACGGCGGTCGCCGACTTCTCCTGCAAAGAGGAAACCGGCCTGCTGGACACGTGGTTCAGCTCCGAAAAGGCGATTCAGAAGGAGCTGATAGACGGCAGCGCCAAGGTTCTGCGCACGCTGAAGGAGAAGCAGGAACAACAGGTCGAAGCGGCCCGGAGGATAGTCGCCGAAGCGGAATGACTCGGCCCGGGTACGGCCGGCAGCTCCCGGGCCGCGGAACACCTGTACGCGGAGCGTCACGTCGTCGACCGGCGCCTCCCCGCGAGATCGCTGCGGTCGAGGGGGGCGTGGCGGAAGCCCGGTGTCCGAAGAAGGGGCGGGACGTGAAGCACCCGGAGACCGAAGCGGTGGACCTCTGCTCCTCCGGGGAGAGCCCACGGCGACCGGCGACGCCCGTTGTCACCCCCCAGAGCTCACGGCTGCAGGCCACACGAATTGATCTGCGACACTGGTAACGCCATGCCTAAGCCCGGAGAACTTACTTTCGTCGCCCCCCGCGGAGCCAAGAAGCCGCCGCGGCACCTTGCCGATCTCACGCCCGCCGAGCGGAAGGAGGCGGTCGTCGCGGTCGGTGAGAAGGCGTTTCGTGCCAAGCAGCTCTCGCAGCACTACTTCGCGCGGTACGCGCACGACCCGGAGCAGTGGACCGACGTCCCCGCCGGTTCCCGCGGCAAGCTGCAGGAGGCGCTGCTTCCGGAGCTGATGACGGTCGTACGGCACCTGTCGACCGACCAGGGGACGACCCGCAAGACACTGTGGAAGCTGTTCGACGGGACGCTCGTCGAGTCCGTGCTGATGCGGTACCCGGACCGGGTGACCATGTGCATCAGCTCCCAGGCGGGCTGCGGCATGAACTGCCCGTTCTGTGCCACCGGGCAGGCCGGGCTCGACCGGAACCTGTCGACCGCCGAGATCGTGCACCAGATCGTGGACGGGATGCGGGCGCTCAGGGACGGCGAGGTTCCCGGCGGCCCGGCGCGGCTGAGCAACATCGTGTTCATGGGCATGGGTGAGCCGCTCGCCAACTACAACCGGGTCGTGGGGGCGATTCGCCGCCTCACCGATCCCGAGCCGGACGGGCTCGGGCTGTCGCAGCGCGGGATCACCGTGTCCACCGTCGGTCTCGTCCCGGCCATCCACCGGTTCTCCGACGAGGGCTTCAAGTGCCGGCTCGCCATCTCGCTGCACGCCCCCGACGACGAACTGCGCGACACCCTCGTCCCCGTGAACACGCGGTGGAAGGTGCGCGAGGTGCTCGACGCCGGGTTCGAGTACGCGGCCAGGTCGGGCCGGCGGCTGTCCATCGAGTACGCGCTCATCCGGGACATCAACGACCAGGCCTGGCGTGGTGACCGCCTCGGGCGGATGCTCAAGGGCCGCCCCGTGCACGTCAACCTCATCCCGCTCAACCCCACCCCCGGCTCCAAGTGGACCGCCTCCCGGCCCGAGGACGAGAAGGCGTTCGTGGAGGCGATCGCCGCACACGGTGTACCGGTGACGATCCGGGACACCCGTGGGCAGGAGATCGACGGGGCGTGTGGTCAGCTCGCCGCGAGCGAACGGTAATGTGACCCGAGCAATCACATCTGCATATTCCGACAGGGGAGCGCCACAGCGCTGAGAGTGCGGCACCGGCCGCAGACCCTCCGAACCTGGCCCAGGTCATTCTGGGTAGGGAGATCGGTCATCACTCGAGCTGTTGCGCCCTGCCCGGGACCCCGCGGAGGGGTCCCGGGCAGGGCCGCGTCTCTTCCTGGTCACTCCAGGAGGAATCAAGTGGGCATCACCAAGAAGGTCGCGGTCCTGGCCGTCGGGCTGGGGCTGGTCACGCTGTCCGCGTGCGGGTCGTCCGACGGCGACGACTCGAGCGGCGGGTCCGGGACCGTGACCCTGGTCAGCCACAACTCGTGGGCCGTGTCGAAGGACGTCGTCGCCGCCTTCGAGAAGCAGTCCGGATACAAGCTCAAGGTCCTGGAGGACGGCGACGCCGGACAGGCCGTGAACAAGGCCGTCCTGACCAAGGACAATCCCCAGGGCGACGTCTTCTTCGGCGTCGACAACACCCTGCTGTCCCGCGCCCTCGACAACGGGCTGTTCCAGCCGTACGAGGCCAAGGGCTCCGACCTGATCCTCGACGAGTACCGCGTGGACCAGGACAAGCACCGGGTCACCCCCGTCGACAGCGGTGACGTCTGCGTCAACTACGACAAGGCGTGGTTCGACGAGCACGACCTGACCCCGCCGAAGAGCCTCGACGACCTGGTCAAGCCCGCCTACAAGGACCTCCTCGTCGTCGAGAACGCCTCCACCTCCTCTCCCGGCCTCGGCTTCCTGCTCGGGACGGCCGCCAAGTACGGGGACGAGGGCTGGCAGGACTACTGGAAGAAGCTCAAGGCCAACGGCGTGAAGGTGGTCGACGGCTGGGAGCAGGCCTACAACGAGGAGTTCTCCGGCTCGGCCGGCGGCAAGCAGGCCAAGGCCGACCGGCCGCTGGTGGTGTCGTACGCCTCCTCGCCGCCCGCCGAGGTCATCTACGCCGACCCGAAGCCGGAGACCGCGCCCACCGGTGTCGCCGAGGGCACCTGCTTCCGCCAGGTCGAGTACGCGGGGCTGCTGAGCAACGCGAAGAACCCCGAGGGCGGCAAGGCCCTGCTCGACTTCCTGATCAGCAAGCCGTTCCAGGACGACATGCCGCTCAACATGTTCGTCTACCCGGTGCGGGAGGGCGCCCAGGTGCCCGAGGACTTCGTGAAGTTCGGGCCGCAGGCGAAGGACCCGCAGACGATGGATCCGGCGAAGATCGCCGACAACCGTGACCAGTGGGTCAAGTCGTGGACCTCGCTCGTACTGAAGTGACGCGGACCGCGGCGAGGCGGCGCGGGAGCGCGGCGCGGCTCGGCCTGATGGCCGTGCCCGTCGCGTTCTTCGCCGTCTTCTTCGCCTACCCCGTCACCGCGATCGTCGCACGCGGACTGAAGACCGACGGGACCTGGCACCTCGGGCGGATCGGAGACGTACTGGCGCAGTCCGACGTCCGTCAGGTCCTGTGGTTCACCACCTGGCAGGCCCTCGTCTCCACCGCCCTCACCCTGCTGATCGCCCTGCCCGGCGCGTACGTCTTCGCCCGCTTCGACTTCCCCGGCAAGCAGGTGCTGCGGGCCGTGGTCACCGTGCCGTTCGTGCTGCCGACGGTCGTCGTCGGTACGGCGTTCATGGCACTCGTCGGCCGCGGCGGACTCCTCGACGAGCTGTGGGGCCTGCGGCTGGACACCACCGTGTGGGCGATCCTGCTCGCGCACGTCTTCTTCAACTACGCCGTCGTCGTACGCACCGTGGGCGGGCTCTGGTCGCAGCTCGACCCGCGGCAGGAGGAGGCCGCGCGGATGCTCGGCGCCTCGCGGTTCGCGGCCTGGCGGACCGTCACCCTGCCCGCGCTCGCGCCCGCCGTGGCGGCGGCGGCGCTGATGGTCTTCCTGTTCACCTTCACCTCCTTCGGCGTGGTGCAGATCCTGGGCGGGCCGGCCTTCTCCACCCTCGAAGTGGAGATCTACCGGCAGACCTCCGAGATCTTCGACCTGTCCACGGCCGCCGTCCTGACGATGATCCAGTTCGCCGCCGTGGGCGCGATCCTCGCCCTGCACGCCTGGACCGTACGGCGCCGGGAGACCGCGCTGCGGCTGGTGGACGCCTCGGTGACCGCGCGCCGTCCGTGCGGCGCCGGACAGTGGGCGCTTCTCGGCGGAGTCGTCGCCACCGTCGCCGTACTGCTCCTGCTGCCGCTCGCCGTACTGGTGGAACGCTCCTTCGGCGCCGCCGGTCTCGGCTACTACCGGGAGCTGACCCAGGACGACGGGGGAGTGTTCCTGGCCGCGCCGATCGAGGCGGTCGGCAACTCGCTCCAGTACGCCGTCGCCGCCACCGCCATCGCCGTGGTGATCGGCTCTCTCGCCGCCGTGGCGCTGACCCGGCGGGACGCGGGACGGCTGGTGCGCGGCTTCGACGCGCTGCTGATGCTGCCGCTCGGGGTGTCCGCGGTGACCGTCGGTTTCGGTTTCCTGATCGCCCTCGACGAGCCGCCGCTGGACCTCCGCGCCTCCTGGATCCTGGTCCCGCTCGCGCAGGCGCTGGTCGGCGTTCCCTTCGTCGTACGGACCATGCTGCCGGTGCTGCGGGCCGTGGACGTACGGCTGCGGGAGGCGGCGGCGGTGCTCGGGGCGTCGCCGTGGCGGGCGTGGCGGGAGGTGGACCTGCCGCTGGTGCGGCGGGCGCTGCTGATCGCGGCCGGGTTCGCGTTCGCGGTGTCGTTGGGCGAGTTCGGGGCGACGGTGTTCATCGCGCGGCCGGAGAACCCGACGCTGCCGGTGGCCGTGGCGCGGCTGCTGGGGCGGCCCGGGGACCTCAACTACGGCCAGGCGATGGCCCTGTCGACGATTCTGATGATCGTGTGCGCGGTGGCGCTGCTCGTGCTTGAGCGGCTGCGGACCGACCGGACCGGGGAGTTCTAGATGCTGCTGAGCCTTCAGGCCGCGACCGTCCGCTTCGGCGGGCGGCCGGTGCTGGACGCCGTCGACCTGGGGGTCGCGGAGCACGAGATCGTGTGTGTGCTCGGCCCCAGCGGCAGCGGCAAGTCCACGCTGCTGCGGGCGGTGGCCGGACTGCAGCCCCTCGACTCCGGGCGGGTGTCGCTCGACGGACACGACCAGTCGGGCGTGCCCGCGCACAAGCGCGGCGTCGGGCTGATGTTCCAGGACCACCAGCTCTTCCCGCAGCGGGACGTGGGCGGCAATGTCGCCTTCGGCCTGCGCATGCACGGCGCGTCGCGGAGCGAACAGGCGGAACGAGTGAGGGAGTTGCTGGACCTGGTAGGACTGCCGGACGCGGCCGGACGCGCCGTCGCCGCGCTGTCCGGCGGCGAGCAGCAGCGCGTGGCGCTCGCCCGCGCCCTCGCACCCAGCCCCCGGCTCCTGATGCTCGACGAGCCGCTCGGACAGCTCGACCGGTCGCTCAGGGAACGGCTGGTCGTCGAACTGCGCGAGCTGTTCGGCCGGTTGGGCACCACGGTGCTCGCCGTGACGCACGACCAGGGCGAGGCGTTCGCGCTGGCCGACCGGGTGGTGGTGATGAGGGACGGGCGGATCGCCCAGTCCGGTACGCCGCTTGAGGTGTGGCAGCGTCCGGCCGACGCGTTCGTGGCCCGCTTCCTCGGCTTCGAGAACGTCGTCGAGGCGACGGTGGGCGACGATGCCGCGGTGACCCCCTGGGGCAAGCTCCCCGTCCCGGAAGGCGCCCCCCAGGGCACGCGGCCCCTTCTCGTCCGTCCCGCCGGCGTCCGCCTGGTCCCGGCCGGCGAGGGCCTGCGCTGCACGGTGGCCGCACGCACCTTCCGCGGCACCCATGTCACCGTCCACCTCCAGCCCGAGGACGCGCCCCGCCTGGAGGCGGCCTGCGCGCTCAGGGCCGCGCCGGAGGTCGGGGACGAGGTCGGCGTGGAGTTCGACGCGGCGGAAATCGCCGTGCTGGGATGAGCGCGGCTGCCTAGGGTGTGCGGCATGACACCACTCGCGCATGACCGCTACTGCGAGGAAATCGCACACCAGGTAGGGCAGTTGCGGACGGTCGTGACGTCCGGCGCCGATCTGTCCGGCACCGTGCCCACCACGCCCGACTGGTCCCTGGAGCAGCTCGTACGGCACACCGGCGGCGCCCTGCGCTGGGTGGACGTCATGGTGCGGACCGGGGCCGAGGACGACGTCCCCGAGGATCGGGTGCCGGGGTTCGACGGGCCCGGGGCGTGGGGCGATCCCGGCGCGCTGGACGCGTGGCTGGCGGAGTCCGGCGAGCTGGTCGTCGGCGCGCTGCGCGAGGCCGGGCCGGACGCGAAGGTGTGGAGCTGGGCCGGGATCCACAACGCGGGGTTCTGGGCCCGCCGTATGACGCACGAGGTGACCGTCCACCGAGCGGACGCCACCCTGGCCGCCGGGCTGCCCTACGAGGTCGCCCCCGAGATCGCCGCGGACGCGGTCGACGAGTGGCTGGAGATCGTGGAGTGGGCGCAGCGGACGCTGCCGGACGACACGGTGCACGACCTGCGGGGGCCCCGGCGCACCATCCATCTGCACGCCACCGGGACCCGGCCGGAGATCCACTCGGAGTGGCTGATCGAGCTCGGCGAGGAGGGTGTCTCCTGGCGGCGCGGCCACGAGAAGGCCACCGTCGCCCTGCGCGGCCCGCTCACCTCCGTGCTCCTCGCCTTCTACCGCCGGCTGCCGCCGGACGCCCCCGGACTCGAGGTGCTCGGCGACCGGGAGCTGCTGGAGTTCTGGCTGGAGCGGGCGACGTTCGGCTGAGCGGCCGGTGACGGAAGCGGCCCGCCCCCGGGAAAGGGGACGGGCCGCCACTGTGTGCGTGAGGCGTCAGCTCTGGCTGTTCGCCCCGCGGCGGCGCATGCCGAAGAAGACCGCGCCACCACCGGCCACGACCAGGGCGGCCGCGATGCCGGCGATCAGACCGGTGTTGGAGTTGGCGCCGGTCTCGGCGAGGTTCGACTCACCGGCCGGGGACGGCGCGTTGCTCGCGGTGTCCGCCGGAGCGGTGCTCTCGCTCTCCGACGCCGACGGGGTCGGCTCGGGCTCCTCGGCCGGGGTGGAGGAGGACTCCGACGGGGTCGGCTTCGGCTCCTCCTCGGCCGGGGGCTCCTCCTCCGTCTTGCAGGCCGTCGCCGGGGTGACCAGGTTCGGCTTGATGTCCTCGTCGACGTAGGGCTTCGCGTCGACGTGGATGCGGTACTCGGCGTTCGGCTTCCAGTCCTCCTCGAAGGTGATGGTGGTGCCCTCAGCGGTGCCCTTGACCACCTGCTCGCCGACCTGCTTGTCCTGCAGGAACACGGTGATGGTGGCGGGGACGCCGGCCGGGTCCTTGTCGGTGACGGTGATGACGCCCTTGTCACCGACGCACTTGGCCTCGGCCGAGAACTCGGTGATGTTGCAGGCCGCCGCGCTGCCGGCGACGCCGATCGCGAGGGCGGCGGACGCGGAGACGACACCGAGGGCGCGCACGGAGCGCGCGACGGTACGGCGGGATACGGACAGAACTGCCACGTTTGTCCTTACGGGAGAGCGTAAATGCGGGGGGTTGAGGGAGTGTTGATGGAGCATCAGCACTCCCATGCGACTCTCAGGTCTATAAGCGCCGCATAAGTAGTGTCAACGCATATGCCTACGGTGGGACCGGGCTTTGCCTTCTTATTAACCGCCCAGACGTTTCAAGGCCTCCGGCGCTTCCTCGATCCGGTCGACCAGGGCGATCCGGGCCTCCATCGAGCGCTCCCGGGCGAGCGACCGCAGCAGCGGCCAGGCCGGCAGCTTCTCCGTCCAGTGCGCCCGGTTCACCAGCACCATGGGCGTGGGCTCACCGCGCGACCCGTAGTAGTTCGGCGTCGCGTTGTCGAAGATCTCCTGTACGGTCCCGGCGGCGCCCGGCAGGAACACCACGCCCGCGTCGCAGCGGGCCAGCAGCCCGTCCTCGCGGGTGGCGTTGGCGAAGTACTTCGCGATGTGCGAGGCGAAGGCGTTCGGCGGCTCGTGGCCGTAGAACCAGGTGGGGATGCCGATCGAGTGGTTGCCCTTCGGCCAGCGGGTGCGCACCTCGAAGGCGGCACGCGCCCAGTCGGTGATCGACGGCGTGAACGAGGGCGCGGAGGCGAGGAGTTCGCAGGCCTCGTCCAGCACGGCGTCGTCGTACGGGGCCGCGTAGGCGCCGAGGTTCGCCGCCTCCATCGCGCCCGGACCGCCACCCGTCGCCACCGTGAACCCGGCATGGGTCAGCGCCTGCCCGAGCCGGGCGGCACCCCGGAACTCCTCGGTGCCGCGGGCCATCGCGTGACCGCCCATCACGCCCACGACCCGCGCCCCGCGCAGGAGTTCGTCGAGGGCGTCGGACATGGAGTCGTCGTGGACCGCGCGCAGCATGGAGGCGAAGATGTCGCCGTCCGCCTTGGTCCGCTGGAACCAGGTGTAGGCCAGCGCGTCCGGGGTCGCCTCGTAGCCCTTGTCGAGCGAGGCGAACAGGTCGCCGGGCGTGTAGAGGCACCCCCGGTACGGGTCGAAGGGCAGGCCGGGGACGGGCGGGAGCACCAGGGCGCCGTCGGCGCGGAGCTTCTCCGCCGCGTCGGGGCGCATCGGGCAGCCGAGGAAGACGGCCCCGGCGGTGTCGTTGGTGAGCAACTCCCGTGTCCGGTCGGTCAGATCGACGGACTGGACACGGAATCCGGAGAGCGTGCCGCGGGAGGAGACGATCGCGTCGAACTCCTCGAGCGTCTCTATCTCGCGGTCCCCGTGATGGACGGCGTGGGCGGGACTCGTCTGCACCCGCCCATGCTAGTGGGGTGTCGTTCGAATCTTGCCGGGGTCGCGGGGTCCGGCACGCGCTCCCCAGAGGGGCCCCGGCCGCGTTGTCGTCGGGCGCCAGGACTCCGCCCTGGCGCCCTCCTCCGCCTTGCGGCTGCGCGCTCCTCCCGCTCGGCTTCGCTCGAGCGGGGACCTCCATACGCGGGAGGGGCCCTCGTCGTCCCGCTCGGGGCGGCCGCAAGGCGCCGTCACCCGAAGCCGGCCCGAGCCGAACGGCACCCCCGGCCCCGCGTGTGCGTCAGCCCTGCACCGCGGCCGGGTCCATCCAGATGACCTCCCAGGTGTGGCCGTCGAGGTCGTCGAAGGCGCGGCCGTACATGAAGCCGTAGTCCTGGGTCTCGCCGGCGACCGAGCCGCCCGCCGCGACGGCCTTCTCCACCAGCTCGTCGACCTTCTCGCGGCTCTCCGCGCTCAGCCCCAGCAGCACCTCGCTGCTCTTCGTGGCGTCCACGATCTCCTTCTTGGTGAACCCCGCGTACTTCTCCCTGGTCAGCAGCATCGCGACGATCGTGTCGCTGATCACGACCGACGCGGCCGTCTCGTCGCTGAACTGCGGGTTGATCGAGTAGCCGAGCTCCGTGAAGAACTTCTTCGAGGCGTCGAGGTCGTCGACGGCCAGGTTCACGAAGATCATCTGCTGGTGCATGGCGGGGCCTTTCCCGTTCGGTTCCGTAGCGTTCGTGGGGGTAGACCGGGGGCCCACGCGGAACTCATCGGCCCGCGGAGATTTTTTCGGACCGGTTTCCTGACGGCTTCTCAGCTTGGCGTTTAACGCCGATGACGTCGGTGTTCCTTGATCGATTCGGCGCGTTTGACGGTCTTGCCGACGTCGTGGTGTCTGGCTCGCTGCTTG
>NZ_JBHWHX010000005.1:0-13454 GCF_042732315.1 Streptomyces sp. NPDC059787
GTTGATAGGCCGGATATGGAAGCACGGTAACGTGTGGAGTTGACCGGTACTAATAGGCCGAGGGCTTGTCCTCAGTTGCTCGCGTCCACTGTGTTAGTTCTGAGACAACGACCGTTGTCGGCTTTGAGCAGAACAGACAATAGAAGAGTGTGCTTGTTCGCTCGAAACCATTAGGGTTTCGGTGGTCATAGCGTAGGGGAAACGCCCGGTTACATTCCGAACCCGGAAGCTAAGCCTTACAGCGCCGATGGTACTGCAGGGGGGACCCTGTGGGAGAGTAGGACGCCGCCGAACAATCTTTGGAAGGACCCTTGGTCCCAGCGTTCAGCTGGGACCAAGGGTCCTTTTTTATTTATGCTTGCAGTACCGAAGACAGGAGTCACCAATGTCCACCAACTCTCCCGACGACCGACCGGAGCGCGACCAGCGGCGACGGGACAGTGGTGACCGCGCTGGCCGCTCCAGCCAGCGCGGGGATCGTGGCGGTTTCCGTCGCGACAACGACCGTGGTGGCCAGGGCCGTCGTGAAGGCGGAGACCGCGACCGCGGCGACTTCCGCCGCGACGACCGTCGAGGCGATGACCGCGGCCAGCGCGGTGGCTTCCGCCGTGACGACAACCGTGGTGGTGGGTACGGGCATCGGGACGACCGCGACCGCGATCGTGGGCCGCGTCGGGACGACCGTGGTGACCGTCCGTCCTTCCGTCGCGATGACCGTGGCGACCGTGGCGACCGCCCGTCCTTCCGTCGCGATGACCGTGGCGACCGCGGTGACCGTCCGTCCTTCCGTCGCGATGACCGGAGCGAGCGCGGTGACCGCCCCTCCTACCGTCGCGACGACCGGAGCGGCGACCGTCCCTCCTTCCGTCAGGACGACCGGAGCGGCGACCGCCCGTCCTTCCGTCGCGACGATCGCAGCGAGCGCGGTGACCGCCCCTCCTACCGTCGCGATGACCGGAGCGAGCGCGGCGAGCGCCCCTCCTTCCGCCGGGACGACCGGAGCGGCGACCGCGGTGACCGTGGTGGGTTCCGTCGTGACGACAGCCGTGGTGAGCGCGGTGAGCGTGGTGGTTTCGGCCGGCGTGAGGACAGCCGGGGTGGTGACCGTGGCGGCTTCCGTGGCCGGGACGACCGTGGTGGACGTGGGCCTCGGCGTGACGACCGCGGTGGGCGGCCCGGTGGGTTCCGTGGACGGGACGACCGGCACGGTGGCGGGCGTTTCCGTGAGGACCGCGACCGTGACCGTGACCGCGAGCCGATCAAGCGGCTGCCGATCCCCGAGGACGTCACCGGCGAGGAGATCGACAAGGACGTACGGCAGGAGCTGCAGAGCCTGCCCAAGACGCTCGCGGAGGACGTCGCCAAGAATCTGGTGATGGTCGCCCGGCTGATCGACGAGGACCCCGAGGGCGCGTACGGCTACTCCAGGGTGGCCCTGCGGCTGGCGTCGCGTGTCGCCGCCGTACGGGAGGCCGCCGGGTTCGCCGCGTACGCGAACCAGAAGTACGCCGAGGCGCTCGCCGAGTTCCGGGCCGCGCGGCGGATGACCGGGACCGTGGAGCTGTGGCCCCTCATGGCCGACTGCGAGCGTGGGCTCGGCCGGCCGGAGAAGGCCCTGGACATGGCCGGTGCGCCCGAGGTGCAGAAGCTGGACAAGGCCGGGCAGGTCGAGATGCGGCTCGTCGCGGCCGGCGCCCGGCGTGACATGGGGCAGCTGGACGCGGCGATCGTGACGCTGCAGAGCTCCGAGCTGGCGTCCAACTCGGTCCAGCCGTGGACCGCGCGGCTGCGCTACGCCTACGCCGACGCGCTGCACGCCGCCGGCCGGAGCGGCGAGGCACGGGAGTGGTTCGCCAAAGCCGTGGAGGCCGACCGGGACGGCAGCACTGACGCCTCCGACCGGCTGGCCGAGCTGGACGGCGTGGAGTTCACGGACGCCCTCGACGAGGACGAGGCCGCCGACACCGCGAACGAGGACGACAAGAACAAGGACTGACGTCCGAGGCGCGGTACGGGCATGAAGGGGCGGGTCTCTGCGGAGGCCCGCCCCTTCTTCGTCCTCTCCGTCACAGGTCGAGCGCGCGCAGGACCAGGCCCGACGCCGGCTTCGGGCCGAACGACGTCGACTTGCGCGGCATCGTGACGCCCTGGCGGGCGAGGTCGCGGACGACGTCCTCGCGCACCGGGTGCATCAGGACGGCCGTTCCGCCGTCGCGTTCCGCCTTCTCGACCGTGGCCGCCGTGTCGTGGATGTACGCGATGTGGGCGGGGGAGTCGGGGACGCGCCAGACGTGGTCGAGGAGCGTGGCGTGCAGGACCGTCGCGTCCAGGGTGCGCCAGGCCACCGGGCGGTCCGCCGGAACCGTGCGGGCCAGCAGCTCCGGGTCCGGGCGGTCGACGAGATGGAAGGCGCCGTCCCCGGCGAGGAGGAAGGCGTTGCCCGCCGAGGCCGCCCCGCCCAGCGCGTCCATCGCCTCGGCGAGCGGTACGTCGAGACGGCGGACGCGGAACCGGCCGTCGAGCGCGGCCACGGCGTCCGCGACCGGCAGGTCGTGCAGCAGCCGGTGGATGGCGCGCACACGCAGGGGATAGCGGGCCGTGTCGACCAGGAGCACCAGGCCGTGGTCCCAGGGACCGGGGGAGGGGTGCTCCGCGCGGAGGCGGCGGTAGGTCGCCCAGCGGTGGTGGCCGTCGGCGATGAGAGCCTGGTGACCGGCGAGTTCCCGCTGGACCGCGGTCAGGTCGGCGGGGTCGGTGAGGGACCACAGGCGGTGGTGGAAACCGTCCTCCGTGGTGGTCGCCAGCAGGGGCGACTGCTCGGCGGCGCGCTCGATCAGGGCGGCCGTGACGGTCGCCGAGCCGTCACCTCCCTCGCCCCGGTAGGTGAGCAGCAGCGGTTCGAGGTTGGCGGAGGTGGCCCGCATCAGGTCCGCACGGTCGGCGACGATGTGCGGCATGACGTCCTCGTGCGGCAGGACCAGCCGCTCGTCGGGGTCGGAGACGCGCAGCGCGCCGATGATGCCGCGCTGCACCAGTCCCTCGCCGTCGCGCTGCTCGTAGACGTACAGGCAGGGCACCGGGTCGGCGGTCAGGACCCCCTCCGCGCGCCAGCGGCGCAACGTGTCGGCGGCCTGGGCGTTGCGCGCCTCGGGCGTGCCGGCCTCGGGGAGGATCAGCCGGACGATGTTGTGCGGGTCGGCGGACTGGAGGTGGTGCAGGCCGTCGGGGCGGACGACGACGTCGTACGGCGGGGATGTCACGGCGGCCAGGCTGCCGACCCGGTCGGGGTCGTAACGAAGGCCTCGGAACGGGGTGAGTTCCAGGCCCCGGGGCGCCTTTGCCGTCGAGTGACCTGCAGTGTTCATCCCGGCATCGTACGGGTGCCGGGGGCATGGGGGATGATCGGGGGAAAAGCCGTCGAACGAGGAGCGATGCGGAATGAGCCGGAGCGTCAGGACGAGGCCCGAGGGCAGTGGGCAGGCCCTGAGCGAGGCGTACGACACGGCGCTGCTCGACCTCGACGGTGTGGTGTACGCGGGCGGGAACGCGATCGTCCACGCGGTCGAGTCGCTGGCCACGGCCCGCGAGGGCGGTATGCGTCTCGCCTACGTGACCAACAACGCCCTGCGCACCCCGGACGTCGTGGCCGCCCATCTGACCGAGCTGGGGATACCGGCGGAGGCCGGCGACGTCATCACCTCCGCGCAGGCGGTCGCGCGGCTGGTCGCCGAGCAGGTGCCGCAGGGCGCCCGGGTGCTGGTGATCGGCGGCGAGGGGCTGCGAGTGGCGCTGCGTGAGCGCGGGCTGGTGCCGGTGGAGTCGGCGGACGACGACCCGGTGGCGGTCGTCCAGGGGTACGGCGGGCCCGAGCTGCCGTGGGGACGGTTCGCGGAGGCGTCGTACGCCGTGGCGCGCGGGCTGCCGTGGTTCGCGTCCAACACCGACCTGACGATTCCCAGCGGCCGGGGCATCGCCCCGGGCAACGGCGCGGCGGTGGAGGTCGTACGGATCGCCACGGGCGCCGAGCCGCAGGTCGCGGGCAAGCCGTTGCCGCCGATGCACCGGGAGACGATCCTGCGGACGGGCGCGGAGCGGCCGTTGGTGGTGGGGGACCGGCTGGACACGGACATCGAGGGCGCGTTCAACGGCGAGGTGGACTCGCTGCTGGTGCTCACCGGGGTGACGGACGGCGCCCGGCTGCTCGCCGCGCCGCCGCAGCACCGGCCGACGTATGTCGACGCCGATCTGCGCGGGATGCTCACCGGACAGCCGGAGGTCGCCCCTGCGGGTGACGGGTTCCGGTGCGGTGGCTGGACAGCGACGGCCGGTGCCGGGGAGCTGGAGCTGGAGGGCGACGGGGGCGCGCCGGACGGGCTGCGCGCGCTGTGCGCGGCGGCGTGGACGGCGGCCGGGGACGGCGTGTGCGAGCTGGACGGCGGGAAGGCGCTGGCACGACTGGGGCTGTGAGAGCCCCCGTGTCACCTGGGAGTCCGGGCCTCGGGATCGTGATCGAATAGGAGGGTAGGCTAACCTAACCGCGTGTTGGTCGAGAGTCCCCCCGAACAGCGCGCGGAGACCGCCCCCGCGCCCCCGAACCGCCGGGCGATACGCGTCCTCGGGCTGCTCCTCTCCGTCGTGATCCTGGTGCTCGTCGCGTTGGCGAGCATCGCGATCGGGGCGAAGGAGTTGTCCCTGGAGCAGGTCTGGCACGGCCTGTTCGAGGACTCGGGCACCTACGGCGACGTCGTCGTGGCCGACAGGCTGTCACGAACCGTCCTCGGGATGCTCGTGGGCGCCGCGCTCGGCCTGGCGGGATCGGTTCTGCAGGCGCTCACCCGCAACCCGCTGGCCGATCCCGGACTGCTCGGCATCAACGCGGGCGCGTCCGCCGCCGTCGTCACCGCCATCACCTTCTTCGGCGTCACCTCACTGTCCGGATACGTGTGGTTCGCCTTCTTCGGGGCGGCGGCCGTCGGCGCGCTGGTGTGGTTCCTCGGCGGCAGCCGGGGCGCGACGCCGGTGCGGCTGGTGCTCGCCGGTACGGCCATCAGCGCGGCGCTGTACGGCTACCTCCAGGCCATCATGATCCTCGACGACGCGGCGCTCGGCAGGATGCGTTTCTGGACGGTGGGTTCGCTGGCCTCGGGGACCGACTCGACCGTCGTCCAGGTGCTGCCGTTCCTGTTCGCCGGTTCCGTCCTGGCGCTGGCGCTCGCCCGGCCGCTCAACGCCATGGCCATGGGCGACGACACCGCCAAGGCGCTCGGCGCCAACCTCAACCGCACCCGCGCGCTGTCCATGCTCGCCGCGACCGTGCTGTGCGGGGCCGCGACCGCCGCCTGCGGGCCCATCGTCTTCGTCGGCCTGATGGTGCCGCACATCGTGCGCTCCTTCACCGGACCCGACCTGCGCTGGATCCTCCCGTACGCCGCGGTCCTGTCGCCCGTGCTGCTGCTCGGCGCCGACGTCATCGGCCGGATCGTGGCCCGGCCCGCCGAACTCCAGGTCGGCATCGTCACCGCGATCCTCGGCGGCCCGGTCTTCATCTTTCTCGTACGACGGCGGAGGACGGCCCAGCTGTGAAGACCAACCGCGCGGTGCGGACTCCCGGCGGCCTCTCGGTCCGGCTGGACGTGCGCGCCCTCACCGTCGTCGTCCTGCTGCTGTTCGCGGCGCTCACCGCGAGCGTGGTGCTGATCGGCACCGGCGACTTCCCGATCCCCGCCGACGACGTGCTCAAGACGCTCGTCGGCGAGGGCAACGCCGGCCAGGAGTTCATCGTCACCGAACTGCGGCTGCCCCGGGTCCTGGTCGGGCTGCTCGTCGGTGCCTCCCTCGGGCTCGGCGGCGCGCTGTTCCAGTCCGTCTCCCGCAACCCGCTGGGCAGCCCGGACGTGCTCGGCCTCGGACAGGGGGCGACGGCCGGCGCCCTCACGGTGATCGTGCTGTTCTCCGGGACCGCCAACCAGGTCGCCCTCGGCGCGCTCGCCGGCGGACTGGTGACCGGGTTCGCCATCTACGCGCTCGCCTGGAAGCGGGGCGTGCACGGATACCGGCTGGTCCTGGTCGGCATCGGCGTCTCGGCGATCGTCACGGCGGTCAACGGCTATCTGCTCACCAAGTCCGACATCGTCGACGCGGCCCGCGCGGTGGTGTGGATGACCGGGTCCCTCGACGGCCGGGACTGGGACCAGGTCTGGCCGCTGCTCGCCCTGTGCGCCGTCCTCGTACCGCTGGTCCTGGCCAACTCGCGCGGCCTGCGGATGATGGAGATGGGCGACGACGTCTCGTACGCCCTCGGCGTGCGCGTGGAGCGCGTACGGCTGCTGCTGATGCTGTCGGCCGTCCTGCTCACCGCGTCCGCGACCGCCGCCGCCGGACCGGTCAGCTTCGTCGCGCTCACCGCGCCCCAGCTCGCCCGGCGGCTGACCCGCTCGCCCGGCCCCAACCTGGCCGCGTCGCTGTGCATGGGCGCAGCCCTCCTGGTCACCGCCGACTGGGTGTCGCAGCGGGCGTTCGGCGCCGAGCAGCTGCCCGTGGGCGTGGTCACCGGCGTGCTCGGCGGTGTCTATCTGCTGTGGCTGCTGGTCACCGAGCGCAAGGCGGGCCGGATATGAGCGCAGGCGTCACCAGCAGCGGGACGAACCACCGAAGGAGCACCGTGAACCGACTGTCCGCCGAGAACGTCACCCTGGCCTACGACCAGCGGGTCATCGCCGAACAGCTGTCGGTGGAGATACCGGACAACTCCTTCACCGTGATCGTCGGCCCCAACGCGTGCGGCAAGTCGACGCTGCTGCGGGCGCTGTCGAGGATGCTCAAGCCGAGCGAGGGGCGGGTCCTGCTCGACGGGCAGGTCATCCAGTCGATGCCGGCCAAGAAGGTCGCCCGCACCCTCGGCCTGCTGCCCCAGTCGTCCATCGCGCCCGACGGCATCACCGTCGGCGACCTGGTGGGCCGCGGCCGCTACCCGCACCAGGGCCTGCTGCGCCAGTGGTCCGCCGAGGACGAGCGCGTCGTCCAGGAGTCGATGGCCCGCACCGGCGTCGCCGAGCTGGCGGAGCGCTACGTCGACGAGCTCTCCGGCGGTCAGCGGCAGCGCGTGTGGATCGCCATGGCGCTGGCCCAGCAGACCCCGCTGCTGCTCCTCGACGAGCCGACGACCTTCTTGGACATCCAGCACCAGATCGACGTACTCGACCTCTGCGCGGACCTGCACGAGGAGCAGGGGCGGACCCTCGTCGCCGTCCTCCACGACCTCAACCACGCTGCCCGGTACGCCACCCACCTCATCGCCCTGCGCGAGGGCAAGGTCATCGCCCAGGGCGCCCCGAAGGACATCGTCACCGCCGATCTGGTCGAGGAGGTCTTCGGACTGCGCTGCCAGGTCATCGACGATCCCGAGACGGGCACCCCGCTGGTGGTGCCGGCGGCCCGCGCCGCGCGGGCGAAGGGCACGGCGCGGAAGGCGGTCGCTACAGAAGCCTCCTGAGGCGGAACAGGTCATGCAGACCCGCCTCGAGGCGCACCCGGCCCGACCCCCAGGCCCTGGCGAAGTGCAGTTCGCCGTCGACCAGGGCCAGCAGGTCGTCGCCCGTCATCGCGAGCCGTATCTGCGCCCTCGCGCGCGGCGGGCCGGGGAACGTCTCGTGCACCTCGATCCGGCCCCCGGTGAGCCGGCCGGCGAAGGTCACGTCCAGGTCGGTGATGTGGCAGCTGACCGAACGGTCCATCGCCACGGCCGCACGGACGTCCCCCTCGGCGCCCGCCATGTTGTCCGAAAGCTTGTCGAGTGCGGTACGGCACTCCTCGATCGTGGCCATCGCGGACGACGGTACCGCAGCCGTTCGCGGTAGCGTCGGGGCATGAACGACGCAGTGCCGGAGGCGGAGCCCGAGCAGGCGCCGCCCCAGGACGACGGCCCCGCCGCCCCCGCGCCCCTGGAGGTGCCGCGCACCCCCACCGGGCACCCCGAGGTCGACGCCCACGTGGCGCGGCTGGCCGACGCCGACCACCTCACCACGGACGGCCATGCCGAGGTGTACGAGGATGTACACCGGGGGCTGCGCGACGCGCTCACCGCGCTCGACGCCCGCCCGGGACCTCCGGCGCCCCCACGGCCTCACGAACACAGGAGCTGAACCGAACGTGGCAGGAGTCGCACGCCGCCGTCT
Source organism: Streptomyces sp. NPDC059787 (assembly GCF_042732315.1). Taxonomy (NCBI): domain Bacteria; kingdom Bacillati; phylum Actinomycetota; class Actinomycetes; order Kitasatosporales; family Streptomycetaceae; genus Streptomyces; species Streptomyces sp. NPDC059787. The sequence goes on from NZ_JBHWHX010000005.1 coordinate 8,175, forward strand.
CGACGCGGAGCTGGTCCGCCGTAAGCTCGCGCGCTCGCGTGAGCACGCCAGCCAGCTGATCGCCGCCGGGCGGGTCAGCGTCGGCAGGACGGTCGCGACCAAGCCCGCCACGCAGGTGGAGACCGCCGCCGCGATCGTCGTCGTCGAGGACGCGGGCGACCCGGACTACGTCTCGCGCGGCGGCCACAAGCTGGCCGGCGCCCTGGACGCCTTCGTGCCGCTGGGGCTGGTCGTCGAGGGGCGGCGGGCGCTCGACGCCGGCGCCTCCACCGGTGGCTTCACCGACGTCCTGCTGCGGGCCGGGGCCGCGCACGTGGTCGCCGTGGACGTCGGATACGGACAACTCGCCTGGACTCTGCGGAACGATGAACGCGTCACGGTCAAGGACCGTACGAACGTACGGGAGTTGACGCTCGAGGTCATCGATGGGGAGCCTGTGGATCTTGTCGTGGGGGATCTGTCCTTCATCCCGCTCGGACTGGTGCTGCCCGCCCTGAAGCGGTGCGTGAAGCCGGACGCCGACCTGGTGATGATGGTGAAGCCGCAGTTCGAGGTGGGCAAGGAACGGCTGGGCAGCGGCGGAGTCGTCCGCAGCCCGCAGCTGCGCGCCGAGGCCGTGCGCGGGGTGGCCGCGAAGGCCTGGGAGCTGGGGCTCGGAGCGAAGGGCGTGACGGCGAGTCCGCTGCCCGGACCCTCCGGGAATGTCGAATACTTCCTGTGGCTGCGGGCCGGGGCTCCGGAACTGGACCCGGCCGACGTTGACCGTGCTGTGGCGGAGGGGCCGCGTTGACACAGAACCGAGCTCGTACTGTTTTCCTGCTGGCCCACACCGGGCGGCCCGCGGCCATCCGCAGCGCCGAGCTCGTGGTCAAGGGCCTGTTGCGCTCCGGTCTCGGGGTGCGGGTCCTGGAGGACGAGGCCCGCGACCTGCCGCTCCCGGACGACGTGGAGACCGTCAAGGAGGCCACTCCGCAGTGCCTGGACGACTGCGAGCTGCTGATAGTGCTGGGCGGTGACGGCACCCTGCTGCGCGGCGCCGAGTTCGCCCGCGCCTCCGGGGTGCCCATGCTGGGCGTCAACCTCGGGCGGGTCGGGTTCCTCGCCGAGGCCGAGCGGGACGACCTGGACAAGGTCGTCGACCGGGTGGTGAGCCGGGCGTACGAGGTCGAGGAGCGGATGACCGTCGACGTCGTGGTGCACCGCAACGGCGACATCGTGCACACGGACTGGGCGCTGAACGAGGCGGCCGTGCAGAAGGTGTCCGCCGAGCGGATGCTGGAGGTCGTCCTGGAGATCGACGGACGGCCGGTCACCGGGTTCGGCTGCGACGGGATCGTGTGCGCGACCCCGACCGGGTCCACCGCGTACGCCTTCTCCGCCGGCGGGCCCGTGGTGTGGCCCGAGGTCGAGGCGCTGCTGATGGTGCCGATCTCGGCGCACGCGCTGTTCGCCAAGCCGTTGGTGACCTCGCCGGACTCGGTGCTGGCGGTGGAGATGCTGCCGCATGTCCCTCCGGGGGTGTTGTGGTGTGACGGACGGCGGACCGTCGAGCTGCCGGTCGGGGCGCGGGTGGAGGTGCGGCGGGGGGCCGTGCCGGTGCGGTTGGCTCGGTTGCACCATGCTTCGTTCACCGACCGGTTGGTCGCGAAATTTGCTCTGCCCGTGTCGGGGTGGCGTGGGGCGCCGCATTAGCCATCTCGGTGGGGTGGTTTTGGAACGTCGGCGAGTGCGGGTGGTATGTGGTTGCTCGCGCCCACGCGGCGGAGCCGCATATCGGCACAGCCCCGCGCCCCCAGGTACGTCCACCCCTGTGGGCGACAAGGGCGGGGCGGTCGCACTCCTCGGCCCGGACCTCGTAAGGTCGTGTGCGTGCTTGAGGAGATGCGGATACGGTCACTCGGGGTCATCGACGACGCTGTTGTCGAGCTGTCGCCCGGCTTCACCGCCGTCACCGGTGAGACGGGTGCGGGCAAGACCATGGTGGTCACCAGCCTGGGCCTGCTGCTGGGCGGACGGGCGGATGCGGCCCTGGTGCGGATCGGCGCGCGGAACGCGGTGGTCGAGGGACGGATCGCCGTGCCCGAGGGCGCCGCGGCCGTCGTACGGGCCGAGGAGGCCGGGGCCGAGCTGGACGACGGGACGCTGCTGGTCAGCCGGACCGTTTCCGCCGAGGGGCGGTCACGGGCGCACCTGGGCGGGCGGAGCGTGCCCGTGGGGCTGCTCGCCGAGCTCGCCGACGACCTGGTGGCCGTGCACGGGCAGACCGACCAGCAGGGGCTGCTGAAGCTGTCCCGGCAGCGGCAGGCGCTCGACCGGTACGCCGGGTACGCGGTCGCCGTGCCGCTCGGCAAGTACGGCGAGGCGTACAAGCGGCTGCGGGCCGTGGCCACGGAGCTGGAGCAGATCACCACGCGCGCGCGTGAGCGGGCCCAGGAGGCCGACCTGCTGCGCTTCGGGCTCGAGGAGATCGCCGCCGTGGAGCCCCGCGAGGGCGAGGACGTGGAGCTGGCGGAGGAGGCGGAGCGGCTCGGGCACGCCGAGGCGCTGGCGTCCGCCGCGGCGGTCGCGCACGCCGCGCTCGCGGGCAATCCGGAGGACCCCGAGGGCGTGGACGCCGGGACGCTCGTCGCGGGCGCCCAGCGGGCCCTGGAGGCCGTACGGGCGCACGATCCGGCGCTGGCCGCGCTGACCGACCGGATCGGGGAGGTCGGCATCCTGCTGCGGGACGTGGCCGGGGAGCTGGCGGGGTACGCCGACGACCTGGACTCCGATCCGCTGCGGCTGGCGGCGGTGGAGGAGCGGCGGGCCGCGCTCACCGCGCTGACCCGGAAGTACGGCGAGGACATCGCGTCGGTGCTGGCGTGGGCCGAGCAGGGCGCCGCGCGGCTGACCGAACTGGACGGCGACGACGAGCGGATCGGGGAGCTGACCGCCGAGCGTGACGCGCTCCGCGCGGAGCTGGGCGTCCTGGCGCAGGAGCTGACGGACGCGCGGACGGAGGCGGCACAGCGGTTCGCGTCGGCGGTCACCGCCGAGCTGGCCTCGCTCGCCATGCCGCACGCGCGCGTGTCGTTCGACATCCGGCAGACCGAGGACCCGGAGGGCGTCGAGGTGGACGGGCGCACGGTGGCCTACGGGCCGTCGGGCGTGGACGAGGTGGAGCTGCTGCTCGCCCCGCATCCCGGGGCGCCGCCCCGGCCCATCGCCAAGGGCGCGTCGGGTGGTGAGCTGTCGCGCGTGATGCTGGCCGTGGAGGTGGTGTTCGCGGGTACGGACCCCGTGCCGACGTACCTCTTCGACGAGGTCGACGCCGGTGTCGGCGGCAAGGCGGCGGTCGAGATCGGCCGGCGGCTGGCGAAGCTGGCGAAGACCGCGCAGGTCGTGGTCGTCACGCACCTGCCGCAGGTGGCCGCGTTCGCCGACCGGCAGCTGCTGGTGGAGAAGACCAACGACGGCTCGGTCACCCGGTCCGGAGTGAAGGTGCTCGAAGGCGAGGACCGCATCCGTGAACTCTCCCGCATGCTCGCCGGCCAGGAGGACTCCGAGACGGCCCGGGCCCACGCGGAGGAGCTGCTGGCGACGGCCCGGGCGGACGTGTAGCGAGGGAGGGCGAGGTTCCGTCACTCGTGTGGGTGACATGTCGTTCTGTGCGGACTCGGGCCCGTGACGTCGGCGTTGCCGGAACGGCCGTACGGCCTGGCATCCTTGACGGAGTACGGCGAGGACATCGCCCGATCCTTCTGTACGTTCTTCGGGACCGCACGAACCGAACCAGGAGCCCGGCCACGTGACCCCCGTGAGCAGCCACTCACCGCTGCGCACCGTGCAGGTGCTGGGCGGTGGCAACGCCGCCAGCAGCGCCCATGTGCGCTCGCTGGCCGCGGGGCTCGTCGCGAGGGGCGTGCGGGTCACGGTGTGCGCCCCCGTCGAGGCGGATCACACCTACGACTTCACCGGCGTCGGCGCCGACCACGTGCACGTGCCGCGCAGCAGCGACCCGGGGTCGGTGGCCGCGCTCCGCGCCGCCTGCACGGGCGCCGACCTGGTCCACGCGCACGGGCTGCACGCCTCCTTCCGCACCGTGCTCGCCCTGAGCGGACGGCGTACCCCGCTCATCGTCACCTGGCACGACCGGGCGCGCGCCGACGGTCCGCGCGCCCACTTCCTGCGCGTGCTGGAGCGGCGGGTCGTCAAGGCGGCCACGGTGGTGCTCGGGACGACCTCCGCCCTCGTCGACCGGGCGCGCCGCACGGGCGCGCGGGACGCACGGCTGGCCGCCGTGTCCCTCCCCGGGCCCCGCACCTCCCCGGTGCCGGACGACCCCGACCGGCTGCGGCCCAAGGTCCGGGCCGAACTCGGCGCCGTCGGCCGCCCGTTGCTCATCGCGGTCGGCTCCCTCGAACGGCACCGGGGCTACGACGTCCTGCTGGACGCCACACACGCGTGGCGGCGCCTCGACCCGGTACCGCTGGTGGTGCTCGCCGGGGAGGGGGCGCTGCGCGGCGAACTCCAGCGCAGAATCGAGGAGGAGGAGCTGCCGGTCCGGCTCATCGGCCGGCGTGACGACATCTCCGATCTGCTGGCCGCCGCCGACATCGCGCTGCTGCCGAGCCGTTGGGAGTCGCGCTCCCCGCTCGCCCAGGAGGCCCTCCACGCGCGCGTGCCGCTCGTCGCGACCGAGGTGGGCGGCATCCCCGAACTCGTCGGCGACGCCGCCGAACTCGTCCCGTACGGCAACGCGCGGGCGCTCGCGGACGCCGTGGTACGGCTGCTGGACGATCCCGACCGCCGGGAACTGCTCAAGGAGCGCGGGGTACGGCAGGCCGCCACCTGGCCGACCGAGGACGAGACGGTCGCCCAGGTACTGAGCGTGTACGACGAGCTGACGCAGCTCAGGCCGCTCTGAGGCGGCGGCTGCCGGCTCCAGGGGACGTGTCGTCGGGCGCGCGGGGCCAGGTTCAGGGCCAGTGCCGTGTGCGGGTCGTCGGGGTCGGTGGCCGGAAACTCGCCGATCAGGCCGCTCTGAGGCGGCGGTCCCTGGTCAGGGGACGTGTCGTCGGGCGCGCGGGGCCAGGTTCAGGGCCAGTGCCGTGTGCGGGTCGTCGGAGTCGGTGGCCGGAAACTCGCCGATCAGGCCGCTCTGAGGCGGCGGTCCCTGGTCAGGGGACGTGTCGTCGGGCGCGCAGGGCCAGGTTCAGGGCCAGTGCCGTGTGCGGGTCGTCGAGGTCGGTGGTCAGCAACTCGCCGATGCGGGCGAGCCTGTTGTAGAGCGTCTGCCGG
>NZ_JBHWHX010000005.1:13553-105265 GCF_042732315.1 Streptomyces sp. NPDC059787
CGGGCCAGGTTCAGGGCCAGTGCCGTGTGCGGGTCGTCGAGGTCGGTGGTCAGCAACTCGCCGATGCGGGCGAGCCTGTTGTAGAGCGTCTGCCGGTTCAGATGGAGTTCGCGGGCCGTCTCCGCCTTGCGTCCGGCGTGCGCCAGGTAGGTCTCCAGGGTGGGCAGCAGGGGCGGCTTGGAACGGCGGTCGTGGTCCAGCACCGGACCGATCGCGCGGTCCACGAAGTCCGCCAGGTCCGGGTGGTCGCGCAGCCGCCACAGCAGCAGGTCGATGTCCAGCCGCCGGGCGTCGTACCAGGGGCGGTCCGGCAGCCCCTGCGCCGCCGTCGCCGTCTCCGCCGCGTGCCGCAGACCCGTCGACGCCGCCGCCCAGCCGCCGGCCGGCCCGACCACCACGACGGGCGGCCGGCCCCCGGGCCGCAGCATTCCCGCCCGCTCCGCGCCCGCCCGCAGCGCCGCCGCCACCCGGTCCGCGACCGCCGGCCGTTCGGCCTCCGCGCGGAGCCCCAGCAGCAGCGGTACCCGCCCCTCCACCGGCCGCACACCCAGCAGGACGGGCACCCCGAGCGAGGCCAGTTCCTCACCCACCGCGCGGACCAGCACCGCCCAGCCGCCGCCCTGCGGGGACAGCGCGTCGCCGAGCCGCATCACCACCGGCAGCAGCGGCCCGGTACCCGGCTTGAAGCCCAGCACGCGCGCCTGCGCGGGCGCGTCCGCCGCGCCGACACGGCCCTCGGCGAGGTCGGTGAGGAAGTCCCCGCGCCCCCGGGCCGCCAGCTCCTCCTCCTGACGCGCCTGCATCAGCACCACGGCGAGCAGGCCGGCCGCCCGCTCGGCCGCCATGCGGTGCACCGGTTCCGGCGCGCTGCGCACCGGAAGCAGCACCAGCCGCGCCCGTACGCCGCCGCTGCCGGGGCCGCCACCGGGCACGTCCACGAGCGCCGAACCGGCCGGGGGGTCGTCCTGGTGCCGGTCGCGCAGCCCCTCCCACACCTGGAGCGGGTCCGCGCCCTCGGGCCCCTCGCCGGCCGCGTACAGCAGCCGGCCGTCGGTCGTCTCCAGGAACACCGGGTTGCCGGTGAACCCGGCGAGGATCTCCAGCACCCGGGGGACCCCGCCGCCGCCCAGCAGCGCCTCGGTACACCGGCGGTGCACCTCCTCCGCGCGTTGCAGCAGCGCGTAGTGCCCGTTGACGATCTCGGTGTGGATCTCCTCGGTGACCGCCACGAACGGCACCTCACGGTGCAGCTGGACCAGCGGCAGCCCCGCCGACCTGGCCGAGTCGACGAGGGCGGCGGGCAGCCGGGAGAAACGCGGGCCCAGCTCGACGACGAGGGCCGCGATGCCCCGCTCGGCCAGCGTGCGCACGAACGCCCGCTGGTCGGCGGGGCGGGTGCCGAGCCCGTACCCGGTGGTCAGCAGCAGCTCGCCGCCCTTGAGCAGCGAGGCGATGTTGGGCACCTCACCGGCGTGCACCCAGCGCACCGTGCGCCCCAGCCGGTCGGCGCCCGCCACGACCTCCGGCAGCCCACCGCGCAGCCCGGGCAGCTCCAGCGCCCGCCGCACGGTGATCCCGGCGCCCCGGGTGTCGTATCCGCTGTCCATACCGGGACGCTACCTGCGCGGATGCCGGCGGTACATCCGCGGGGCCGGAACCTCAGCCCCCGTACGCCCCCGAGGCCGTCAGACGCAGGGCCGTGTCGATGAGGGGGACGTGGCTGAAGGCCTGGGGGAAGTTGCCGACCTGGCGCTTCAGGTGCGGGTCCCACTCCTCCGCCAGCAGGCCGAGGTCGTTGCGCAGGGAGAGCAGCTTCTCGAAGAGCTTCCGTGCCTCGTCGACCCGGCCGATCATCGCCAGGTCGTCCGCCATCCAGAACGAGCAGGCGAGGAACGCGCCCTCGTCGCCCGGCAGACCGTCGACGCCCTCGTGCTCGCCTTCCGTCGGGTAGCGCAGGATGAAGCCGTCGGACGTGGACAGTTCGCGCTGGATCGCCTCGATGGTGCCGATCACCCGCTTGTCGTCCGGCGGCAGGAAGCCCATCTGCGGGATCAGCAGCAGGGAGGCGTCCAGCACCTTCGAGCCGTAGGACTGCGTGAAGGTGTTGCGCTCCTTGTCGTAGCCCTTCTCGCACACGTCCCGGTGGATGTCGTCGCGCAGCCGCTTCCACTCCTCCAGCGGGCCGTCGGCGTCGCCGGACTCGATCAGCTTGATGGTGCGGTCGACGGCGACCCAGGCCATCACCTTGGAGTGCACGAAGTGGCGGCGCGGGCCGCGCACCTCCCAGATGCCCTCGTCCGGCTCCTGCCAGTGCTTCTCCAGGTAGCGGATCAGCTTGAGCTGGAGCAGCGAGGCGTAGTCGTTGCGGGCCAGACCGGTCATGTGGGCCAGGTGCAGGGCCTCGGTGACCTCGCCGTACACATCCAGCTGGAGCTGGTGCGCGGCGCCGTTGCCCACCCGGACCGGGGCGGAGTTCTCGTAGCCGGGCAGCCAGTCGAGCTCCGCCTCGCCGAGCTCGCGCTCACCGGCGATGCCGTACATGATCTGCAGGTTCTCCGGGTCGCCCGCCACCGCGCGGAGCAGCCACTCGCGCCAGGCGCGGGCTTCCTCGCGGTAGCCGGTGCGCAGCAGCGACGACAGGGTGATCGCCGCGTCCCGCAGCCAGGTGTAGCGGTAGTCCCAGTTGCGGACGCCGCCGATGTCCTCCGGCAGGGAGGTGGTGGGCGCGGCCACGATGCCGCCGGTCGGGGCGTACGTCAGCGCCTTCAGCGTGATCAGGGAGCGGATCACGGCCTCGCGGTAGGGGCCGTGGTACGTACAGTGCTCCACCCACTCGCGCCAGAACTCCTCGGTCGCCTCCAGCGACTGCTCCGGCTCCGGCAGCGGCGGCGGCTGCTTGTGCGAGGGCTCCCAGGAGATGGTGAACGCGATCCGCTCGCCCGGCGCGACGGTGAAGTCCGCGTACGTGGTCAGTTCCTCGCCGTAGGTCGGGGCGGAGGTGTCGAACCACACGGAGTCCGGGCCCGCGACGGCGACCGTGCGCCCCTCGTGCCGGTGCACCCAGGGGACGATCCTGCCGTAGGAGAACCGCATCCGCAGCGCCGAGCGCATGGGGACCCGGCCCGAGACGCCCTCCACGATCCGGATCAGCTGCGGGGCGCCGTCGCGCGGGGGCATGAAGTCGGTCACCCGGACCGTGCCGCGCGGGGTGTCCCACTCCGACTCCAGGATCAGCGAGTCGCCGCGGTAGCCGCGCCGGGTCGCCGTGGGCGGTTCGGCGTCGTCGGCGTGCGCGGGCCCCAGCCGCCAGAAGCCGTGCTCCTCGGTGCCCAGTAGGCCGGCGAAGATGGCATGGGAGTCGAAACGGGGCAGGCACAGCCAGTCGACTGTGCCGTCCCGGCAGACCAGCGCGGCGGTCTGCATGTCTCCGATGAGTGCGTAGTCTTCGATGCGCCCGGCCACGTGCAACTCCAGTCGAACGGCCACGTCACCCCGCAAGGGGGGTTGTCGCTTGGTGCGGTCAAGGGGTTTTGAAATGCGTCGTTGAGCTGTGAAGCGAAACAGTCGCCCAGCCTTGCATGTAAAGCGCCATCTCTGCTCAACGAACTGACGAGCTCACGTTGTTCCGGAGGTCACGGGCGGGGGTGGTGCCGTTCGGCCGGCCGGGCTCGGCAGCGAGTGTCCGAGCAGGATACGACGCACGTAGATGATCTGTGTGCCGCTCCGCAGAACCGGGATCCGCCGAACGAGTGACCAACGGGTGAGGGTCCCGTGTGCGGTGCTCACCCGTGGCGGCGCGTGCGCGGAGCGTGGCCGGGCGCCATCCCTCCGCGGCGCTGATACGCTGGTAGCCCGTGGACCGGTGGGCGAGAAAGCCCCGGAACCGCACCCACAAGCCGCGACCACGGGAGCCCCCTCTTGGCCATGCCGCCCACTGTTTTCCGAAACAGCACAGCCTCGACGACCAAGCACATCTTCGTCACCGGGGGTGTCGCCTCCTCGCTCGGCAAGGGGCTCACCGCCTCCAGCCTGGGCATGCTGCTCAAGGCCCGGGGTCTGCGCGTCGTGATGCAGAAGCTCGACCCGTACCTCAACGTCGACCCGGGGACGATGAACCCCTTCCAGCACGGTGAGGTGTTCGTCACCAACGACGGCGCCGAGACCGACCTGGACATCGGCCACTACGAGCGGTTCCTCGACCGCGACCTGGACGGCTCGGCCAACGTCACCACCGGCCAGGTCTACTCGACGGTGATCGCCAAGGAGCGGCGCGGCGAGTACCTGGGCGACACCGTCCAGGTCATCCCGCACATCACCAACGAGATCAAGCACCGCATCCGCCGCATGGCGACCGACGAGGTCGACGTGGTGATCACGGAGGTCGGCGGCACGGTCGGCGACATCGAGTCGCTGCCGTTCCTGGAGACCGTCCGCCAGGTCCGGCACGAGGTCGGCCGGGACAACGTGTTCGTGGTGCACATCTCGCTCCTGCCGTACATCGGCCCCTCGGGTGAGCTGAAGACGAAGCCGACCCAGCACTCGGTCGCCGCGCTGCGCAACATCGGTATCCAGCCGGACGCGATCGTGCTGCGCTGCGACCGCGAGGTGCCCACCGCGATCAAGCGGAAGATCTCGCTGATGTGCGACGTCGACGAGGCCGCCGTGGTGGCCTGCCCCGACGCCCGCTCGATCTACGACATCCCGAAGGTCGTGCACTCCGAGGGCCTGGACGCCTATGTCGTGCGCAAGCTCGACCTGCCGTTCCGGGACGTGGACTGGACGACCTGGGACGACCTGCTCGACCGCGTCCACAACCCCGACCACGAGATCGTCATGGCCCTGGTCGGCAAGTACATCGACCTGCCCGACGCCTACCTCTCGGTCACCGAGGCGCTGCGCGCGGGCGGCTTCGCCAACAAGGCCCGCGTGAAGATCAAGTGGGTCACCTCCGACGACTGCAAGACCCCGGCCGGCGCCCAGGCGCAGCTCGGCGACGTCGACGCCATCTGCATTCCCGGCGGCTTCGGCGACCGCGGTGTGCTCGGCAAGGTCGGCGCGATCAAGTACGCCCGCGAGAACCGCATCCCGCTGCTGGGCCTGTGCCTCGGCCTGCAGTGCATCGTGATCGAGGCCGCGCGCAGCCTCGCGGACGTCTCCGACGCCAACTCCACCGAGTTCGACCCGGGCACCGCCCACCCGGTGATCTCCACCATGGCCGAGCAGATGGACATCGTCGCCGGTGAGGGCGACATGGGCGGCACCATGCGGCTCGGCATGTACCCGGCGAAGCTGGCCGAGGGCTCCATCGTGCGCGAGGTGTACGACGGCAAGGAGTACGTGGAGGAGCGCCACCGGCACCGCTACGAGGTGAACAACGCCTACCGCGCGGAGCTGGAGAAGAAGGCGGGCATCGTCTTCTCCGGCACCTCCCCGGACGGCAAGCTCGTCGAGTACGTCGAGTACCCGCGCGAGGTCCACCCGTACCTGGTCGCGACCCAGGCGCACCCGGAGCTGCGCTCGCGTCCGACCCGTCCGCACCCGCTCTTCGCGGGCCTGGTGAAGGCCGCGGTCGAGCGGAAGATCTCGAAGTAACACACCCGGTTGTACGGTGGCCGGGGCGCGAACCTTCAAAAGGTGCGCGCCCCGGCCACTTTTTCGCACAGGTGCACGCACGGCACGCGCACGGCCGCCGTACGTCGGGAAGGACAGCCATGACGATCAAGGACACCCCGGAAGAGTGGGAGGTCCGCGGGACCGGGACCCCGTTCACGGGCAACAAGACCTCCGTCCGCACCGACGACGTGGTCATGCCCGACGGGACCGTGGTCCACCGCGACTACCAGGTCCACCCCGGGTCCGTGGCCGTCCTCGCCCTCGACGACGCCGACCGGGTCCTGGTGCTGCGCCAGTACCGCCACCCCGTGCGCCACAGGCTGTGGGAGATCCCGGCCGGCCTGCTCGACGTGCCCGGCGAGAACCCGCTGCACGCCGCCCGGCGCGAGCTGTACGAGGAGGCACACGTCAAGGCGGAGGACTGGCGGGTGCTGACCGACGTGTACACCACGCCCGGCGGCTGCGACGAGGCCGTACGGATCTTCCTCGCGCGGGGGCTGTCCGAGGCCGAGGGCGACCGCTTCGAGGTCGAGCACGAGGAGGCCGACATGGAGCTGGCCCGGGTCCCCGTCGAGGAGCTGGTGCGCGGCGTGCTCGCCGGCGAGCTGCACAACAACTGCCTGGTGGTGGGCGTCCTCTCACTGGTCGCCGCGCGGGCCGGGGACGGTCTGGACGCGCTGCGTCCGGCTCAGGCGCCGTGGCCGGCGCGGCCGTTCGAGGCGTGACGCCGACGGGGGTGCCCTTGATCGCCTCCGCCGCCCCTTTCCGTCCCGAACCCGGGGCTCCGCCCCGGACCCCGTTCCTCGAACGCCGGAGGGGCTGATGCGTCCGGTGCTGTCGAGCCGACGGTCCTACGATCGGTTGATCCGATCGGGGGGAGTCCTGTCCCGGCTCAGCGCTCCTCGCGGAACGTCGCGGAGTGTGAACTAGGCTCTGGAAAACGCCCGGTCCGGAGCCCCGGCGGGCTTGCGCGCGCGGTGGGACGGGAGTGAGGCCCGTGACGGATCAGGTGGTGGACCCGGACGGTGTGCGGCTCCTTCGGGACGTCGCCGGCGAGGGTCGATTCCTGGGCCGTACCAGGGAGTTGAAGGAGTTGCGCGCCGACATCGAGCGCGCGGGACTGGACACCCTCTCCGGCCGAAAGGCGCCCCGCGCGCGCGTGCTGCTCATCGCCGGCCGGCCCGGCTCGGGGCGGAGCGCCCTCGCCGGGGAACTCGTGCGCCAGGTCGCCGACCGCTACCCCGACGGCGTGCTGCGCGCCCGGCTGAGCGAACCCGACGGCACGCGCGTGCCCGTCGAGCGCGCCGCGCGGGAGCTGCTCGACGCGCTGGCGGCGCCCGCCCCGGCCGGGGCTACGGAGGACGAGCTCAGCGAGGCCCTGCGCACCGCGCTGGCCGACCGCCGGGCGCTGCTCCTGCTGGACGACGCGGCCGACGCCGGGCAGGTCGACGCGCTGCTGCCGGACAACCCGGACTGCCTGGCCGTCGCCGTCTCCTCGGGGCCGCTGACCGGCATCGCGGACGTCCGCCCCTGCACCCTCGGCGGTCTCGACACCAAGTCCGCGGTGGAGGTGCTGTCCCGGTTCACCGGAGCGGTGCGCATCACGGTCGACCCCCGGGCCGCCGAGCGGCTCGCCGAGCAGTGCCAGGGCCAGCCGGCCGCCCTGGTGCTGGCCGGCGGCTGGCTCGCCGCCCGGCCCAAGGCCGCCGTCGCCGACCTCGCCAGGCAACTGCACACGGACCCCGGCCAGGACACCGTCGTCAGCCGCGTCCTGCGGCTCGTGCACGCCTCACTGCCCGCGCCGGCCGCCCGTACACTGCGGCTGCTCAGCCTCGCCCCGGCCGGTCTGGTCGACCCGCACACCGCCGCCGCCCTCGCGGGCTGCTCGGTGGAGTCCGCCCGTGCCACTCTGGACGACTTCGCCGCCCACGGGCTGCTGCACCCGGTGGACGGCTCGCCGCTGCCGCAGTACGAGGTGCCCTGCTGTCTGCAGCCCCTGATCGGCGCCCTCGCGGAGGACCACGAGCGGCCCGCCGAGCTGCGGCTGGCCCGCGCCCGGATGCTGGAGCGGACCGTCCGGCTGCTCCAGTCGTGCCGGGCCATCACCGAGACCGACAGCCCCCGGGCGCGCGAGAAGCTCCTCGGCATGCCGAGCGCCCTGCGCTTCCCCGGCCCGCGGGCCGCCGCCGACTGGCTGCGCGTGCGCCGCCCCGCCCTGCTGGCCTCCGCGCGGCTCGCGGTCGCCGACGGGGAGCTGGACACCCTCGCCCGGCGCCTGATGTCCCAGCTCGTGCGGGCCATGGTGGCCCACTTCGGCACCCAGGCCGCCGCGAGCGACCTGTACGACATCCACGGCCTGGTCCTCGACGTCGCCGAGCGCCGGAACCTGCCCCGCGAACGGGCGGCGGCCCTGCTGAACCTCGGCGACCTCGACGCCCGTACCGGCCGCACCGCCGACGCCCTGGGGCGCTACCGGGCCGCGCTGGACGCCGGACGCGAGGCGAACGACCCGTACGCCACCGGCCGCGCGATGGAATCCGTGGGCGGCGCCCATCTGGAACTCGGGGACTACGACCGGGCCGCCGACTGGTTCGGCCGCGCCCTGGCCGAGCGGCTGGCCCGCGGCGAGCGCGAGGACGCCGCCCGGCTCTACGGCCGTATCGGCGCCGCCCACACCTACGCCGGCCGCTACGGCGAGGCACTGCGCAACTGGCGCGCGGCTGTCGCCGGACACCGGAAGAACGGGGACGTGGCCGCACAGGCGCGGGCCCTGAGCGAACTGGCCCGGGTGCAGGAGTACGCGGGTCGGCTCGAGGAGTCGCTGCGCACCTGCCTGGAGGCCGTGGAGTGGGCGGGCCGGGCCGAGGACACCCGCCTGCAGGCCGCGCTGCACCTGCGGCTGGCCGACTCCTTCGGGCACCTCGGCGACCCCGCGTCGGCCGCGCTGCACCGGGACACGGCCGAGCGCATGCTGGCAGAGGAGGCCCTGGAGGACGACTCAGAGCCGGAACACGGAGCTAACGCCTACGAAATCCGTAGCTCATCCGCAGAAGATTGAAGTAATGAAAGGCTAGACAGCGAGAACACCTTCATTAAACTGGCTCTGCCGCACCATCTCCTGCGGTCTCTCCCGGTGTGCCCATGCGTGCCCGGGTATGTGCAGCAATACCCCCATACCCTCTGAGCCAAGGACCGTGATCCACGTGAAGGTCGGCATCCCCCGCGAAGTCAAGAACAACGAGTTCCGGGTGGCCATCACCCCCGCCGGCGTGCACGAGCTGGTGCGCCACGGCCACCAGGTCGTCATCGAGCGCGGCGCCGGCGTCGGCTCCTCGATCCCGGACGGCGAGTACATCGCCGCCGGGGGGCAGATCCTGGACACCGCCGACGAGGTATGGGCCGCCGCCGACCTGCTGCTGAAGGTCAAGGAGCCCATCGCGGAGGAGTACCACCGCCTGCGCAAGGACCAGACCCTTTTCACCTACCTGCACCTGGCCGCGTCCAAGGAGTGCACGGACGCCCTCCTGGAGTCCGGCACCACCGCCATCGCCTACGAGACGGTCGAGCTGCCCAGCCGCGCGCTCCCGCTGCTCGCCCCGATGTCCGAGGTCGCGGGCCGGCTGGCCCCGCAGGTCGGCGCCTACCACCTGATGCGCGCCAACGGCGGCCGCGGTGTGCTGCCCGGCGGCGTCCCCGGCGTGCTGGCCGGCAAGGCCGTCGTCATCGGCGGCGGCGTCTCCGGCTGGAACGCCGCGCAGATCGCCATCGGCATGGGCTTCCACGTGACCCTGCTCGACAAGGACATCAACAAGCTCCGCGAGGCGGACAGGATCTTCGGTACGAAGATCCAGACCGTCGTCTCCAACGCCTTCGAGCTGGAGAAGGCCTGTCTGGAGGCCGACCTCGTGATCGGCGCGGTCCTCATCCCCGGTGCCAAGGCCCCCAAGCTGGTCACCAACGAGCTGGTCTCGCGGATGAAGGCCGGAAGTGTCCTTGTCGACATCGCGATCGACCAGGGCGGCTGCTTCGAGGACTCCCACCCGACCACGCACGCCGAGCCGGCCTTCAAGGTCCACGAGTCGGTGTTCTACTGCGTCGCCAACATGCCCGGCGCGGTGCCCAACACCTCCACCTACGCGCTCACCAACGCCACGCTGCCGTACATCGTCGAACTCGCCGACCGCGGCTGGGTGGAGGCGCTGCGCCGCGACCCCGCGCTCGCCAAGGGGCTCAACACGCATGACGGCAAGGTGGTTTACAAGGAGGTCGCCGAGGCACACGGCCTGGAGCACGTGGAGCTCGCCTCCCTGCTCGGCTGAGCCGCCAGGACGGTAAGTCGACCAAGTCGTCCGTCAGCAAAGGCGATACGTCAACACCGGACGTCAACGTCACGTACCCGGCCGGACCTTGCCCGACAAGGTCCGGCCGGATGTGTGTATGGTCACTTCCTGTTTCCGGGGCAACTCGCCTCGAACGTAACTCTTCTACCGATTCGCACACCCGTGAAACCTGCCGTGCGACGGCCGTACGCCCTTGACAGAGGGATGTTTCATTGCCGACACATCGGGCCGGGTCCGGCGGATTGTGTTGCTGCGGACGGCCGACACGCCATAGAGTCGCCAATCGTCGGCATGGTGCCACGCTGACCTGTCTAGAAGTTTCCTGGTCACCAAGGAGGTAAGACGACTTGTGAATGAGTCGACATTTACTCCCGGGGGTGGTCACCCAGGAATGCCTGCGCCGGACCAGGAGCCCGCGGGATTCGCTGCTGTCGGCTCCGTAGCTGTGCGCACCTTCGCAGCCCACCGGAGTCACCGGACTTCGGTGGTGACTCAACCAGCACCCCAGAGCATGGATGGCCATCACGTGAACGCCATGGCCGGCGACGGAAGTGGCGCGCCCCACAACCATTTCGCCGACTACGACGAACTGCCCGAGGGGCACTTCTACGACCCCGACGCCGAGTACGAGCCCGATCCCGAGTACGCGGCCACGCTCGCGCCCGACGCGGCGCGCCAGCGCCGTGAGCGCGTCGGCCCGACCGGGCGCCCGCTGCCGTACTTCCCGATCCCGGGTCCGCTGACCGACCACGGTCCCGCGAAGATCATCGCGATGTGCAACCAGAAGGGCGGCGTCGGCAAGACCACGTCGACCATCAACCTGGGTGCCGCGCTCGCGGAGTACGGACGCCGGGTGCTGCTCGTCGACTTCGACCCGCAGGGCGCGCTGTCGGTCGGTCTCGGCGTCAACCCCATGGAGCTCGACCTCACCGTCTACAACCTGCTCATGGAGCGGGGCATGGCGGCCGACGAGGTGCTGCTGAAGACCGCGGTCCCCAACATGGACCTGCTGCCCAGCAACATCGACCTGTCGGCGGCCGAGGTGCAGCTGGTGAGCGAGGTCGCGCGCGAGTCCACGCTGCAGCGGGCACTGAAGCCGCTGATGGACGACTACGACTACATCGTGATCGACTGCCAGCCCTCGCTCGGCCTGCTCACGGTCAACGCGCTGACCGCCGCGCACAAGGTGATCGTGCCGCTGGAGTGCGAGTTCTTCGCGCTGCGCGGTGTGGCGCTGCTGACCGAGACCATCGAGAAGGTCCAGGAGCGGCTCAACCCCGACCTGGAGCTCGACGGGATCCTCGCCACGATGTACGACTCGCGCACGGTGCACAGCCGTGAGGTGCTCGCGCGTGTGGTCGAGGCGTTCGACGACCACGTCTACCACACGGTCATCGGGCGCACGGTCCGCTTCCCGGAGACCACGGTCGCCGGTGAGCCGATCACCACGTACGCGTCCAACTCCGTCGGTGCCGCCGCCTACCGCCAGCTCGCCAGGGAGGTGCTCGCCCGGTGTCACGCCGAGTGAGTCTGCCGGGGGCCGACGAACTCTTCCGTACGACAGGGGGGACGGCGCTCCAGGCGTCGACCCCCCGGCGCCAGGCCAACGGCGACGCCCGTGTCCCCGCACCCGCGGGGGAGGGCGACGCGGCGGCGGCCGCCGTGGAGGACGCGCCGCAGTCGGTGCCCGCGCAGGGCGGCGAGGGCGCGGAGCACGTCGCGGCGGACGCGGAGCCGGACGGAGCCGGGGAGTCCCGCAGCCGCGACGCGGCGGGCTCCGGGCGGCGTCAGCCGGCGCAGGACGGTGAGGCTCAGCGCGGCAAGCGGGGGCGGGCGGCGTCACGACGGCCCAGCGGCCGTGAGCGGCACGACGAGAAGATCACCGTGTACGTGTCCGCCGAGGAGCTGATGGACCTCGAGCACGCGCGTCTGGTGCTGCGCGGCGAGCACGGGCTGGCGGTGGACCGGGGCCGCATCGTCCGCGAGGCGGTCGCCGTGGTCCTCGCCGACCTGGAGAGCCGCGGGGACGCCAGCATCCTCGTACGACGCCTCCGTGGACGGTAGCGGTAGCCTGCGGAGGCCATGACCTCGAACGACACCCCCGCCTCCGGCGCCCGCCCGCCCCGCCGCCGCACCCTGGGCCGGGGCCCGGGAGCGGCGCCGCCGGCACCCGGGCAGGGGGCGCCCGAGGAGGGCGCGGGGACTCCCGCGGGCCCCTCACCGGTGGTGGCGTCGGAGAGCAGGGCCGCCGAGCGTGAGGAGCCGGGCCCGACCCACGGCACGCCCGAGGACACGCCGGGCACCGAACCTCCCGCGCGGGTCGTCTCGCCGGTCGCGCCGGTGACGTCGGAGCGTGGGGCCGCCGAGCCCGGCGAGTCGGGTCCGGCGGCCACGCCGCCGCGCGGGGCGTCCGCGGACGCGGACGAGCCGGGGACGGTGCCGGAGGGCACGGTCGCCGGGGCTGAGGAGGCGCGCCTGAGGTGTTCCTCGCCGGCCGAGCCGGTGGCTGCGCCGGGGTACGGGACCGTCGTGCCCGGAGAGGCGGGGCCCAGGGCCCGCGCGGTGACCCCGGCGCGGGTGGGCGGCGAGGTCTTCCCCGCAGGGTCTTCACCGGGTGAGCCGGGGACGCCACCGACGCGGGAGACCGTCGCGCGTGCGGCAGGGCCGGACGTTCCGGCCGTCGGCGGGACGGTGGCCGTGTCCGGCGGACAGGAACCCGCGGTGGCGGAGGCGTCCGGGGCCGGGACCGGCGCGATCGGCGTCGGCCGGGCGGGGACCGCCACGCCCGGTGACGCCGGGGCCGGGGCGGAGCCCGCGGGCGGTGCTCCGGCGGCGGACGAGGCCGAGGACGGTGACGGGCGGTTCAAGGTTCGGTTGGCGAACTTCGAGGGGCCGTTCGATCTGCTGCTGCAGTTGATCTCGAAGCACAAGCTGGACGTCACCGAGGTCGCGCTGTCCAAGGTGACCGACGAGTTCATGGCGTACATCCGGGCCCTGGGGCCCGACTGGGACCTGGACGAGACGACCGAGTTCCTGGTCGTGGCGGCCACGCTGCTGGATCTCAAGGCTGCCCGGCTGCTGCCCGCCGCCGAGGTGGAGGACGAGGCCGACCTCGCCCTCCTGGAGGCCCGGGACCTGCTGTTCGCGAGGCTGCTGCAGTACCGCGCGTACAAACGGATCGCCGAGATCTTCAGCCGGCGCCTCGAGGACGAGGGCCGCCGCCACCCCCGTACCGTCGGACTCGAGCCGCACCACGCCGAGCTGCTGCCCGAGGTCGTCATCAGCATCGGCGCCGAGGGCTTCGCCAGGCTCGCGGTCAAGGCGATGCAGCCCAGGCCCAAGCCGCAGGTGTACGTCGACCACATCCACGCCCCGCTGGTCAGCGTGCAGGAGCAGGCCGGGATCGTCGTCGTGCGGCTGAAGGAGCTGGGTGAGGCGAGCTTCCGGGCCCTCGTCGAGGACACGGACGACACCCTGACCGTCGTGGCCCGCTTCCTGGCCCTGCTGGAGCTGTACCGCGAGAAGGCCGTCGCCCTCGACCAGGAGGCCGCGCTCGGCGAGCTGACCGTGCGCTGGACCGGCGGGGACGGGGACGCCGCGCCGACGGTCACCGACGAGTTCGACCGGCCGCCGGAGCAGCCCGAGGAGGAGAGGAAGCCGTGAACGAGGAGACGACCGACACCCCCGCCGGGCCGCGCACCGTCGCGGAGCTCGACCTCAGGCCCGCCCTGGAGGCGGTCCTCATGGTCGTGGACGAGCCCGCGACCGAGGAGCACCTGGCGAAGATACTGGAGCGCCCCAGACACCAGGTCGCGGACGCGCTGCGCGCGCTGGCCGACGAGTACACCGTCCAGGGCCGCGGCTTCGAGCTGCGCCTCGTCGCGGGCGGCTGGCGCTTCTACAGCCGCCCCGAGTACGCCGTCGCCGTCGAGGGCTTCGTCCTGGACGGCCAGCAGGCCCGGCTCACCCAGGCCGCCCTGGAGACCCTCGCGGTCGTCGCCTACCGCCAGCCGGTCAGCCGCAGCCGCGTCTCCGCCGTGCGCGGAGTCAACTGCGACGGCGTGATGCGCACCCTCCTGCAGCGCGGTCTGGTCGAGGAGGCGGGCACGGAACCCGAAACAGGTGCGATCCTGTACACGACGACGAACTACTTCCTGGAGCGGATGGGCCTGCGCGGTCTGGACGAGCTCCCGGAGCTCGCGCCCTTCCTCCCGGAGGCGGAGGCGATCGAGGCCGAGACGCTGGAAGCGGTCCCGTCGTTCGATCCGGACGCCCCGGATTCCGAGGACGCAGACGACAAGACGGAACTTTGATGCGAAGCAGCAGCGGCAGGAACAGCAGCGGAAACAACGGCGGGAGCCGTGGTGGCAACAGCGGCGGCCGCGGCGGGAGCGGCGGTGGCCACCGCGGCGCCGGTGGCAACCGCGACAACCAACAGGGCGGCCGTCCGAAGAAGCCGCGCCCGGAGGAGCGGCGCTACGACGTGGGACCCGGCGCCACCCAGGACGGTCCGAAGTCGGGCCGCGGCCCCTCGGCCCGAGGCGGCGCCAAGGGCGGCCCGAAGCGGCCCCAGCAGCGGGGGCGCAGCGCCCCGGCCACGTCCCGTGAGTACGAGACGCGGGCCGAGGAGCGCAACCGCGAGCGGTACGCGGGCAAGAAGGACGTCAAACTGCCCAAGACCTTCCCCGGCGCCGAGCAGGAGGGCGAGCGGCTGCAGAAGGTGCTCGCCCGCGCGGGCTACGGCTCCCGGCGTGCCTGCGAGGAGCTGATCGAGCAGGCGCGGGTGGAAGTCAACGGCGAGATCGTCCTCGAGCAGGGCAAGCGGGTCGACCCGGAGAAGGACGAGGTCAAGGTCGACGGCCTGACCGTCGCGACGCAGTCGTACCAGTTCTTCTCACTGAACAAGCCCGCCGGTGTCGTCTCCACCATGGAGGACCCGGAGGGCCGGCAGTGCCTCGGTGACTACGTCACCAACCGCGAGACCCGCCTCTTCCACGTCGGCCGGCTCGACACCGAGACCGAGGGCGTCATCCTGCTCACCAACCACGGCGAGCTGGCGCACCGGCTGACCCACCCCAAGTACGGCGTGAAGAAGACGTACCTGGCGGCCATCGTGGGCCCGATCCCGCGCGACCTGGGCAAGAGGCTCAAGGACGGCATCCAGCTCGAGGACGGTTACGCGCGCGCGGACCACTTCCGGGTCGTGGAGCAGACCGGCAAGAACTACCTCGTCGAGGTGACGCTGCACGAGGGCCGCAAGCACATCGTGCGCCGCATGCTCGCCGAGGCCGGCTTCCCGGTCGACAAGCTGGTGCGCACCGCCTTCGGGCCGATCACCCTGGGCGACCAGAAGTCGGGCTGGCTGCGGCGGCTGTCCAACACCGAGGTCGGGATGCTGATGCAGGAGGTCGACCTCTAAAGGGCCTCCGAGGGCTTGTGCGCTTGACCCGCACCCCCCTTTAATAGTCACCGCGACTATTAAAGGGGGGTGCGGGTCATGGACGGCTACGACAAGTACGCCTTCGAACCCTTCGCCGTCACCGTCGACCTCGCCGTGTTCACCCTCCGCGCGGGCGCGCTGCACGTCCTGCTCGTCGAGCGCGGCCAGGAGCCGTACGCCGGACGGTGGGCGCTGCCCGGCGGCTTCGTCCGGCCGGACGAGTCCGCCGAGAGCGCCGCGCGGCGCGAACTGGGCGAGGAGACCGGGCTGACGGACGTGTCCGGGCTGCATCTGGAGCAGCTGCGGACCTACAGCGAACCCGACCGCGACCCCCGGATGCGGGTCGTGTCGGTCGCGTTCGCCGCGCTGCTGCCCGACGCCCCCGAGGCGCACGGCGGCAGCGACGCGGCGCAGGCCCGCTGGACGCCGTACGACTCCGCGCGGGAGCTCGCCTTCGACCACGGCCGGATCCTGGCCGACGCGCGGGAACGCGTCGGCGCCAAGCTCGAGTACACCTGCCTCGCCACCGCCTTCTGCCCGCCCGAGTTCACCCTCGGCGAGCTGCAACAGGTCTACGAGACCGTGTGGGGCACCGCCCTGGACCGGCCCAACTTCCGGCGCAAGGTGCTCGCCACCCCGGGCTTCGTCGAAGCCGTCCCCGGTGCCGCGCGCCTCACCGGCGGCCGGGGCAAACCCGCCGCGCTCCACCGCGCGGGCACCGCCACCGCCCTCCACCCGCCCCTGCTCCGGCCCACTCCGGAAGGACGCCCCGCATGACCACGACCACCGTCACCAAGCGCGCCGCCACGGGGGCGCTCACCGGACTCGCCCTGGGGGACGCGCTGGGCTTCCCGACCGAGTTCAACGACGTGCCGTCGATCCTCGCGAAGTCCGGACCCTGGCGGGGGATGGACCTGCCCAGGCCGGCGATCGTCACCGACGACACCCAGATGACCCTCGCGCTCGGCAGAGGGCTGCGCACGGCCATGGACCGGGGACTGCTCACCCCGAAGCGGCTGGAGCGGCCGGTGCGCGAGGAGTTCGTGGAGTGGTGGCGTTCGCCCGAGAACAACCGCGCCCCCGGCAACACCTGCCTCAAGGCCTGCCACCTGCTGGCCCGCGAGGACCGGCGCTGGCAGGACGCCAGCCAGACCGGCTCCAAGGGCTGCGGCGCCAACATGCGCGTCGCCCCCGTGGGCCTGGCCCCCGGCCTGACCGACGAACAGCGCGCGGGTGCCGCCCAGTTGCAGTCCGCCCTCACCCACGGCCACCCCACCGCGCTCGCCGCCTCCGACCTCACCGCGCACGCCGTACGGCTGCTGGCGGAGGGCGCCGAGCCGACCGGCCTGATCGGACTGCTGCGCTCCTACGCCTACGACAACCGCACCCGCTACCACGAGTTCTGGCTCGGCGACCTGTGGACCCGCGCCCAGGACCCCACCCCCGAGCACTTCATCGCGCGGGGCTGGGACGAGTGCCTGGGCGTCCTGGAGCGCCTCCGGGACGCCGTACGGACCGTCTCGCCCGAGACCGACCCCTGCCTGGCCACGGGCGAGGGCTGGATCGCCGAGGAGGCCCTGGCGACCGGCCTGCTGTGCTTCCTCCTCTTCGTCGACGAACCCCTCACCGCCCTGCGCCGCGCCGCCTGCACGGCCGGAGACTCCGACTCCATCGCCTGCCTCACGGGCGCCTTCGCCGGCGCGTACCTGGGCGCGGACGCCTGGCCCGCCGAGTGGGCGGACCGCATCGAGTACCGGGGCGAACTGCTGGCGCTGGGAACGCTCTGGGACGCTTGAGCGATGATCGACGCCCTGGACCTCGACCTGAGCCCGGTGATCGCCGAACAGCCCGACCCGGTGCTGTTCGCCACCGTCTCCGGCGCGCACCTGTACGGCTTCCCGTCCCGCGACTCCGACGTGGACCTGCGGGGCGCGCACCTGCTGCCGGCCGCCGACCTCGTCGGACTGCGCGAGCCGGACGAGACCCGGTCCCGGATGTGGGTCCGGGACGGCGTCGAGATGGACCTGGTCACGCACGACCTGCGCAAGTTCGTCCGCCTGATGCTGCGCCGCAACGGCTACGTCCTGGAACAGCTGCTGTCCCCGCTGGTCGTGCACACCACCGACACCCACCGCGAACTGGCCGCGCTCGCCCCGGGCGTCCTCACCGGCCACCACGCCCACCACTACCGGGGGTTCGCCCGGACCCAGTGGCGGCTGTTCGAGAGGACCGGCGAACTCAAACCGCTGCTCTACACCTTCCGGGTGCTGCTCACCGGCATCCACCTGATGCGCTCCGGCGAGGTGCAGCCCCATCTGCCCACCCTCGCCGGGGAGGTCGACGCCGCCCCGGACCACCTGCCGGAGCTGATCGCCGCCAAGGCGGAGCGCGAGCACGGGGACGCCCCCGTCGACCACGCACGCGTACGGGCCGACGTGGAGCGGCTGCACGGCGTACTGGACGAGGCGCAGGCCGCGTCAGCCCTGCCCGACGCCCCCACCGCGTACGACGCCCTGCACGACCTCGTCGTACGGACCCGTCTGGAGGGCTGAGGCACGGCGGGTGCGGACGAGGAAGTCCTCGACCCGGCGGCGGTCCGGTTCCGCGGGGAGCGGGCTGTGGTGGGCGGCCTGCTCGGCCTCCCGCGCCAGGCGGGTCATCCGCGCCTCGAACCCGGGCCAGGACACCTCGCCCCGCTTCACCGCGAGCAGCGGCTCGCGCTCCTCGCCCACGTCGATCGTGAGGGTGCCCGTACGGAGCAGGTCGCGGGCGCTGATCAGCAGGCGGAGCAGGTGCATCGCGTGCTTCCAGCGCGGGGCGCCGTGTGCGCGGACGTCCGCCTCCAGCTTGCGGCGCTGGCCGTGGGCGTACCGCGTGAACGTCTCGTGGACCTTGCGGGAGAGGAACGCCTCGCGCAGGGACAACAGCTCGCGGCCGGTGGCGTCGGCGTACTCCACCAGCGGGGAGTGCAGGCACTCCAGGATGTTGGGGTTGGCGCGCAGGGCCAGCTCGCAGAAGCGTTCCAGTTCCCAGCTGAACTGTTCCTCGGCCGGGCCCTCGATGTGCGTCGGCGGCTTCTCGAAGCGCCAGAACAGGGGAGTGGGCGCGAGGAAGACGCCCCGGCGGTCGGTGTCGCTGCCCTCGGTGGCCAGACCGAAGGCGCGCGAACCCATGACACAGGCGTAGATCGTGTGGTCGCCGACCAGGGTCTCGGGGCGCATGCCCGGGAGCGTACGCGGTGGATCACGCCCGGCGGATCGAATTTCCCTCCACCGTGATCGGTTCCTCGGGCAGTGGCCGGGTCGCGGGGCCCCGCTCCACCGAGCCGTCGGTGATCCTGAAGCGGCTGCCGTGGCAGGCGCAGTCGACGGTGCCGTCCGCGACGTCGGCCACGACACAGCCCTGGTGGGTGCAGATCGCCGAGAAGGCCTTGAAGTCGCCCTCCTGCGGCTGGGTGACCACGATCTTCTCGTCCGCGAGGACCGTCCCTCCGCCCACCGGGACGTCGGTGGTCGAGATCAGCTCCTGCCCGGTGGTCTCCGGCGGGGTGCCGCCGTCCCTGCCGTTTCCGCCGTTCCCGCCGTCCGAGCCGCAGCCCGCGGCCAGCGCCGCCGCGCCCGTCGCGAGCAGAACCGTGCGGCGTGTTGCACGAGGGGTCATGTCGTCACTCCCGGAGGTCGCGGTTCCCGCATCCTGACACCGAACCCGCCGAACAAGAAGCAAAACACAACAAAACGCCATGAAGCGCGCACATCGCCCGTCTCAGCGGGCGGGCGCCCGGCGCCCCTCCCGCGCGGGCTGACTACGCTGGACGACCGAACAGCAGACAGGCACGTCAGCAAGGAGCATCGTCGTGGCGGTACGCGCGGTCCGGGGGGCCGTCCAGTTGGAGCGGGACGAGGCCGGTCACATGGAGGAGCAGGTCGGCGCGCTGCTCACCGCGATCCTGGAGCGCAACGGCCTGCACACCGACGACCTGATCAGCCTCTGGTTCACGGCCACACCCGATCTGCACAGCGACTTCCCGGCCGCCGCCGCCCGCAAGCTCGGCATCGTCGACGTCCCCCTGATCTGCGCCCAGGAACTGGACATCGAGGGCGCCATGCCCTGTGTCGTCCGGGTCCTCGCGCACATCGAGTGCGACAAGCCCCGCGCGGACGTCGCGCACGTCTACCTCGGCGCGGCGGCCGCCCTGCGCAAGGACATCGCCCAGTGAGGACCGCACTCGTCATCGGCACCGGGCTCATCGGCACGTCCGCCGCGCTCGCCCTGAACCGGCGGGGCGTCGTCGTCCACCTCACCGACCACGACCCGGAGCAGGCCCGTACGGCCGCCGCGCTCGGCGCCGGCACGGACGAGGCCCCCGACGGGCCGGTCGACCTGGCGATCGTCGCCGCCCCGCCCGCCCATGTGGCCGACGTGCTCGCCGACGCGATGCGGCGCGGCGCGGCACGCGGCTACATCGACGTCGCCAGCGTCAAGGGCGGACCGCGCCGCGAGCTCCAGGAGCGCGGGCTCGACCTGGCGTCGTACATCGGCACCCACCCGATGTCCGGCCGCGAGCGGTCCGGTCCGCTGGCCGCCACCGGGGACCTCTTCGAGGGGCGCCCCTGGGTGCTCACCCCGACCCGGGACACCGACACCGAGGTGCTGAACCTCGCCCTGGAGCTGGTCTCGCACTGCAGGGCCGTACCCGTCGTCATGGACGCCGACGCCCACGACCGGGCCGTGGCCCTCGTTTCCCACATGCCCCACCTGGTGTCCAGCATGGTCGCCGCGCGCCTGGAGCACGCCGAGGAGGCCGCCGTACGACTGTGCGGGCAGGGCATCCGGGACGTGACCCGGATCGCCGCCTCCGACCCCCGGATGTGGATCGACATCCTCTCCGCGAACCCCGGCCCGGTCGCCGACCTGCTCACGGACGTCGCCGCCGACCTGGAGGAGACCGTGCGCGCCCTGCGCGCGCTGCAGTCCTCCGACGGGGACAAGCGCCGCGAGGGCAGCACCGGCATCGAGAACGTGCTGCGCCGCGGCAACGCGGGGCAGGTCCGCGTCCCCGGCAAGCACGGCTCCGCGCCGCGCGTCTACGAGACCGTGACGGTGCTCATCGACGACCAGCCCGGCCAGCTCGCCCGCATCTTCGCGGACGCCGAGCGCGCCGGCGCCAACATCGAGGACGTCCGCATCGAGCACGCCACCGGACAGCAGGCCGGTCTGGTCCAGCTCATGGTGGAGCCCAGGACGGCCCCGGCCCTCACCGCGGGGCTGCGGGAGCGGGGCTGGGCGATCCGCCAGTGACGGATCCGCCGGTGACGGGCCGGGGCGGGGGAGGACCCGGGGGCGGCCCGTCCCCCGGAGGGCCGGATCGTCCGCTTGTCGGAAGGGTTCCCGGGGGCCGGTAATCTGGTGCGGGGCGTGTCCGCGCCCCGTACACACCACTCCACCGCACCAGGAAGGTGTTCCCCCGTGGAAAACGGCGCCGCCCAGCCCGTGATTGTCGCCATCGACGGCCCCTCCGGCACGGGCAAGTCGAGCACCTCGAAGGCCGTGGCGGCGCAGCTCGGCCTGAGCTACCTGGACACCGGCGCCCAGTACCGGGCGATCACCTGGTGGATGGTGACCAACGGCATCGACATAGACGACCCGTCCGCGATCGCCGCCGTCGCCGGGAAGCCCGAGATCGTCTCCGGTACGGACCCCCAGGACCCGACGATCACCGTCGACGGCGTCGACGTGGCCGGCCCGATCCGCGGACAGGACGTCACCTCCAAGGTCAGCGCGGTCTCCGCGGTCCCCGACGTGCGGGCCCGGATCACCGAGCTGCAGCGGTCCATCGCCGCCTCCGCCGTCACCGGCATCGTCGTCGAGGGCCGCGACATCGGCACCACCGTGCTGCCCGACGCCGACCTGAAGATCTTCCTCACCGCCAGCGCGGAGGCCCGTGCCGCCCGCCGCAGCGGCGAGCTCAAGGGCGCGGACCTGAACACCACCCGCGAGGCCCTGATCAAGCGGGACGCGGCCGACGCCGGCCGCAAGACCTCCCCGCTGGCCAAGGCCGGCGACGCGGTCGAGGTGGACACCACCGACCTCACGCTCCAGCAGGTCATCGAGTGTGTCGTCACCCTCGTCGAGGAGAAGCGGGCCGGGAAGTGACCGACGTCCCATCGGTGCGGAGCGCCGAGGTCGGCCGGCGCATCGGCGTCGGCCTGATGTACGGGCTGTTCAAGCCGCGTGTGCTGGGCGCCTGGCGGGTGCCCGCGGCCGGTCCGCTGATCTTCGCCGTGAACCACTCCCACAACATCGACGGCCCCATGGTCATGGGCGTGGCACCCCGGCCGACGCACTTCCTGATCAAGAAGGAGGCGTTCGTCGGCCCGCTCGACCCGTTCCTGACCGGCATCGGCCAGCTCAAGGTGGACCGCGACACCACCGACCGCACGGCGATCTCCCGGGCGCTGGGCGTACTGCGGCAGGGCGGCGTCCTCGGCATCTTCCCGGAGGGCACGCGCGGCGAGGGCGACTTCGCCTCGCTCCGCGCGGGGCTCGCCTACTTCGCCGTACGCGGCGACGCGCCGATCGTGCCGGTGGCCGTCCTGGGAAGTTCCGAGCGGCGCGGACGGTTGATGAAGGGGCTGCCCCCGCTGCGCTCCCGCGTGGACGTCGTCTTCGGCGACCCCTTCGACGCGGGCGACGGCAGCGGCAGACGGACGCGCAAGGCGCTGGACGAGGCGACCGAACGCATCCAGAAGCAGCTCACCGCCCACCTGGAAAACGCCAGGCGCCTCACCGGGCGCTAGGCGACACTCGAGTAGTGGACCACCCCTCGAACGGGGCGTTCCACCGATCACCACGATGAACGACGAGGTACGGACTTCATGAACGACCACATCCAGCCCGACGGCTCGGACGCGTACGAGGGTGCGCACGAGCACGATCACGGGGCGCTGGGCGATGCCGAGTTCGCGGAGTTCATGGAGCTCGCCGCGGAGGAGGGCTTCGACCTCGAGGACGTCGAGGGCGCCATCGAGGCGGCGGGCCACGGTCCGCTGCCCGTGCTCGCCGTCGTCGGCCGCCCCAATGTCGGCAAGTCGACCCTGGTGAACCGCATCATCGGCCGCCGTGAGGCGGTCGTCGAGGACAAGCCGGGCGTCACCCGCGACCGCGTCACCTACGAGGCCGAGTGGGCGGGCCGCCGCTTCAAGGTCGTCGACACCGGCGGCTGGGAGCAGGACGTCCTCGGCATCGACGCCTCCGTGGCCGCCCAGGCCGAGTACGCCATCGAGGCCGCCGACGCGGTCGTCTTCGTCGTGGACGCCAAGGTCGGCGCGACCGACACCGACGAGGCCGTCGTCCGGCTGCTGCGCAAGGCCGGCAAGCCGGTCGTGCTGTGCGCCAACAAGGTGGACGGCCCGAGCGGCGAGGCCGACGCGTCCTACCTGTGGTCCCTGGGCCTCGGCGAGCCGCACCCGGTCTCCGCGCTGCACGGCCGCGGCACCGGCGACATGCTGGACCAGGTCCTGGAGGCCCTGCCCGAGGCCCCGGCGCAGACCTTCGGCACCACCGTCGGCGGCCCGCGCCGCATCGCCCTGATCGGCAGGCCCAACGTCGGCAAGTCCTCGCTGCTGAACAAGGTCGCGGGCGAGGACCGGGTCGTCGTCAACGAACTCGCCGGCACCACCCGTGACCCGGTCGACGAGATGATCGAACTCGGCGGCAAGACCTGGAAGTTCGTCGACACTGCGGGCATCCGCAAGCGCGTCCACCTCCAGCAGGGCGCCGACTACTACGCCTCGCTGCGCACCGCCGCCGCCGTCGAGAAGGCGGAGGTGGCCGTCGTCCTCATCGACGCCGCCGACTCCATCTCGGTGCAGGACCAGCGGATCGTCACCATGGCCGTGGAGGCGGGCCGCGCGATCGTCCTCGCCTTCAACAAGTGGGACACCCTCGACGAGGAGCGCCGCTACTACCTGGAGCGGGAGATCGAGACCGAGCTCGGCCAGGTGGTGTGGGCGCCGCGGGTGAACGTCTCGGCGCGCACCGGACGGCACATGGAGAAGCTGGTCCCGGCCATCGAGACGGCCCTGGAGGGCTGGGAGACGCGGGTTCCGACGGGCAGGCTGAACGCCTTCCTCGGCGAGCTGGTCGCCGCCCACCCGCACCCCGTGCGGGGCGGCAAGCAGCCGCGCATCCTCTTCGGCACCCAGGCCGGCACCAAGCCGCCGCGGTTCGTGCTGTTCGCCTCCGGCTTCATCGAGGCGGGCTACCGGCGGTTCATCGAGCGCCGGCTGCGGGAGGAGTTCGGCTTCGAGGGGACGCCGATCCACATCTCCGTGCGGGTGCGGGAGAAGCGCGGCAAGAAGAAGTAGCCGACGGCAGGCACGACGAAGGGGCGGTCCCGGTGGGGCCGCCCCTTCGCCGTACTCCGGGTCAGGCGCCTCTGCGCGGCGCCGGCGGCAGCCCGGCCGGCACATGGTGCATCCCGGAGGCGGGCCTGCCGACCGTGCCGACCCGCTGCCACTGCGGTCCGGCGCCCTGCCGGCCGCCGCCCGCCCCCGCGCCGTGGGCACCGCTCACGAGGGAGGCGCCGAACGTGCTCGGGCTGTGGCCGCCGTACGAGCCCGCACCACGCGGGATGTTCCCGAAGGCGGTGAAGCCCAGCTCCTCCTCGCCGCTGCGGTCACCCGGCAGCGAACGGAAGGACTTGACGTACTCGGTGTAGAGCGCGTCGTAGATTGGCGTGGCCGAGAGGCCGCTCCGGGAGTCCCGCTCCGGGCGCACGGGTGCGGGGACCGGGGCGAGGGACTGGCGGCGGGGAACGTCGTATGCGTGCACGTATGTCCAAACGACCCCGTGCCGTAAGGGATGCGGCATTTTTGCGGCTTTCGCCGGTTGTCCGGCGGTGTGGTGTCCGCCGGGCCGGTCAGAGACCCGCCAGCGGCAGCGCCGCGGCGACGAGCTTGCCGTTCGCCGCCGCCTTGTCCAGCGCGTCGCGCAGCAGGTCCTCGCGCGGCTGGCGGCCGATCGAGCCGACCGGGGCCGCGAACATCAGCACCTGCTGGTGCTTGTTGGCGGCCGACCGCCAGCCGTCGGTGACCTGGAGCGGCTGGTGCGCCTGCCACCAGGCCACCGGACGGCCGCCGGCCGGGTTCGGCTGGAGCACGGCGTGCAGCTGCCCCGCGGCGAGCAGGACCGACCAGCCGTGCAGTGCCGGCGGTACGGCCGACAGCTCGGTCAGCGGCATGAAGCCCTGCTCGATGAGGAGTGGCAGGAAGTCGTCGCCGGCCCCGAGCGAACCGGGCCGCGCGACCGGCGCGGTCGGCTCCACGACCAGTGCCGGGTGCAACTCCCCGGAGATCAGGACCAGTCCGCTGGTCACCCCGAGCACGGCCTGCTCGGGGGCGGCCTTCGCGGACGCCGGTTCCCCGGTGTCGCCGCCGATGGCCCGCACGGCGCCCTGGAGTTGCTCCTCGGTGACCTGGACGACCTGCGAGGGCAGGCAGCCGGCGTGGGCGAAGGCGAGGACGGCGGTCTCGTCCCCGATGAACAGGACGGTGCTGGTGCGCTCCTGCTCCGGGTCGCCCGGGGTGCGACAGGAGGTGCAGTCGTAACTGCCCGGGGCGGACTCTCCGGCGAGCAGGCGGGCTGCTTCTTCGTCGCCGATCTCGGCGCGTACCTCGTCGCTGACGTCGAGCATGCGCGGCACGGGTGGCTCCCTCGGGATGCGGTGCGTGGCGAGGCCGGGTGGCTCCCGGCCCGTGGTCCGGGTGGGTCCCCGGCTCATGAAGAAGACAACGGGCGATCTGTGGCGGTAGTCACGCCCCAGGGCGAACGGAATCGAACCATCCAGCGCGTACGGTCACGCTCGGCGCGGAATCGGCCACTCATCGTCAACTGCCCCTCGCTGTACTGCCGTTGAGGAGGTGAGGTGGCTCACAGATCGCCCTGTCCACTGGTCGACAAATCCTGAAATCAGGGAATGAAGTGGGTGGCCGAAAATCGCCGCTACCCGAGGTAAGCGGCAACTGGCCTGGCATGACGGGGCGTTGGTTGATCCCGGTACCGGAGGCTCCTTAGATTCCTCCGCCGTGTGCAGCGAGCACCGCTCGGGTACGTCCGCCGACCGCACCACACGGCACCACCGCACGACCCCGAAGGCGGACGGGGCGAGCGCGGCCCACGCGTCCCACGACGCGGCGGGCGGCACTCCGCCTCGGGGACCCCGAGTCCTTCGGGAAGGATCTACATGTCCGAATGTGCCGATAACACCCGCGACCACCTCCGCACGACCCGTACGACGGCCGTCCTGGCCGGTGCGGCGCTGCTCGCGCCCCTCGGACTGCTCGCCGCGACCGGGAACGCCACGGCGGCGGACGGCGGAGTGTGGGACCGCATCGCACAGTGCGAGAGCGGCGGCGACTGGCACATCGACACCGGCAACGGCTACTACGGCGGACTGCAGTTCTCCGGCGCCACCTGGCGCGCCTACGGCGGCACGGCCTACGCGCCGACGGCCGACCGGGCCACCAGGGCCCAGCAGATCGCGGTCGCCACGAAGGTGCAGCGCGCCCAGGGCTGGGGCGCCTGGCCGACCTGCTCGGCACGCGCGGGGGCGTCCGGGAGCGCACCCGCCGCGGACCCGGTGACCACGGAGCGGGCTCCGTCGAAGCAGTCGAAGTCGTCGGAGCCGGCCAGGACTTCGACATCCTCCGGGCACACGGACCGGAGCACGTCCCGCGGCGACCACACCGTCCGCGCGGGCGACACGCTGAGCGGGATCGCCGCGCGGTACGGCACGACCTGGCAGCGCCTGTACGAGGCCAACAGGTCCGTCATCGGCGGGGACCCCGACGTGATCGTGCCCGGACAGCGCCTCGACGTCTGAGCCGTCGCCGGGCCCGCCCTCCGGACGCGGGCCCTGGGACACGACGGGGGCGGATCTCCCGGCGACACGCCGTCGGCGGGCCGTTCTGCCGGGAGACCGGCTCCCACCGGCGTCATGCCGCCGGCTTCGCCGACAGGATCCCGGGCACGGGGCCCCGTCCGGTCGGACGGGGCCCTACGGCTGCCGGGCGGAGGCGGACCGGCCGAGTTCGCCGGTCTCCCCGGCGAACACCACCGAGCCCCGGCGCAGTACGTACACGAAGGCGGGACGGCCGTGCAGGGCGGGCGGCAGCCGCTGCTCGGCGACGACCACGCACGCGCCGAGCGCGGCCAGCAGCGCGTACGTACGGGCCGCGACCGCCGGTGACATGCCCTGGGCGGGCTCGTCGACGAGCACCACGCGCACGCGCGGCGACAACGCCCGGCACAGGGCCAGCATCCGCTGCTCACCTCCGGAGAGCGTGCCGGCCCGGCGCTCCAGCAGCGGCCGCAGCGACGGGTAGGCGTCGAGGGCACGGGCGGGGTCGGGGGTGGTGAGAGCGAGGTTCTCCCGCACGGTGAGGGAACCGAACACCGCCCGCCGCTCCGGCACCAGGCACAGCCCGCGCCGGGCCCGCTCGTACGCCGGTACGCCGGTCACGTCCCGCCCGTCCCACACCACGGCCCCGCCGGACAGCGGCACGTCACCGGCCAGCGCGCGCAGGGCGGTCGTACGGCCGGAGCCGTTGCGGCCCAGCAGCACGGTGACGCCGGGGCCGGGGGCGGCGAGGGTGACGCCGTGCAGGGCCTCCAGGGGGCCGTACCGCACGCGCGCGTGGCGCAGGGAGATCAAGGTCATGGGCCGGTCGCCTCCCCGAGGGTGTCCAGGACGCTCCCGGGCGGTCCGGAGGCGACGATCCGGCCCGCCGTCATCACGTGCACGACGTCGGCGAGGCCGGCGACCAGGTCGAGATCGTGCTCGACGACCAGGAGGGCCGTGCCGTCGGCGGCCAGCGCCTTCAGGATCCGGGCCAGCGCGGTGACCTCGGCGGTGTCGAGACCGGCGGCGGGTTCGTCGAGCAGCAGCACGCGCGGGGCGGCGGCGAGGGCTCGCGCGACCTCCACCCGGCGCAGCGTCCCGGTGGGGAGCCCGGCGGCGGGCCGCGCCCTCATCGGCCCGTCGAGCCCGAAGAGCCGCAGCGTCCGCTCCACCGCGCCGGGATCGCGCAGCCGGCCCCGTTCGGCACCGACACGCACGTTCTCGGCGACGGTCAGCGTCGGGAAGACCGCCAGTTGCTGGAACGTCCGCGCGATCCCGAGCCGGGCGCGGGCGTGCGCGGGCAGCCGCGTGATGTCCCGCCCGCCGAGCGAAACCGACCCCCGCGCGGGGCGCAGGGTCCCCGCCAGACAGTGGAACAGCGTGCTCTTCCCGGCCCCGTTGGGCCCGACGACAGCGGTCACCCGCCCGGCCGGGACGTCCAGATCCACCCCGTCCAACGCGGTGAACCCGCCGTACCGGACCCGCAGACCGCGGGCGGCGAGCACAGGGGGGTCGAAGGCCGGTGCGGAGCCCCCTGCGCGCCGACGCCCCGCCGGTGCCTCACCGCCGCTCGCGCGCACCGGCGCGGCGCCCGGCGCCGAGGGCCGGTGCGGCGCGTACGGCTCCGCCGAACGGCGCGCCGGTGCGGGCGACGCCCCCCGGCCGGACAGCTCCCGGGCCCACCCGGCGCGCGGTTCCCCCGACACCGCGGGACCGGCGAACCGGTCCCGTGCCCCATGACCGGGCGGCCGGTGGTCCGATGGTTCTCCGCCCGCCGGTTTCTCCCCGCGAGGGCGTCCTGGTGGCTGTCCGGTGGCGCGCGTGTTCCCGGTGGCTTCCCGGACCGTGTCCCCCCGCCGTCGTGCCGGGGCGTCGGCGGGGCGGCCCGGCGGCGGTGCCGTTCGTGGTCCGCCGGTGGGTTCGGGACGGCCGGCGGACTCCGTGCCCGGCTCGCCGGTCCGGGTGTCCGGCCGCGGTCCGGTGCTCGTCGCCGTCGCGCCCGCCGGGGACCGGGGCGGCTTCGGTGGCGGTTCCGGAGGGTGCAGGCGGGTGCGGAGGCGTACGGCCAGGAGGGTCGGCACCGGGCGGAGCCGGTTCGTGACGTCCCGCAGCGCCGTGTACGGGCCGTCAGGGAAGCGGCCGGACAGGACCGCCAGGACGCCGATCACCGCCGCTGCCACGCCCCCGCGCGTGCCCGCGTCCAAGCCGACCAGGAGGGCCGCGGCGAGAAGGGCGCCCAGGGCGCTGTCGGCGCCCAGGACCACCACCGCGGCGAACCACAGCAGGCCCCGTACGGGGTCGTACGCGGCCGGGTCGAAGGCGCGCAGCCCCATGCCGAGCATGCCGCCGCCGAGCGCGGCCAGCGCCGCCCCGGACACGAAGGCGAGGAGTTTCAGCGACGGCACGCGCACGCCCGCCGCCCGCGCCCCGGGTTCGTGGTCCCGCATCGCCGCCAGGGCCCGGCCCGTGCGGCCCCGGCGCAGTGCCCGGGCAGCGAGCAGCGCGCACGCCAGGAGGACCAGTTCCAGGACGTAGTACGCGCGGTCGTCGTCGAAGCCCGCCGGGCGGCCCAGGGACAGTCCGGACGTGGCGTACGGCTGGTCGAAGACGAAACGGCTCACCCCGACGCCCACCGCGAACGTCGCCAGCGCCAGTGCCAGGCCTCTGCGGCCGATCGCCGGCCAGCCGGTCAGCACACCCAGCGGAGCCACCAGGACGACCGCCACCGCGAGCGCGGCCAGCTCCGGCAGCCGGGGCAGGCCGGGGAAGCGGCCGGCCGCCAGCAGCGCCGTGAAGAGGGCGCCCAGACCCGCGTACGCCGCCTGCCCGAGCGAGATCTGCCCGCCCCGGCCGGTGACCACCACCAGCGACAGCAGCACCACCCCGAGCGCCGGCACCTGCACCGCCGTGTGCAGATCGCGCCCGGCGAGGCCCAGCGGCAGCAGGAACAGCACCCCGGCCACGACCCAGGCGCCCGGCGGTGCCGGTACCCGCGCGGTGGCCGTGCGCGGGAACGCGTCGCGCGTGCCGACTCCGGGCAGCACCAGGGCGGCGACCAGCAGCGCCACGACGAACAGGTTGGCGCCCACCGCCTGCAGCAACGGCTCACCCCACCCGGACGGGTGCAACCGCGTCAGCTGACTCTGCGCCACCCCGATGCCGAGCGCGACGACCACCGCCACCGTCGGACCGCGCATCCGCGCGGCGACCGCGACCGCCACCACCTCCATCACGAGCAGCGGCAGCCCGTACGGGTCGAGCCGCACGTACGGCGCCAGCAGCACGCCGGTCAGACCGGCCGTGAACGAGCCGAACGCCCAGCCCGCCGCCGCCACCCGGTCGGCGTCCACACCGGCCAGCACGGCCAGCCGCCGGTCGTCCACGACGGCCCGCAGCTCCCGCCCGAACCGCGTCCGGCGGATCACCACCCCGACCCCGGCGGCCAGCACGGCCACCACCGCGAGCTGCCCCCACGGCTCCGCCGGCACCAGCACCGGCGCGTCGTCCCGCGCCCCCTGCCCCCACAGCAGTGCCGCCCCGCCCACCAGCAGCACGAACACCCCGATGGACGCCACCAGCGCCCGCGCCGGACCGCCGCCCCGCACGGACAGGGGCCGGAACACGAACCGCTCCAGCACCACCCCGATCCCCGGCGCCACCACCAGCAGCGTCAGTGCGGCGGCCGA
Source organism: Streptomyces sp. NPDC059787 (assembly GCF_042732315.1). Taxonomy (NCBI): domain Bacteria; kingdom Bacillati; phylum Actinomycetota; class Actinomycetes; order Kitasatosporales; family Streptomycetaceae; genus Streptomyces; species Streptomyces sp. NPDC059787. The sequence goes on from NZ_JBHWHX010000005.1 coordinate 43,533, forward strand.
CCACAGTGGCCAGCCCCGGTCGACGACCAGGCCGCGCAGCACATACGCGCACACCATCGCGATCGCGCCGTGCGCGAAGTTCAGCACCCCGGTCGCCCGGTACGTCACGACCAGACCGATCCCGGTGAGCGCCGCCGCGGCGCCCACCGACAGACCGGCCAGTGTGAGGTCGTACGTCAGCGAGGACATCGGCGAGGCCTCAGCCGGACTCGTCGGCGGGTTCGCAGATCGGGCAGGGCCCCAGCCCACCGCCCGCGGCCGACCTCCCGTCCACCGGAACCGCCTCCGCCTTCCCCGCGACCAGCGGGCAGTCCGCGCGGTGCCACAGCGTCCCGCCCGGCACCATCAGCGTCTCCGGGCTGACGGCCACCGGCCCGCCGGCCGGCCGCCCCGGCTCGTCGGCGCCGGCCGGATCGGCGGCGACCAGCAGGCCGTACAGCTCCTCCACGCGCGTGGCGGCGAGCGCGTCCCGGCCGTGGGCGAGCAGCACCGCACCGGCGACGATCAGCGCGGCTCCGGGGATGCTGCAGGAGGCCAGATAGGGCAGCTGCCGTTCGGTGTGACGCTCACCCGAGACGCCGTACCAGCCGATGACGCACAGCACCGCGCCGGCGGCGAGCGCGGCCCAGCCCGCCCAGAGGACGGGGTGCGCGATCCGGAGTCGGACTGTCCGCATGGCTTGCACTATGCCCCCTGGGACCCGACCCTGAAAGCACCGGGCGCACACGGTCCGGACCGACACCCGATTGGTGAGCCAGATGGTTCTCGGCAGTGACATCGGGCGGGGGAACACACGGACGGGAAGGCGCGGCCCACGGACGGCGGGACGGGGCACGGCGCTGGCCGCCGCCCTGTTCCTGGTCCTGGCGCCGGGCCTCGCGGCGTGCGGCGACGACAGCGGTGGCGGCGGCAGCGGGACTTCCACGCCGTCGGCGGACCGGACGACGAACGCACCGGGCAGCGCGCCCGCGAACCAGGCGGAGGCCGAACAGGAGATCCGGCAGAACTGGGAGAAGTTCTTCGACCCCCAGACCCCGGTGGACGAGAAGAAGAAACTCCTGCAGAACGGTGAGCTGCTGGGCCCGGTGCTCGAGGCGTTCAGCGGCGACAACCGCGTCGGACAGGTGAAGGCGGAGGTCACCGAGATCACGTTCACCTCACCGACCGAGGCGGACGTGACGTTCACCCTGACCCTCAGGGGAGCCACCGCCCTTCCGGACGCCTCCGGGGTCTCCGTCGACGACGACGGCACCTGGAAGGTGTCCGTCAAGTCCCTGTGCGCGCTCGTGCGACTGAGCGGCGATGAATCACCCCCGGACATCCCGGGCTGCTGAGGCACTGGCCGCGGCGGCGCTCCTCGCCCTGACCGCGGCCTGCGGCAGCCGCCTGCCGGAGAGCGACTTCGAGCAGGACGACCGCCCGTCCGCGACCGCCCGGGACGCCGGCGAGCCGATCCGCGTCGGCATCGTCACCAGCGCCACCAGCCCGGTCGGCGGCGGTGCCTTCACCGGCCCGCGCGACGGTGCGAAGGCATGGTTCGACCGGCTCGACGCGCGCGGCGGCATCGACGGCCGGCGCGTCGAGGTGCGGCTGTGCGACGACGGCGGCAGCGGTGTCGGCAACAACGAGTGCGTGCACAGGCTGATCGACGAGGAGAAGGTCGTCGCCCTGGTCGCCACCACCGCCCTGGACTACGCGGGCGCCCCCCGCGTCTCCCGCGCGGGCGTGCCCGACATCGGCGGCCAGCCCATCGGCGCCGCCTACGACACCTACCCGCACCTCTACGGCATCCACGGCAGTGAGGCGCCCAGGAACGGCACCCCCGGCTGGGACGGAAAGCTGTACGGCGGCACCGAGGTGTACCGCTACTTCAAGCGCGAGCACGGCGCCCGCACGGCCGCCGTCGTCTCCTACAACCAGTCCGCGTCCACCGCCTACGCCCGTCTCGTCGAACGCGGCCTGAGGGCCGAGGGCTACAAGGTGGTCACCGAACAGGTCGACTTCGCGCTGCCCAACTTCCGCGCGGTGGCCGCCGACCTGAAGCAGCAGGGCGCCGACCTGGTCTTCGACGCCATCGACGACCACGGCAACGCCCGCCTGTGCCAGGCCATGGACGACGTCGGCGCCCGGGTCACCGCCAAGGTCACCAACGTGCAGAACTGGACGTCCACCGTCGCCGAGGACTACAAGGACGCGCCGCACTGCCGCAACGCCCTGTGGGCGACCGGCTCCAGCCGCAACTTCGAGGACACCGGACACCCGGCCGTACGCGCGTTCCGGGACGCCACCGAGGACCTCAGGACGCACTCCCAGTGGCAGCTGGAGGGCTGGGCCGCCGCCCGCTGGTTCACCGACGCGGCTCGGTCCTGCGCCCGTACGGGCATCACGCGCGCGTGCGTCGACGCCCACGTGAACCGTGCCCGGGACCACACCGCGGGCGGACTGCTGCTGCCCGTCTCGTTCGAACGCTCGCCCGAGCCACCGGCCACGAGCCGGACCTGTCTGTCCGTGGCCCGCTGGCGGGACGGCGAGGGCTGGGTGTCGCAGGGCGACATGAACCGCACCTGTTTCACGGTGCCGCACCTGGCCTACGAGCCCTGACCCCGGCCCCTCCAGGACAGTGGCTGTCCGCGACGGCCGGCGGACTCGCCCACAGGCCGGAGATCCCGACGCGGTCAGAGCGGCTCGGTGCCGGCCTGCTCGCTCTTCGGCTCGGGCTGCGACGTCACCGCCGCGTACTCCGGATGGTTCATGTCGAACGCCGGCGACTCCGAGCGGACCCGGGGCAGCGTCGTGAAGTTGTGCCGGGGCGGCGGACACGAGGTCGCCCACTCCAGGGACCGCCCGAAGCCCCACGGGTCGTCGACCTCGACCTTCTCGCCGTACCTGGCGGTCTTCCAGACGTTGTAGAGGAACGGCAGCGTGGACATGCCGAGCAGGAACGCGCCGATGGTGGAGACGGTGTTCAGGGCGGTGAAGCCGTCCGCCGCGAGATAGTCGGCGTAGCGGCGCGGCATGCCCTCCGCGCCCAGCCAGTGCTGCACCAGGAACGTGGTGTGGAAGCCGACGAACAGCGTCCAGAACTGGATCCTGCCGAGCCGTTCGTCGAGCATCTTCCCGGTGAACTTGGGCCACCAGAAGTAGAACCCGGCGAAGGTCGCGAAGACGACGGTGCCGAAGACCACGTAGTGGAAGTGCGCGACGACGAAGTACGAGTCCGTCACATGGAAGTCCAGCGGCGGCGACGCCAGCAGCACCCCGGTCAGCCCGCCGAACAGGAACGACACCAGGAACCCGGTCGCCCACAGCATGGGCGTCTCGAAGGACAGCGAGCCCTTGATCATGGTGCCGGTCCAGTTGAAGAACTTCACGCCCGTCGGCACCGCGATCAGGAAGCTCATGAAGGAGAAGAACGGCAGCAGCACCGCGCCGGTGGCGAACATGTGGTGCGCCCACACCACCACCGACAGGCCCGTGATGGCCATGGTGGCGCCCACCAGCGTCAGATAGCCGAACAGCGGCTTGCGGCTGAAGACCGGGATGATCTCCGTGACGATGCCGAAGAACGGCAGCGCGATGATGTAGACCTCGGGATGGCCGAAGAACCAGAACAGGTGCTGCCACAGCAGCGCCCCGCCGTTGGCGGCCTCGAAGATCTGTGAGCCGAACCGCCGGTCCGCCTCCAGCACCAGCAGCGCCGCCGCGAGCACCGGGAACGCCAGCAGGATCAGGATCGACGTGAACAGCGTGTTCCAGGTGAACAGCGGCATCCGGAACATCGTCATCCCGGGGGCGCGCATCCCGACGATGGTGGTGATGAAGTTGACCGCGCCGAGGATGGTGCCGAAGCCGGACAGCGCGAGGCCCATGATCCACAGGTCCGGGCCGAGGCCGGGGGAGTACTCCATGCTGTTCAGCGGCGCGTAGGCGAACCAGCCGTAGGCGGCCGGACCCCCGGTGACCACCAGCGAACCCAGCACGATCAGCCCGCCGAAGAGGAACAGCCAGTACGAGAACATGTTCAGCCGCGGGAAGGCCACGTCGGGCGCCCCGATCTGCAGCGGCATCAGCTCGTTGGCGAACCCCGCGAAGCTGGGCGTCGCGAACAGCAGCAGCATGATCGTGCCGTGCAGGGTGAACATCTGGTTGAACTGCTGGTTGTCGACGAGCTGCAGTCCGGGCCGGGCCAGTTCGGCGCGCATCAGCAGCGCCATCACACCGGCGATCAGGAAGAACACGAACGACGTGATCAGGTAGAGGTGGCCGATCTTCTTGTGGTCGGTGGTGGTCAGCCAGTCGATCACCAGCTGTCCGCGCCGTTGCCGGCGCGCCGGTCGCGCCGCCGCCTGGACGGTCTGCGTCCCCATCGCTCGCCCCTTCGCTTCTCGCGCGCCGGGCCCCGCCGGGAGCCCGCGCCACAGGTACCTCCGGGCCCACGCCATGATGCTCGCCCCTGCCGGTCCCCGACAGAGGACGTGGCGGATCGTGTGGCGGAAAGGCGTATTTTCTGTGCGCACCGGCTTGCGTGATCATGCGCGGCGACGGAAAAAGGGATGGGGTCCCGGAGTACTTCCCCCGGCACTTTCCGTCGGATTTAATCGCGCCCGTGGTGTGACACGCGGGAATTACGTTCGAATGCCTGCGGAAGGCGTACCGAACCGCCCGTCCGGGTGACGGCCACCGTCACGAACGCCTGTCGTGATCCTGTGACAGAAGTGTGACCACCGGGGGATCCGTCCGGGTGTTCCCGCTTCCGGCTTCCCCGCTCCCGGGCCAGGGCATAGCGTGGCCGCATGGCACCCATTCCGACACCCTCCGCGGAACCCCACGACAGTCCTGACGCCTATGTCGGCCTCGCGGCGGACCGGGCCGAGCACCTCGCGCGGGAGCGCGGCTGGTCGACCGTGCGGGCGCTGGCCCCGGGGACGATCATCACCATGGAGTACCGCGTGGGCCGGCTGAACTTCGAGGTGAAGGACGGCCTGGTGGCGCGCGCCTGGAAGGGCTGACACACGGCGACGGCCCCGGTTCCCTCACCGGAACCGGGGCCGTGGCGTGCGCGCCCGTCAGGTACGGGTGGCCGACGTCGTACCGCGCGGGTGGCGCTCCGCGTGCTGCGGGCGGCGACTGCCCGCCGGGGTGACCGGGGAGCGCTCCGCGCGGGTCGTGTGCGGCCCGGGCGCCAGGTAGGCGGGCGACCGGGAGGCCGGGCGGCCCGTGGGAACCGGCTCGTGAGCCGTGTCCGCGCGGTCGGGGAGCGGCTTGAGCACGACGGGCCGCCCGGGCGGGCCGGCCTCCGCCGTGTCCCCCCGAGGCGCCCGCCAGCGGGTGCGCAGGGCGAAGATCCGCGTCTCCGCGCGGGTGATCACCGGCTCGAACCAGGGCAGCGCCAGCAGGATCAGCAGGCCCGCGATCCAGCCCAGGACCACATCGCTCAGCCAGTGGGTCCCGATGTAGACGGTGGACAGCCCCACACCGAGCGAGGTCACGGCCGACAGCGCGGACAGCCAGCGGCGCGCTCTGGGGGTGGAGGCCAGATAGGCCAGGATTCCCCAGGTCACCACGGCGTTGGCGGTGTGGCCGCTGGGAAATATGTCGCCGCCGAGCCACATCTCGTTCGAGCCGATCTCGGTCGCGTAGTGCGGTCCGAGGCGCCCCATGCCGTACTTCGCGGCACCGACGGTGACGTTGAGCAGCAGCAGGGAGACGCCGAGGGCGAGCAGCGGACGCAGGGTGTGCTGCCGCCAGGAGCGCCAGCCCAGCCAGGCCGCCACCATCACCGCCGTCGGGCCGCGCTGTCCGAGGACCACGTAGTAGTCGACGAAGGCGTGGATCTCGGGCCACTGCTGGTAGGGACGGAAGAACATCACCTGCCAGTCCAGCCGGACCAGCCAGGAGGTGATCAGTACGGCCCACACGATCGCCAGGTAGAAGGCCAGGGCGGCGCCGAACAACACCATCCGGTGCCGGCTCATTCGCGGCATGCCGACGTGAGCCGGTCGTTCCGGCTCACGATCCAGCCTCGCGAACACCCGGTCCAGGCGGGTGGGCTTCCGTTCGGTACGCACCCAATCGACGTTACAGCGAGTGAGCGCGGAACCCTGTCGAATCAGCCTCTTTGTGATGACGATGTGATGTGGCATTCCTCTCAGGAGGGCCTTTATCTCCGGCGAATCCACAAACCCCGGATGCTGCGGACTTCAATTCCTTTGATCATTCCGGGGGAGGGTTTTATCGCGCTTTTGAATTCGTTCACCGGGGGCTGGTGCGGAATTTCCTCGGAGCTCATCGGCCGCTCCGGGCGGGTCAGGGCGGGTCAGGGTGGACCGGAGCCGTTCAGCCAGAAGGCCCCGTACACCGCCGAGGCCGCCGCGACCGCCCCCACGACCAGCGCGGACCTGGGCGTACGCAGCCGGGCCAGGGCCAGGGCGAGGGGCAGCAGCAGGGGGAAGGCGGGCAGCAGCAGCCGCGGTTTCGAGCCGAAGTAGCTCGACGCGCACAGGGCGAGCGCGGTGACGACCCCGGCGTACACCAGCAGGGGGAGCGGCTGGCGCTGCCGTACGCAGACGACGTACAGCCACACCACGAGGCCGACGCCGATCACCAGTCCGAGGCCCGCCAGGGCGGACGGGAACGACGTGAACTTGTCGGCGACGAAGCGGGCGAAGGCGTAGCCCCCGTCGAAGCCGTTCCGCCAGCCGGCCTGCACGTCGAGATACCCCAGCGGCCCGTCGCCGGTCCGGTGCCCCACCCACAGGACGTAACCGGCGGCTCCGAGGGGCGCGAGGAACATGCCGAGCACCCGGCGCAGGCGCACACCGGAGGTGTCCGTCGCGCGCGGTGCGCCCTCCGGTGTCTGCGTGCGCCGGGCGATCACGGACGCGCCGGCGCGTTCCCCGGCCCGCGCGCCGTCCTCCTGCACCGCGCTGCGATCCCGCGCGAAAGAGGTCCGCTCCCGCGCGGAGGCGGCGCTGTCCCGCGCGGGGGTGTGTTCCCGTGCGGGGGCGGGTTCCTGCGCGGAGGCGTCTCTCCGCGCGGTGGAGCCGTGTTCCCGCGCGGGGGAAGCGCTGTCCCGCGCGGAGGCGCGTTCCCGTAGGAACGAGGTGATGCCCGCCGCCCACACCGCCGCGACCACCGCCAGCCCCACCGGGCGGGTCAGCCCCGCCAGGGCCGCCAGGGCGCCCGCCGTCACCCAGCGCCCCGTCAGCACGGCGTACAGCGACCACGCGGCGAGCGCGGTGAACAGGGACTCGCTGTACGCCATCGACTGCACGATCCCGACCGGCAGCACCGCCCACAGCAGCACCGCGCACACCCCGGCCCGGCGCCCGTACACATGGTCGGCCACCGCGAAGATCCCCCAGGCCGCCGTGAGCGAGGAGAGCACGCTCACCACGAAGCCCCCGTCGGCGTACGACAGGGGCGACACCGCCGCCACCAGCCGCTCCAGCCATGGGAGCAGCGGGAAGAACGCCAGGTTGGAGTGCACGTCCCCGTTGGGCAGCCGCACCTCGTAGCCGTACCCCAGCTCGGCCACCCTCGTGTACCAGAGCGCGTCCCAGCGGGCGGTCAGCAGGGTGTACGCGTCCTTGCCGCGCGCCCCGCTCCACAGTGCCAGCGCGACCAGGCCCAGGGCACGCACGGCGGCGTACCCGAGGAGCGCCGGTGCGGCCCGGCGCAGTGCGCCGGAGAGGGCCGGGACGGCGCGCGCGTCGAGATCGTTCACGCGCCCGATTATCGACCCGGAGCGGAACCGGCCCGCCCTGCGGGGCGTGTGACCTCGACGGGGGAAGTGGTGTACGCCACACCGATCCACCGGAGCTGTGAGACGCCCGCCACTCGCCCCCGGCTCCCACTCGCGTACTCTGACGTGTCACTCGCCGTTCGCTGCGCGGGCCGGAGACCACCGCTCCTCTCCGGCCGAGTCACGGGGGAGTCCCCGACCCCGTGAGCCCGCCGATCGCGAGGGAACATCTGGGAGGTACGTGTACATGTCCGGGACGACCACGGCCGCCGCCGCGCTGCGCCGTCGGGCGGCCGGGGCCGGTGCCAACCGCTGGGTGGTGCTCGTCGTCCTCTGCGCCAGCCTGCTGCTGGTCGCCGTCGACGCCACCGTGCTGCACGTCGCGGTCCCCGCCGTCACCGAGGACCTGCGGCCCGGCGCGATGGAGCTGCTCTGGATCGTCGACGCCTACCCCTTGGTCTGCGCCTCGCTGCTGATCCTCTTCGGCACCCTCGGCGACCGGATCGGCCGCAGACGCGTGCTGCTGCTCGGCTACGCCCTGTTCGGCGTCGCCTCCGGCATGGCGGCCCTCGCGGACAACGCCCAGGTGCTGATCGTGGCGCGGGCGCTGCTCGGCGTCGGCGGCGCGATGATCATGCCGGCGACGCTGTCGATCCTGCGCCAGGTCTTCCCGGACCGGCGCGAGCGGGCGCTCGCCATCGGCATCTGGAGCGCGGTCGCCGCCGTGGGCGCGGCGGTCGGCCCGCTGCTCGGCGGCTTCCTGCTGGAGCACTTCTGGTGGGGCTCGGTTTTCCTGGTCAACATCCCGCTGATGCTGGTCAGCCTCCCGGTCGGGCGGCTCCTGCTGCCCGAGTCGAAGGGCGCGGACGACGGCCCCTGGGACGTGACCGGCGCGCTGATGGCCGCCGCCGGACTGTTCGCGGTGGTCCTCGGCGTGAAGCGGCTCGGTGGCGGCGCCTCCGCCGCCGGTGTGTGGACCGTGCTGCCGCTGCTCGTGGGCGCCGGACTGCTGACCGCCTTCGTGCGCCGGCAGCGCCGCCGTACGCATCCGCTGGTCGACCTGCGGATGTTCGCCCGGCCGGCGTTCAGTACGTCGGTGGGCTGCATCGTGCTGGCGATGCTCGCCCTGGTGGGCCTGGAACTGATCGCGGCCCAGTACCTCCAGCTCGTGCTCGGGCTCTCCCCGCTGGAGACCGGGCTGCGCCTGCTGCCGCTGACGATCGCGGCGATGGCGGCGGGCCTGGCGGGCGCGCGGATGCTGCGCCGGTTCGGCCCGCGCCGCATGGTCTGCTCCGGTTTCTGCCTGACGGCCGCCGCGGTGGTCGTCCTGACCGCGATGGGCGGACAGGACGACTGGCCGCTGCTGCTGACCGGTTTCGTCCTGCTCGGCTTCGGTCTGGAGACCACGCTGTTCGGGGCGTACGAGTCGATGCTGAGCGAGGCGCCGCCGGACCGGGCCGGCGGGGCGGCGGCGATCGGCGAGACCTCCTACCAGCTCGGCGCCGGCATGGGGATCGCGCTCCTCGGCAGTGTGATGAACGCGGCGTATGCGCCCGGCCTTGCCGGGGTGCCCGGGGTGCCGGGGACGGCGTCCTCGGCGGCGTCGCACTCGCTGGGGGAGGCGTACGAGGTGGCCGACGGGCTCGGCGGGCCGGCGGGGAGTGCGCTGCGGGATGCGGCGCGGCACGCGTTCGTGCACGGGCTGCATGTGACGTTGCTGGTCAGCGCGGGGCTGTTGTTGCTCGGGGCGTTGATGGCGTTGCGGCTGCCGCGGACGATGCAGTGTGAGGGGGCGTCGGTGGAGGTGCCCGCGCCGCGGGAAGCGGTGGAGTCACGCGTCTCGGTGTGACCGCGTCGGTCTCCCACCCGCGCACCGCCTGTTCACCGTCATCAAGAGGCGGACGTCTCCCCTGGGGGCGGGCCGCCATCGGCGTCCGCGCCCGGTCCTTCGTCGTCACGGCCGCCCGTGCGCCCCGCCCACCGCAAGCCGTCGGCGGCGTGCTCCCACGGGAGAGGTTCACCTCTCGACGAACGGCGAACCGGCACCGCACGGCTGGGAGAGCGGGGTGGACGTGCGGGAGACTGCCGCGTAACGTCGGCCCAGAGCCGTAACTAGCACTGCTAGTTTTGCCGTTCCCGGAGGGTGCCCCCATGTCCGCGTCCGCGAAGTTGCCCCCCTTCGACCCCGCCGACCCCCTCGGCCTCGACGACCTGCTGGAGCCGGAGGACCTGGCCGTCCGGGACACCGTGCGCACCTGGGCCGCCGACCGCGTGCTCCCGTACGTCGCCGACTGGTACGAGAAGGGCGAGCTGCCCGGCATCCGGGAGCTGGCCCGGGAACTCGGCGGGATCGGCGCGCTCGGCATGTCCCTCGACGGCTACGGCTGCGCGGGCGCGAGTGCCGTCCAGTACGGGCTCGCCTGTCTGGAGCTGGAGGCGGCCGACTCCGGGATCCGGTCCCTGGTCTCCGTACAGGGCTCGCTCGCCATGTACGCCATCCACCGCTTCGGCAGCGAGGAGCAGAAGCGGCGGTGGCTCCCCGGGATGGCGTCCGGCGAGGTCATCGGCTGCTTCGGGCTCACCGAACCCGACCACGGCTCCGACCCCGCCTCGATGCGCACCCGCGCCAAGCGCGACGGCGGGGACTGGGTGCTGGACGGGCGCAAGATGTGGATCACCAACGGCTCCGTGGCCGGGGTCGCCGTGGTGTGGGCGGGGACCGAGGACGGGATCCGCGGCTTCGTCGTGCCCACCGACGCCCCCGGCTTCTCGGCGCCCGAGATCAAGCACAAGTGGTCGCTGCGCGCCTCCGTCACCAGTGAGCTGGTCCTCGACGGCGTACGACTGCCCGCCGACGCCGTGCTGCCCGAGGTGACCGGCCTCAAGGGCCCGCTCAGCTGCCTGTCGCACGCCCGGTACGGGATCGTCTGGGGCGCGATGGGCGCCGCGCGGAGCTCCTTCGAGGCGGCGGTCGACTACGCGAAGTCACGGGAGCAGTTCGGGCGGCCCATCGGAGGGTTCCAGCTGACCCAGGCCAAGCTCGCCGACATGGCGGTCGAACTGCACAAGGGGATTCTGCTCGCCCACCATCTGGGGCGGCGCATGGACGCCGGCCGCCTGCGTCCCGAGCAGGTCAGCTTCGGCAAGCTCAACAACGTCCGCGAGGCCATCGACATCTGCCGCACGGCGCGGACGATCCTCGGTGCCAACGGGATCTCGCTCGAGTACCCGGTGATGCGGCACGCGACCAACCTGGAATCGGTGCTCACCTACGAGGGCACCGTGGAGATGCACCAGCTCGTGCTGGGCAAGGCGCTCACCGGGCTCGACGCCTTCCGGTGAACCTCCGGGGGAGGCAGGGCCGGCGAGCGGCCCTGCCTCAGCTCTGGTTGAAGAAGCCGTCCGACCGGTGCGCGGCCGGCTCGCCGCTGACGACCTCGGTGTCGGCCGGGCTGAGCAGGAACACCCGGTTCGACACCCGCTCGATGGAACCGCGCAGACCGAAGATCAGGCCCGCGGCGAAGTCGACGACGCGCTTGGCGTCCCCGGCGTCCATGGCCGTGAGGTTCATGATGACGGGCACGCCCTCGCGGAACAGCTCGCCGATGGCGCGGGCGTCCCGGAAGCTGTCCGGGGTGACCGTGCCGATCCGGCGCCCTCTCTCCTCGGCGACGTCCGCGGCCACCTTGACCCGCGGATCGGTGACCCAGGCCTCGCCGGGCTCGGTCCCGTCGGAGTAGTCGTCGTCGTAGTAACGCTCGTCTTCGTTGTCGTCGACGAGGCCGAGCCAGGCACTCGCCTTGCGTACCGATCCCATGGACGCCTCCTCTCACAGCGGTCTTGTCTGCTTTCCGCATCCCTATGGTCGTCCATGATGCGGACGTCGCGCCAAGTGGATAGACGCCGCGCGGGGGGTTTGTGACGGTACTGGTGCACAGCTGATCCGTCGAGAGTCCGGGTTTCCCAAGGGTCCTGGTGTAAACGGCTGCTGACTGTGAGTGAAATATGATTCTTCCCGGCGTACGGGTGAGGAAGGGTGCGTACGGGTGAACGGCGGGGCCGATACGATGCCGCCGCTGGACGTCGTACAACTGCACGGGGGAACGTCGTGTTCGGAATGGTCAGGCCGTGTCGGCACCGGCTCGGGGAGAAGCTCACCGCCCAGTGGATGGCCCATCTGTGCGGGCTGTGCCTCGCGTTGCGCGGGGACCACGGGCAGCTCGCGCGGATCGTCACCAATTACGACGGGCTCCTCATATCCGTCCTGACGGAGGCTCAGGCGGAACGCCCGGACGCGGGACGGCGCACCGCGGGGCCGTGCCCGCTGCGCGGTATGCGCACCGCGTCCGTCGCGCACGGTGAGGGCGCGCGGCTCGCGGCGGCCGTCTCCCTCGTCCTCGCCTCCGCCAAGGTGCGCGACCATGTCGCCGACGGCGACGGGATGCTGGCGCGCAGGCCGGTGGCGCTCGCCGCGCGGCGGGTCGCCGCGAGCTGGGACCGGGCGGGCGCGCGGACCGGTTCGGACGTCGGGTTCGACACCGCCGTCCTCGTCGACGCCGTGGACCGGCAGACCGGCATCGAGACCCTCGCCGGGCCCGGCACCCCGATCCTCACCGTCACCGAGCCCACCGAGACCGCGACGGCCGCGGCCTTCGCGCACACCGCGGTGCTGGCCGGCCGGCCGCGCAACGCCGTACCGCTCGCGGAGGCCGGACGCCTCTTCGGGCGCCTCGCGCATCTCCTGGACGCGGTGGAGGACAGGGAGGCCGACGCGGCCTCGGGCGCCTGGAACCCGCTCGCCGCCACCGGGACCCCGCTGGAGGAGGCCCGCCGGCTCGCCGACGACGCGGTGCACGGCATCCGGCTCGCGCTGCGCGAGGTGGAGTTCGAGGACGGCGGTCTCGCGCACCGGCTGCTCGTCCATGAATTGCCCAACTCCGTCCATCGCGCCTTCGGTACGGTCTCCTGTGCCCACGGAACCGGTCCCTACGCGCCTCCCGGCACCCCCGGTGGCCCGCTGCCCCCCGAGCCGCCGCGCCGCGACCGGCGCGGACTGCTGGCCGGCTGCGCCGTGTGGCTGGGGCTCGCCTGCACCTGCCAGTTGTGCTGCGGCACCTACGACGACCCCTGGAGCCGGGAGCAGAAGCAGGGGCCCTGCGCCAACTGCGACTGCAGCGGGTGTGGCGACTGCTGCAACTGCTGTGAGTGCTGCAACTGCTGCGGTGAGGACGGATGCTGCGACGGCTGCGACTGCGGCTGCGACTGCTGACGGACCGGCTATCCGGAGGGGCGAATTCCGGACACCGTGCTGCTGTTCGGCCGGCCGTGATGCGGGTGCGATGCGGGTGTGACCACGGGTAACGCGACTCCGCGCGTGGATCAAATCTCCTAGAAGGTTCAAAGGTCGACGGCCAAAAGGCACCCTTGCGCCGAACGGTCGGTCGGCCGAATACTCGCTTCCCACAGCGCTTGTCAGGGGCACGGCGTGTTCGGAATCCGGGCACCCGGCTCCCTGGCTGCGCCTCACGGGCCCACAAACCCCACGAGGGCCCCCTACTTCCTTTGTGGAGGAACGAGAAGTGAGGATCAAGCGCACCACCCCCCGCAGCGGCATCTCGAGACGGACTCGGCTGATCGCCGTAGCCACCGGCTTCGTGGCCGCTGCCGCGATCGTGGTCCCCAGCGCGAACGCGGCCGAGACCCCCACCACCTTCAGCTCCGCCGAACTCAAGAGCGTGAGCGGCTCGGTGCTGGAGGCCGACGTCCCGGGCACCGCCTGGGCCGTCGACAGCAAGACCAACCGGGTGCTCCTGACCGTCGACAGCACCGTCTCCCAGGCCGAGATCAACAAGATCAAGCAGCAGGCCGGGGACGACGCCGCCGCGATCACCGTCAAGCGCACCCCGGGCAAGATCAGCAAGCTCATCCAGGGCGGTGACGCCATCTACGCGAGCAGCTGGCGCTGCTCCCTCGGCTTCAACGTCCGCAGCAGCAGCGGTGTCGAGTACTTCCTGACCGCCGGTCACTGCACCGACGGCGCGGGCACCTGGTACTCCAACTCCGCGCGCACCACGGCCATCGGCTCGACGGCCGGCTCCAGCTTCCCGGGCAACGACTACGGCATCGTCCGGTACACCGGGTCCGTCAGCCGGCCCGGCACCGCGAACGGCGTGGACATCACCCGCGCGGCCACCCCGAGCGTGGGCACCACCGTCATCCGCGACGGCTCCACCACCGGTACCCACAGCGGCCGGGTCACCGCCCTGAACGCCACCGTCAACTACGGCGGCGGCGACGTCGTCTCCGGTCTCATCCAGACCACGGTCTGCGCCGAGCCCGGCGACTCCGGTGGCGCGCTCTACGGCAGCAACGGCACCGCGTACGGTCTCACCTCCGGCGGCAGCGGCAACTGCTCCTCCGGCGGTACGACCTTCTTCCAGCCGGTGACGGAGGCCCTGAGCGCCTACGGCGTCAGCGTCTACTAGGAGCGGCCCGCCGGGACCGGCCGGCACCACCGGTCCCACGGGTCCCACCTCGCAGCCGGCAGCACCACGAGCCCCCGCACGCGATCGCCGTGCGGGGGCTCACCCTTGCCAGGGGCGCGAGGGGTCGAATTCAAGCCAAGGCGGAATCCCGCGTACCGTACCGCCGGTTACTCCCTCGTAGCGTTTGCAGTGCGAACCGCCCTGCGTGTCCATGACCTGTCAGGACATAGGGGGCGCGCGGCCGTTGCCGTACGCGCGTCCTGAAGTCGACCTTGTGTGCTCCCCACGGGGTTCGGAAGAGTGGGCGCCGTTCGACCGGCACGGGCGTGGCTTCTTCTGTGTTCTGCCCCCGTCGCCGTACACCTTCCGGTCCGGTGAGGTCCCCACAACCCCCCGGACCGTCCCCCCCCACAGGAGGACGTGAGTTGAAGCACCGACGCATACCCCGGCGACGTGCGGTCATGGCGGGTGCGGGCATCGCCGCACTGGCCGCCGGCGCGGTCACCTTCCAGACTGCGAACGCCAGCGAGGCCCCGGCGGACTCCGCGCCCCGGACCCTCTCGATCGGAGCGGCCGGAAAGCTCGCCTCGACGCTCGCCCAGGACCTGGGCGCCGACGCGGCGGGAACGTACTACGACGCGAAGAGCAAGTCGCTCGTGGTGAACGTGCTCGACGAGGCCGCCGCCGAGACCGTCGAGTCGGCCGGCGCCGAGGCGAGAGTCGTGGCGAACTCCCTCGCCGAGCTGAAGAGCGCGCGCACCGCCCTCGAACGGGACGCCACCGTCCCGGGCACCGCCTGGGTGACCGACCCGACCACCAACAAGGTCGTCGTCACAGCGGACCGTACGGTCTCCGAGGCCGAGTGGGCCAAGCTGACCGAGGTCGTCGACGGGCTCGGCGCCACCGCCGAACTCCGGCGCACCAAGGGCGAGTACAAGCCCTTCGTCGCCGGCGGCGACGCCATCACGGGCAACGGCGGGCGCTGCTCGCTCGGCTTCAACGTGACCAAGGGCGGCGAGCCGCACTTCCTCACCGCCGGGCACTGCACCGAGGGGATCTCCACCTGGTCGGACTCCTCGGGCGCCGTGATCGGCGAGAACGCGGACTCCAGCTTCCCGGGTGACGACTACGGCCTGGTCAAGTACACCGCCGACGTCGCCCACCCGAGCGAGGTGAACCTCTACGACGGCTCCACGCAGGCGATCTCCGGCGCCGCCGAGGCCACCGTCGGCATGCAGGTCACCCGCAGCGGCTCCACGACCCAGGTGCACTCCGGCACGGTCACCGGTCTGGACGCCACCGTGAACTACGGCAACGGCGACATCGTCAACGGTCTCATCCAGACCGACGTGTGCGCCGAGCCCGGCGACAGCGGCGGCTCGCTCTTCTCGGGCAGCAGCGCGGTCGGTCTCACCTCCGGCGGCAGCGGCGACTGCACCTCGGGCGGTACGACCTTCTTCCAGCCGGTGACGGAGGCCCTCTCGGCGACCGGCACCCGGATCGGCTGAACCCCGCCCCCTACGACGGCCCGTTCCTCCGCGCGGAGGAACGGGCCGGTCTCAGTTGGCCCACGGCGGCACCACGCGCGTGCCGTCGGCCAGGGTCGCCTCCAGGCCGCGGGACGTGGTGACCCAGGAGACGGCGACCTCGGTGGCCGGGTTCTCGACGGCGAGGGTCGCGCCGGAATTGATGATCACCGTGTCGCCGGCGGTGACGCGGTGAGTGGTGCCGTCGAGGGTGATCAGCAGCTCGCCGGAGAGCAGATGGAAGATCTCCTCCCGGTTGACGGTGTGCACGGGCGCCCTCGTACCGGCGGGAATCTCGCCCCGCCAGGCGCACAGCTCCTCGCTGCCGGTCGAGGGGGTGGCGTACGAGACGAAGCGGGCGCCGTGCATCTCGTGGACGACGGCATCGGACGGGCGGACGACGGGCATGACGGCCCCCTTCAATAGTCAAGCAACTTGACTACATGGTCAAGCATCTTGACCATTTCGTCAAGGTGCTTGAATTTCCCCGTGCAGAACTCCGAGGCCGTCACCCTGTCCGCCGCCCTGCTCGCCGTCGCCGGCGAGCTCACCCGGCGCATCCACGACGGGGTGGTCGCCCGTGGCTTCGAGGGGGTGCGGCCCGCGCACGGGTTCGCCTTCACCCGCCTCGCCCCGGACGGTGCGACGGTCACCGACCTCGCAGTCCACCTCGGGGTGACCAAGCAGGCCGCGAGCCAGCTCGTCGACGAGCTGGTGCGCAAGGGGTACGCCGAGCGGCGCCCCCACCCCGTGGACGCGCGGGCCCGGCTCGTCGTGCTGACCGAGGCGGGGTGGGCCTGTACCCGGGCGGCGGAGGAGGCGGCGGCGGAGGCCGTGCGGGCCTGGGGTGAGGTGCTGGGGGAGGCGGAGGCACGCGAGCTGACGTGGAAGTTGCTGCGCATCGCGCCCGACGGGCCGATCCGTCCCATTTGGTGACGCCTTGTCGAATGCGGGTGTGCCGTCGCCGGTTGATGCCGGAAGTTTTTGCCGACGCGTAACTTCCCAGCTTTGCTACTCGCCCGTAACTTGACGAGTGAACAGCGTCCTCGTGATCCGGATCACAGGGAGTAAGGCCCCCACCCTTCCCCCGTACCGCAAGGAGATCACGCGATGCTGCCCTGGAAGCGAGTGATCGGACCCCTCGCCGCGCTGCTGCTGGCCGCGGGCCTCACCCTCCCCACCGCCGCCGGCGCCCGCGCCGCCACCGCACCCGGTTCGGGCTGGAACGACTGGTCCTGCGAGCCCTCCGCCGCCCACCCCCGCCCCGTCGTCCTGGTCCACGGCACCTTCGGCAACTCCGTCGACAACTGGCTGGGCCTCGCGCCCTATCTGAAGCACCGCGGCTACTGCGTCTTCTCCCTCGACTACGGACAGCTCCCCGGCGTCCCCCTCTTCCACGGCCTCGGCCCCGTCGAGAAGTCCGCCGAACAGCTCGACGCCTTCGTCGACGAGGTGCTCGCCGCCACCGGTGCCGCCGAGGCCGACCTCGTCGGCCACTCCCAGGGCGGCATGATGCCGCGTCGCTACCTCAGGTTCCTCGGCGGAGCCGACGAGGTGAACGCCCTCGTCGGCATCGCGCCCAGCAACCACGGCACCACCCTCGGCGGCCTCACCCGGCTGCTTCCCCACTTCCCCGGCGCGGAGGACCTGCTGAGCGAGGCCACCCCCGCCCTCGCCGACCAGGTCGCCGGCTCCGACTTCCTCACCAGGCTCAACGAGGGCGGCGACACCGTGCCCGGGGTCCGCTACACCGTCCTCGCCACCCGGTACGACGAGGTCGTCACCCCCTACCGCAGCGGATTCCTGACCGGACCGAACGTACGCAACGTCCTGCTCCAGGACCTCTGCCCGCTCGACCTGTCCGAGCACCTGGCGATCGGGCTGTTCGACCGGGTCGCCTTCCACGAGGTGGCCAACGCCCTCGACCCGGCCCACGCCGAGCCCACCACCTGCGCCTCCGTGTTCGACTGACACGTGTACACGCGGGTGCGCGCAGCGGGGCCCTGTCCGGCCTGAGCCGCCGGACAGGGCCCCGAGACGGGTTCAGCGGCCGTGCCGCCCCGTCGCCGCGCGCCGCCGCGCGGAGGCGAACAGCGCCGCCGAGCCGAGCGCCAGCGCCGCGGCGCCGCCGACCATCAGGTACGGGGTGTTGCCGTCGCCGCCGGTCTCCGCGAGGTTCTGCGACGACCCCGCCGCCTTCACCTGGTTGCCGGTGGCGCCGTCGTCGGTGGCCTCCGGGGTGGTGGTGTCGTCCGCCGCGGCCGGCTCCGCCGAGGTGTGGGGGTCGTCGTCGCCGTGCCCGTGGTTCTCGACGGTCGACTTGTCGGCACCGGCCTCGATCTGTTCCTCGGACGGGGCGGAGGCGGCCGCCTCCGGGGTGTCGCCCGAGCCGGCGGCCTCACCGCTGCCGGCCTCGTCCCCGCCCGTCTGATCCCCACCCGCCTGGGATCCGCCGCCGAACGTGACGTCCGAGCAGGAGTAGAACGCCTCCGGGCTGTCCGACCGCTGCCAGACCGCGTACAGCAGCTGCTTGCCGGACCGCTCGGGGAGGGTCCCGCCGAACGTGTAGAAGCCGCCCGAGGCGACCGGGTCGGTGGTGGTCGCCACAGGGTTCGCCAGGTCCAGGTCGTCCCAGGCCAGCGGCTGCGACGGGTCGTAGCCGGGCTTGGTGATGTACACCTTGAAGGTCCCCTTGTGCGGGGCGGTCACGCGGTACTCGAAGGTGTACGAACCGCTGCTCACGCTCGTCGCCGGCCAGTCGGCGCGGGCCAGGTCGAGCCCCTTGAACGCCTCGTTGCCGGCGCTGCACAGCTCGCCGTCGGGGATGAGCTCCTGGTGGCGTCCGCCGGCGTCGCCGATGCGGATGCCGTTCCAGTCGTACAGCGCCTGGGTGCCGCCGGCCGCGACCGCCGCCTTGCACGCCGCCGACGTCGGGCTCTCCGGGCCCTCGGCGTAGCACTGCGAGACCCGGCTGACCGGGTCACCCATCGAGCCGTGCGCGGACGCCGGCGCGGCGGACAGCCCGGTCAGGGCGAGCGGAACGAGACCGACGGCGGTGGCGACGGCGGCCTTGCGGCGTGCGGGCATGGGGCAGCAACTCCTCGACAGCGATCACTGGATCGGGGTGGGGGTGGTGAATCCCGTGGGGGTGGCTCAGAAACTAGCCCCCCGAACCAGCGGAATCGCCTGTCGAAGGCCGCGGAGAGAGATCCTTATGGCCGCGTTAAGGGAGTGCTCAGGCTGGGATCAGGTAGGTGCCCGGATCGGGCGGGTGTCCGGACGGTCAGTCGTCGGGCCACCAGGTGCGGGCGATGTCCTTGCGGACCTCGGGCCGTCCCGCGGGGCGCTCGTCGGCCTCCCCGCGGATCCGGCGGACGTCCGTCTTCCTCGGGGGCTTCTGCACGGTGACACGGCGCATGGCTGCCTCCTTCAGGGTCCACCGGGTTCCGTGTTCTCACGGAGGTAGACCTTTCGGGGGAGAGTTCCTCATCGGTCCCGTTCTGTCTGTGGCCGCTGTCACGAATCGATTGTCAGTGGGGGGTGTCACTCTGGGGCCATGACGATCCACGGCGGTGACGGGGCGGGTACGGACGGTGTCGACTGGGACGCGGAGGCCGCCGCGTTCGACGAGGAGCCGGACCACGGGCTGCGCGACCCTCAGGTGCGCGCGGCCTGGGCGGCGCGGCTGCGGGCCTGGCTGCCGGGGCGGCCCGGCGACGTCCTCGACCTCGGCTGCGGTACCGGCAGCCTGTCCCTCCTCGCGGCCGAGCGGGGACACCGGGTGACCGGCGTCGACCGGTCCCCGGCGATGGTGGCGCTCGCCCGGCAGAAGCTCGCCGGGCGCGACGCCGTGTTCCTCGTCGGCGACGCGACGGCACCACCGGTCGGCGAGGAGCGCTACGACGCCGTCCTGGTCCGGCATGTGCTGTGGACGCTGCCCGAACCCGACCGGGCGCTGCGGCACTGGCGGGACCTGCTGCGGCCCGGAGGACGGCTGGTGCTGGTCGAGGGGGTGTGGGGGACGGTGAGCCCGGTCGGCATACCCGCCGACCGGCTCACCGCCCTCCTGGCCCCGCTCGGCGGGCGGGTGGGCGTGGAGCGGCTGTCCGAGGACAGGGCGCTGTGGGGCCGGGACGTGGACGACGAGCGGTACGCGGTGGTCGCGGTCCCGGACTGACCCGGCGCCCTCAGACGAGCAGTGCGGCGAACCCGCCCTCGCGGGCCCGGGCGTCCAGTTCGTCGAGGGCGGCCACCGCGGCGGCCGCCGCCTCGGGATCCGTGGTGAGCAGACCGCTCGCCGCGAACTCGTCCTCGTCCAGCCGCCGCACGTCCGTGCCGTCCGCGGAGACCCACAGGTCCAGGTCGAGATCCTCGACGACCAGCCGGCCGCCGGAGAGCTCGGCCGGCCGGGTGATGTCGCAGTAGTGGCCCTTGAGGGTGCCGTCGGCGGCGCGGACCTCCTTCACCGAGTACCACCGGTCGCGCCAGTAGTGCTCCGTGAAGACGTCACCGGGCTCGAAGCGGACGAAGCCGAAGTCGCGCACGCCGTCGCCCGCCCAGGGGGCGCGCACGGTGGCGCGGGTGCCGTCGTCGGCGAGCAGTTCGGCCGGGTAGCGGATCTTCATCCGTCCCGCCTTGACGAGGACCACCTCCACCAGCGTCGGCCCGTCAGCCGAGTGCGCGGACATACCGCACCTCCGTCCCGCAGATCTCGTACCCGAACCACTTGTTGATCGCGATCATCGGTCCGTTCCCGGTGTCGTTGCCCGTGAACGCCTCCGTGTACCCGGCCGCGCGGGCACGATGCAGGGAGTCGTTCTTGGCGAGCTTGGCCAGGCCCCGGCCGCGGTGGGCGCGGGCGGTGCCGGTCATGACCGTGCCGTACCGGGTGCCGCCGTCCGTACGGGCCGCGGAGAACGCGGCGGGACGGCCGTCGACCAGCGCCACCGTGGTCAGCCCGGGGCTGAACATCGGGTGCCGCCAGGTCTCCTCCAGCCAGGCCTCGTAGTCCGTGAACTCGGTGTCCACGTCGCTCGGCTCGTCCGCCGTCGTCTCCGCGTCCAGCTCGAACAGCGGGCGCGGATCGGCGGCGAAGTCCGAGGCCGGCCGCAGCTCCACGCCCGGCGGCGGGGCCTGGAGCGGGGGCAGGGTGCCGTTCGCCAGGTCCAGGCGGAGGAAGTGGGCGGCGCGGCTCGCCCGGTAGCCGTGCGCTTCGGCGAAGGCGCGGTTGCCGGGCTCGTCCACCACCCAGGCGAACAGCCGGGTCGCCCCGTGCGCGGCCAGGTGCTCCTCGGCGGCGCGCACCAGCAGTGTCCCGGCGCCCCGGCGGGTGTGCTCGGGGTGCACGTACACGTTGATGTTGCCCTGGCCGGGCTCGGAGCTCTCGTGGGTCAGGTGCACCTGCGCCGTGCCGATCACCTCGCCGTCGGCCACGGCGACGAGCGGGCGGTAGTGGGCGTCGGGGTGGAGACGGGTGAGGTCGTGGGCCAGGGACTCCGGGGTGACGAGGATGAACGGCAACGCGGCGTGCCGGACACGGGCGAAGCCCTCCAGGTCGGCGCGGGCGTCGGGGCGGAGAGCGCGGACGGACACTGTCATGGACGCGCACGCTACGGGGGCCGCGTCCGGGGCGCCTCCTGTTTTCCGTCGGGGTGCGCGACAATCGGGCCGTGACCTTGAGGATCCGGATCGACGACGGCGCGCCCCCGTACGAGCAGGTGCGGGCGCAGATCTCCGAGCAGGCACGGTCGGGAGCGCTGCCCGTGGGGTACAGGCTGCCGACGGTGCGGGGGCTGGCCGAGACGCTCGGGCTCGCCGCGAACACGGTGGCCAAGGCGTACCGGGCCCTGGAAGCGGACGGGGTGATCGAGACGCGGGGGCGGAACGGGACGCTGATCGCCGCCGCGGGGGAGGCGGCGGAGCGGGAGTTGGCGTCCGGGGCGCAGGATTTCGCCTTGCGGGCGCGGCGGCTCGGTTGCTCGGAGGAGGAGGCGCTGGCTGCCGTGCGGGACGCACTGCGTGCGGCTTACGGGGCGTGAGCGCCGTCGCGGCGGGGGTTTGACGCCGGGTGCGGGCCCGCTGCGGCCGGTCGCGCAGTTCCCCGCGCCCCTGGGAGGTGGGGGTGAGCGTTGGCTGTGTTGCTTGCCCCGCGCCAGTCCTTGTACCTACAGGTACAGGCCCGCTTCCGTGTCGCCCCGTGGTTCCGGGAGGGAAGTCGGGGAGGTGCCCCTGCGCAGGGCGTACAGTTCGGCCAGGGTCGCGCCCTCGCGGGTGATGCCCTTCTCGGTGCCCAGCCAGTTCACCGCTTCCGCGCGGGTCAGTCGGCCCACCTCGATGCGGGCCAGGCAGCGGCCGGGGCGGACCACGGCCGGGTGGAGGCGTTCCAGGTCCTCGTTGGTGGTGACGCCCACCAGGACGTTGCGGCCCTGGCCGAGCAGACCGTCCGTCAGGTTCAGCAGTCGGGACAGCGCCTGGCCGGCGGTGTGCTTGGCCTCGCCCCGGATCAGTTCGTCGCAGTCCTCCAGGAGCAGCAGTCGCCAGCGGCCCTTGCCGGCCGCGTCCTCCTCGCCGATCGCGATGTCCATCAGATAGCCGACGTCGGAGAAGAGCCGCTCCGGGTCCAGCACGCAGTCCACCTGGCACCAGTCCCGCCAGGACCGGGCCAGGGTGCGCAGCGCGGAGGTCTTGCCGGTGCCCGGCGGGCCGTGCAGCAGGAGCAGCCGGCCCGAGATGTCCTCGGGGGTGGTCTTCATCAGGCGGTCCATCGCGTCCGCCACCGGCGCCGTGTAGTTGGGCCGGATCTCCTCCCAGGTGCCCGCGGAGATCTGCCGGGTGGTGCGGTGCGGGCCGCGGCGCGGGGAGACGTACCAGAAGCCCATGGTGACGTTCTCCGGCTGGGGTTCGGGCTCGTCGGCCGCACCGTCGGTGGCCTCCTCCAGGACCAGCGCCGCCAGTTCGTCGCTGACCGCGGTGACCGTGACGTCGGCGCCCCGGTTCCAGCGGGAGACCAGCAGGGTCCAGCCCTGCCCCTCGGCCAGCGTGGCGCTGCGGTCGTCGTCCCTGGCGATCCGCAGCACCCGCGCGTTCGCGGGCAGCAGGGTCGCGCCGGAGCGTACGCGGTCGATGTTGACGGCGTGCGAGTACGGCTGCTCGCCCGTCGCGAAGCGGCCGAGGAACAGCGCGTCGACGACATCGGACGGGGAGTCGCTGTCGTCGACGTTGAGCCGGATCGGCAGTGCGTCGTGCGGTTGCGCGGACATGCCGCCATGATCGGTCACCCGGGCGCCGTGCGCACCCGGTTTCCGGGGTGCGCACGGACGGCCGTCCACGCTTCAGCCCGACGGCCGGCGGATCAGCACCCGTGCCCGCCGGGCCCGGCGCACCACCGCGTACCCCTTGGTCAGCGCGCGGTCCCGGGCGAAGGCGCGCGTGATGGTCCGTCCCTCCACCAGCCGTTCGAACTCGGCGGCGGACGTGGACCTGCGCACCGTCACCCGCCGCAGGGCGTACGGCCCCTGGGCGCGGCGGGCGAGACCGTTGCCGACGGCGAGCGCCTGGGCGTACCCCGTCTCCCGCACCGCCCGGCGCACCCGGCGGCTGGAGTAGCCGTAGGGATACGCGAACGAGGCGGGTACGGAGCCGAGCTGGTCCGAGACGATCTCCTTGCACAGGATCAGCTCGGAGCGCAGCCGGTCCTCGTCGAGCTGGTCGAGCTGCGGATGGCTGTGGCTGTGCCCGCCGATCTCGACGCCCGCGGCGGCCAGTTCGCGCACCTGGTCCCAGTCGAGCATGGTGTCCAGGCCGCCGCCGGTGTCGTACGGGCCCCTCAGCCAGCCGGTGGAGACGAACAGGGTGGCCGGGAAGCCGTGCTCGGCGAGCACGGGCAGTGCGTGCCGGTGCACGCCCTCGTAGCCGTCGTCGAAGGTGACGAGGACCGGCCGCGCGGGCAGCGGGCGGCCCGAGCGCCAGTGCGCGGCCAGTTCGGCCGTGGTGACGGGGGTGAGGCCCCGGTCCGCGAGCACCGCCATCTGCCCGGCGAACGCCTCCGGGGTCACGGACAGGGCGTAGGTCGCCTCGACGGGGTCGGCCGCGACCGCGTGGTACATGAGGATCGGCACGCGTACGTCAGTCACGGCCGCCGCCCTCCCCGATCCCCACCACGGAGAAGGTGACCCCGCCCCGCCGGGCCCGTACGCTCCCCACCACATAGCCGCCCGCCGCCGTGAGCACCCCGGCCACGATCGCCCCCGCGCGTCCCGCGCCGCCCGGGCGGGCCAGCAGGGCGTCGCGCAGCCCCCGCACCACCCCGGCGGGCAGGACGCGCGTGGTGTACCGGCGTTCGGACTCAAGCCCCTTCTCCGCCCCCACACTGCGCGCCACCAGCGCCTTGGACAGCCCCTCGGCGTACGTCCGCGTACGGAAGTAGCGGAAGTGCTCCCGGACCTCGGGCACCCGGTGGTGGATCACCGCGCGGTCGTCGATCAGCAGGACCGCGTCGGGGCGGGCGCGGCTGAGACGGATGCACAGTTCCGTCTCCTCCCCGCCCAGCGGGCGCTTGTTCCCGTCGCGTCCGATGCCGGTGGCGAAGCCGCCCGCCGCGTCGAAGGCCTCGCGCCGGAAGGAGGCGTTGCCGCCGAGCACGTTGCGCACCCGCACGCGCCCGCGCGGCAGGCCCCGGTAGGTGCAGCCCACCACCCAGTCGAACTCCTCGGGGAACCAGTCGGGACGCCGGCCCGACGCCCAGACGGGCTCGGTGCGCCCGCCGACCGCCATCACGCGCGGGTCGTCGTACGCCTCGGCGAAGTGCTTCAGCCAGTCGCGCTCGGCCACGGCGTCGTCGTCGAGGAAGGCGACGATCCCGCCGCGCGAGGCGGCGATTCCGGTGTTGCGGCCGGCGGACAGGCCGCGGGGGCCCGCGTTGGCGAGCACCCGCACGTCGTCGGTCTCCTTGTACTCCTTGCCCAGGCGGTCCAGGAGATCCCGGTTGTGGTCGACGACCAGCAGGGTCTCCAGAGCCGGCCGTGACTGCGCCCGTACCGAGGCGACCGCCGCGAGGACGTCCTCCCAGCGGTCCTCGGTGTAGGCGCAGATCACGACCGAGACGCCCGGGGTGCCGGGATCGCTCAAGACACCTTCCCCCGCACCGTGTCGAGCAGCGGTGAGGGGCGCGGGCGCCGGCGCAGCGCACGCCGGTTGGAACGCTCCCCGAGGATGACTCTCAGCACGCGCAGCCCGTCGCGCACGGCCCGCAGGTTGCTCGTGCCGTGGATGCGCAGGTACTCGTGGCTGGGTATCTCCTGCACCTTGAGGCCGGCCTTGACGACCCGGATGTTCATCAGGGTCTCGACCTCGAAACCGGTGCAGTCGAGGTCGATCTTGTCCAGGCAGTGCCGCCAGAAGGCGTTGTAGCCGTAGCAGAGGTCGGTGTACCGCGCGCCGAACTTGCGGTTGACGACGGCGCACAGCACCCGGTTGCCCAGCATGCGGATGAACGTCATGTCGTCGGTGCCGCCGCCGTTGGCGAAGCGGGACCCCTTGGCGAAGTCCGCGCCGGAGACCAGCGCGGAGACGTAGCTGACGATCTCGTTGCCGTCGGCCGAGCCGTCCGCGTCGACCATCACGATGATGTCGCCGGTGCAGGCGTCGAACCCGGAGCGCAGCGCGTCCCCCTTGCCCTTGCCGCGCTGCCCGACGACCTTGACGGCGGGCCACAGTTCGCGGGCCACCTCGACGGTGTCGTCGGTGGAGTTGCCGTCGACCAGGACCACTTCGTGGATCCAGTCGGGAAGCGTCTTGAAGACGTACGGCAGGTTCTCCGCCTCGTTCATGGCCGGTATCACCACGCTCACCGGTGGCGCGATGGCCAGGTGGGAGGAGACGGGCCGGTAGGTGCGGGCGGTCGGCGGATCCTGGTCCTCGGTCGCCGGCTGCAGAACGGAACTCATGAGTCTGGTCCCTCTCGTCCGGTGGACCGCCCGCCCCTCGGGCGGCCCGGCTGTTCGTCCGGTTCGAAAGGGGGGTTCTCACCCCACGGGCACGCCGATGGTGCTGACATGCACGCCGGGTGAGCTGGCAGAACTGGCCGGCCGCGAAAACGGCAGCCGACCGCGCGGCACGGCTCGGTCACCGATGCGGTCACCGAGCACGGCACCCCCCTACCGCGCCCCGCGCCGGTTCGTCGCGGTCCTGAGCCCTCCCCTGGAGCCGCGTACTGACGGACCGATGCGGGTGAGATGTATGACGGTATTGACGATTGAAGCAGAATGGCAAGACCTGGAACGGCCGATCACGTTTTCGTCGGTTTGGCCGTTACGTAAGTCTCTTGCCGGGATGTGTGTTTCCGCATGGCCGACTTTGCCCCCCGAAGCGTCGGATGCCGGGCTTCAATGTGGCGCACCCCGTAGGGGCCGTCAAGGGCGTAAAAGTCCTTACGGCCGGTTTTGGTCCAGGATCGAACAGTAACAGTCTTGGCATGGACACTTCCGGTCAACACGCGTAGTTGGTACCACGGTTGCGGCAGAGATCCTGCTAAAGGGAGGTTCCATGAGACGTTCCCGACTTGCCCTCTTCGTGGGCTCGCTCCTCCTCGCCGCCACCACCGCCCTCACCGGGGCCACGACGGCCCAGGCGTCCCAACAGGCCGCGGCGGGCGGCTATGTGGCGCTCGGCGACTCCTACGCCTCCGGCGTCGGAGCCGGCAGCTACATCTCCTCCAGCGGCGACTGCAAGCGCAGCACGAAGGCCCACCCCTACCTCTGGGCGGCCGCCAACTCACCCTCGTCCTTCGACTTCACGGCCTGCTCGGGCGCCCGAACGGGTGATGTCCTCTCCGGGCAGCTCGGCCCGCTCTCCACCTCGACCGGCCTGGTCTCGATCAGTGTCGGCGGCAACGACGCCGGTTTCTCCGACGTCATGACGACCTGTGTGCTCCAGTCCGACAGCTCCTGCCTCTCACGGATCGCCACCGCGAAGGCGTACGTCGACTCGACGCTGCCCGGCAAGCTCGACAGCGTCTACTCGACGATCCGCGACCGGGCCCCCAACGCCCATGTCGTGGTGATCGGCTACCCCCGGTTCTACAAGCTCGGCACTTCCTGCATCGGTCTCTCCGAGACCAAGCGGAAGGCGATCAACGACGCCGCCGACCACCTCGACAACGCCATCGCCCGGCGCGCCGGCGCCCACGGCTTCACCTTCGGCGACGTACGCCCCACCTTCACCGGCCACGAGATCTGTTCCGGCAGCTCCTGGCTGCACAGCGTGGACTGGCTCAACATCGGCAACTCGTACCACCCGACGGCCGCCGGACAGTCCGGCGGCTATCTGCCGGCGCTCGACGCCGCGGCCTGACCCGTCGGCGTCCGTCAGGACCCGTCAGTACCCGTCGTCCGAACCGGAAGGAGAAGCGGAGGCCTCGCCCGTCGGGGTCTCCGCCTCGCACGTCACCGAGAACGGCACCGTCTCGGAGACCGTCCGCACCGGCTCCCGGACCTCCACGCCGATCTCGCTTTCGAACGTCCCGGTCTCCGAGTACGTCGTCACGACCACCGTGTCCTGCTTCGTACGGCCGTCCCCCTCGGGGAACGACAGCTTCCGCCAGCCCGGATCGTCCACCGAGCCGTCCTCGGCCACCCAGCGGTAGGAGACCTCGGCCGGCGACCGCCCCACCGTGAACGTCGCCGTGAACGCGGGCGCCCGCTCGTGCGCCGGCGGACAACTCCCGGAGTACTCCGTGTGCGCGCCGGTCACCGTCACCGACACCGTCTGCGGCGGGGGAGTGGACTTCTCCTCCTCCTCCTTCTTCTCCTCCTCTTCGCTCGCGGTGGGGGACGGCGTCGGACCGTCCGTCGTCGGCGTTCCGCCGTCGTCCTCGTCGTCACCGGTGCGCACGGGCGAACTCGCCCGGCCCCCGGTGCCCTTGGCGCCGGGGTCGTCGTCCCCGCGGTCCAGCAGCGCGTACGTCAGCCCGGCCAGCGCCAGGGCCAGGACCACCACACCCGCCACCAGGGCGACCGCGGCACGCCGGTCGCGCTCCGGCCGGGTGACCGCGGTGGTCGCCGCCGACGCTCCCGCGACCGGCATCGGGGGAGTGGGCGAGTGCGCCCCCGGGTGCGGCAGCGCGGCCACCGTCGGGGTGTACGGCACCGAACGCGCCGTGTCCGCGCGGGGGAAGCCCCCCGCCCCGACGAGCCGCAGGTCCTGCTCCGCCCGTTCCGCCGACAGCCGCTCGGCCGGATCCTTCCGCAACAGCCCCTCGACGACCGGGGCGAGCGGACCCGCCCGGCGCGGCGGCGGCAGCTCCTCGTCGACGATCGCCCGCAGCGTGCTCAGCGGGGTGTCCTGACGGAAGGGCGAGTGGCCCTCGACCGCCGCGTACAGCAGCACGCCGAGCGACCACAGGTCCGACCCGGGCCCCGGCGTACGCCCCAGTGCCCGCTCCGGCGCGAGGAACTCGGGCGAACCGACGACCTCCCCGGTCATGGTCAGGGCGGAACTGCCCTCGACCATGGCGATCCCGAAGTCGGTCAGCACGATCCGCCCGTCGTTCGCGATCAGCACGTTGGCCGGCTTCACGTCCCGGTGCAGCACGCCCGCCCCGTGCGCGGCCCGCAGCGCGGCGAGCACCTCCGCGCCGATGTGCGCGGCCCGCCGCGGAGACAGCGGTCCCTCCGCGTCCAGCACCTCGGCCAGCGACAGACCACGCACCAGCTCCATGACGATCCACGGGCGGCCGTCCTCGGTGGCCACGTCGTACACCGTCACCACGTTGCGGTCGGCGATCCGGGCCGCCGCCCACGCCTCCCGCTCCAGCCGCGCGTACATCCGCTCCACGTCGGACGCCGGCAGTCCGGCCGGGGCGCGCACCTCCTTGACGGCGACCTCGCGGTGCAACAGCTCGTCACGGGCCCGCCACACGGTGCCCATACCGCCCTCGCCCAGCGGTGACAGCAGCCGGTACCGGCCCGCGACCACCCGCTCACTGCCCGGTTCTTCGGACACGGCGCCCCCATTCGCATCCGGGCGAATTCTCCCTTTCCTCATGAAAGTAGCTCAGCCGAGTGCGGATGCCGCCCCCCTGAACACCAATCCGGCACCCAGGGCCACGACGACGAACGCCGATCCCAGGGGCGCACTCCGGCGCACGAGCGTCGCCCACGGGGCCGCCGTCCAGCGGGGACGCCCGGCCAGCAGCCTGGTCACACCGCTGCCCGCCTTCACGACCGCGTACCCGGCCGCGGTGAGCGTCAGGGCCAGCCCGACGCCGTACGCGACGACGAGCAGCAGTCCGAACCAGGCCTGGCCGAGCGCGGCGGCGCCGACCAGCACCACGACGGCGGACGGACTGGGCACCAGCCCGCCGGCGAAACCGAGCAGGATCGTGCCGCGCAGGGTGGGGGCGGTGGGATGGGTGTGGGTGTGACCGCCGTGCGTATGGGTGTGCGTGTGCCCATGCGGGTGCTTGTGCCCGTGGTCATGGTGGTGCTTGTGGTCATGGTGGTGCCCGTGGTCATGGTGGTGCCCGTGATCGTGGTGGTGCGTGTGGTCCCGGTGGCGCAGGGCCCGGCGTACGAGGCTCGCGCCGGCCAGGGTGACGAGTGCGCCGCTCGCGATGCCCAGCCAGGCGATCACCGAGGGCGCGGCGGCCGAACCGGCCGTGACCAGCAGGCCCAGGGCGACCACCCCGAGGGTGTGGGTGACGGTGACCGAGGCGGCCATGGGCAGGACGTCCCGCAGTCGGGCCCTGCCCCCGCGCGCCGCCGCCGTCGCGGCCATGAGCGTCTTGCCGTGCCCGGGGGCGAGCGCGTGCATCGCACCGAGCCCGACGGCGATCAGCAGCGCGAGCGCGGCGAAACCCGCGGTCGGGTCGCGCCGGGCGACGAGGTCGTCGAGCGCGCGGGTCCAGCGGTCGGCACCGCGCGGGAGCACGGCGGAGGCGGGCGCGTCGGCCTCCGCCCCGTCCTCCGCCAGCGCCGGGCCGCCCGGACGGATGCGCAGGGCCGCGGTCCTGGTGTCGGCCGGGGAGGAGAGCAGCTTCTCCGGATACCGGGTCAGTTCACCGGAGAGCGAGGCCGTCGGCACGTCCGAGGCGGTGAGGGTCGTACGGTCGCCCCGCGCGGTGATCTCCCGCCAGCCCGGCCCGGACGACGCGCCCGCCGCGCGGAAGCGGAGGCCGACCGTTTCGCCCTCGGGGAGGGGCGCGGTCAGCCGGCACTCCACGCGCAGGGTGTCGAGCCCGGCCTGACCGGGCCGCACGCGCGCGTGGGCGGTGCGCACGGTGAGCGGGACCGCCCGCCCGTCGACGCGCACCTCGCTGTCCCGCGCGGCCGTGGCACAGCGCTGCCGGGCCCAGGCGTCCCTGCCCAGCCGTTCGAGGTCCGGCCCGGCCTGGGTGGCCGGGATCTCGGCGAGGTCCTCGACGTGGTGGACGCGCAGTTCACCGGGCGCGGCCACCAGTCCGTCGTAACGGTTGACGGTGAAGTTGCCGAGCGGGTGCGCGCTCGCCGTGCCGGCCGGGACCAGCGCGAGCGCGCAGGCGGCGGTGAGGACGGCGGTACCGGCGGCGACGCGGCGGCGGAGGTTCAACGTGCCGCCTCCAGTTCCTTCAGCGCGGCGCGGGCCGCACGGGCGCCGAGCGGGGAGAAGCCGGGGTTCAGCTCCAGCGCGGCGGTGAGGGAGCCGTGGGCGGCGCGGCCGTGCCCGGTGGCCTTCTCGATCATGCCCCGGTGGTAGAGGAAGGCGGCGTTGCGGTAGCCGGTGGCCGTGGCGCGGCGGGCGTACGGAAGGGCCTCCTCGTCGCGGCCGTTGACGTGCAGCGCCCAGGCCAGGGCGTCCGCGGTGTGCACGCTGTGCCGCCGGTCCCACTCCGCGCGGGCCGCGCGCAGCGCCTCACCGGCGTCCCCGTGATCGGCGGCGGCGAGCGCGGTGTCGAGGTCGGCGTCGACCCCGCCGGTCCGGGCCAGCGCGGTCCAGGCGTCGACGAGGGCGTACTGGTCGCGTGCCTTCGCGCGGTCGCCGTCGGCGCCCCGGTCCTCGTACAGCTCGCCGAGCGCGACCAGCGGGCCGGGCAGCGGGGAGCGGACGACGACCTGCTCCAATGTCCCGACGGCGCCCGCGCGGTCACCGCTCGCGGCCTGCGCGCGGGCCCGGCCCTCCAGCGCGGGGAGGTGGTCGTCGTCGGCGGCGAGCGCCCGCGCGTAGTAGGTGAGGGCCGTCCCGTACTCGCCCTGGTTCCAGGCGAGCTGTCCCAGGGCGGTCGCGACGTACGCCACGTCGGCGGGCGAGGACGCGCTGTCGAGGGCCCGCTGAAGCACCTCCCGCGCGGTGCGCACATCGCCGCGCAGCTCCCGTACGTACGCGTACCGCGTGAACACGGGCACCCCGGGCCGCCTGCGGTCGGCGGTGGCGGCGGCGCCGGCGGCCTCCTCGTACCGGCCGAGTTCGACCAGCGCGTCGATACGGGAGCACAGGGCGCGTTCGCTGTAGGGGTTCTGCTTCAGCGCCCGGTCGGCGTAGGCCAGGGCGCCGGTGAAGTCGTGCCGCGCGGCGGAGAGGGCGGCCTGTCCGGCGAGGGCCTGCTCGTTGCCGGGTTCGAGCGCGAGGGAACGTTCGAGCGCCCGCTCGGCCTGCGGATACCGGGAGGGGTCCCCCTGGGTCCGCGCCTGCTCGACATAGGCGGTCCCGAGGGTGGCCCAGCCACCGAAGTCCCGTGGCTGCGCCCGCAGATGCCCCTGCAACGACCGGATCCCGGCCCCGAGATCGCCCCCGCCGAGCACCCCGGCGACGGCCGCCGGCGCGACATCGGCCGCCCCGGCCCGCCTCTCGTCCCGCCCGCCTCCCACCGCGACGCTCCCGGCGGTGATCGCGACGGCCAGCAGGACGGCACACGAGACGACATACAGCCCTCGTCCACGCCGGGCGGCAGCGGCGAACCGCCGCAGGGCCGCGCCCCGCGCCCCGGCGCGACCCTCACCGACGGAGGCCGCCGGATCCCCACCCGGCACCCGGTGGCCGGGCTCCGCCTTCGGACGGTGGCCGGCGCCCGGCGCGTGCTCCGCCCGCGTGTGACGGGCGGCCTCCGTCCCGTTCTCGGCCGACACGCGGTCGGCGGTGTCCGCCCCGCACCCGTTTCCCGTCCCGCGCCCGGCTTCCGGGGCACGGTCCGCCTCCGCGCGGCGGTCGGTCTCCGGTTCGTTCTCCGTCCGCGTACGGCCGGTGGGCTCCGCGTCGCGGGTGGCCTCGGGCTCGTGTCGTGCTTCCGCGCGGTGGGTGGTCCGGTGTCCGTGTTCCGCCTCCGCGCGGCGGTCGGTCTCCGGCTTGTGCTTCGCCGCCGCTCCGCGCGCGTTCGGCTGTTCTTGGCGCGGCTCCGGCGCGTGCCCCTCTTCCGGTGTTCCGGCCGGTGGTCCGCCCCCGGTCGGTGGTCGTGGGGTGTCCGGTGTCTTCTCGTGGCCGGATGCCGGCGGGGCGGTGGCCCGCTCGTCGTCGCCGGGGCTGTCGTTCGTGCGCGGAGTCATGGTCTCTCCTCGGTGTTCGGCGGCGCGGCCCGTGCCGTGGGGGCGGGCCGTGCCGGTCGGGGTGGGCCGGGGTCAGTACGCCCGGCCGCGCATCCGGCGCCACCACATCAGCGCCGCACCGATCAGCAGCAGCCCGCCGGCCCCCGCCCCGGCGGACGCGGCGATCAGGGTCGTGTTGTCGGACCCCTCCGCGCCCGCCGGCCGCAGCGCGTCACCGAGCTGGTTGCGTACGTCGTTGCCGCTGTCCACGCCCTCGGCGAGCGGGCCGCGCGAACCCTCCGTCGGGTTCGCCAGATACGGGAAGGCCGCCCCGAACTCCTTGTCGTTGGCGTCGACCGCGTCACCCAGGTCGTTCGCCGCCCCGACCAGTTCCCCTTCGACGACCTGGAGCGAGGCGTCGATCACGTCGTCCGTCAGCCGCCGCCCGTTCGGGAAGCCGGCGTTGTCCCCGTCCAGGACGCCCAGCCGCTTCGGCTCGGCGGCCGGCTCGATGGACGTGTTCAGCCGCAGCATCTCCGACGGCGTCACGTGCGGCGGCTGGTTGAGCCCCTCGACGCCCTTCAGGAACACGTCGACCAGGTCGTCGCGCGGCTCGTCGGGGGCCGGGATCTTGTAGATCGCCTCGATGAGCTTCGGCAGCTCCGGCTCGGTGACGTTCTTCAGGAACTGCGCGTCGTCCCACGGCGCGGACGCGTTGAACGTGTCCTTGTCCTTCAGCGGGTTGACGACCTCGTTGACCAGCGGGCTGCCCAGCCGCGACACCTGCACGAAGTGCCCCTCGGCGTTCTTGCGCTGTGTCGTCGACCAGATGCCCACGACCGGCTGGTCCGCCGACTCGGCGATCATGTGCGTCGGCACCTGGAGCGCCAGCGAGTTGACGTTGTAGCCCTTGAGCGTGTCATTGCCGACCTCGGAGAGGTTCCCGCCGTACAGCAGGTCGAAGACCCGCAGGTCCAGGAAGAACGGGTCGTCGGCCTGCCCGGCGAACGTCGTCGCCCCGCCCGCCAGTTCGTGCACCGCCTGTTTGCGCAGGGTGTCGTAGTCCGGCATGGACGCCTTGCCGACGTTCGACGGCGCGACCGGCACGTCGTCCGCGATCTTCGTACGGGACACCGCGTGCTGGTCCTTCAGCTTCAGCAGCTCGATGTCGTAGGTCTGCGTGATGTTGAGATCCGGGTCGTCCAGGCTGGTGACCGGGCCGGTGTTGTAGAGGAACGTCCTGTCGTTCTTCGTGTGCGTCCTGAACGTGTAGCGGAACAGCAGCTCGCCCTGCGCGTCCCCGTTGTTGTCGATGTGGATGTCGTACTGCGCGTCCTCGGCGAACGTGAAGAAGTTCGGTCCGCCGGCCGGCTCCTCGAAGGGGATCCAGTTCGCGATGATCGTCGTCGTGTCCGGCTTGTCGGGACTGACGAACGCGTACAGGTCCGTGTTGTCGTACTGCGGGGTGCCCGAGATCAGCGGGGCCTCCCGGTGGGAGGAGGCGGAGGCCGCCTCGGGTTCCAGCGCGGTCACGCCGGCGGCCGCGAGCCCCCCGGCGGCCAGCGCCCCGCAGATCAGGGTCGCGAGACTCCCGCGCCCCGCACCGGTCCTGGAGTCAGTTGTCATGCCGTCCGTCCTCAGTGCCGACTTGCCTTGACGCACTGGTTTTCGGAGCGGACGGCGGGCCGGATTGGTCGAGTTCGGAAATTCTTCCGAGCCCCTTCCGCCGGACCCGTACGCCCGTAGCATTTCTCGCTGCCGACCCGCGTTTTCGGTCCGTTGATCCGTACTTACCGTCCGGAGGCTCGCTCGCCGCGCATGCCTCGTGTGACCGGGCGGCCCGCAGGGGCTTGGAGAGGGGGATGCGCGTTGGAGGCGGACGAGCTGCTGATGCTTGTGGCCGGAGGTGACCAGAAGGCGTTCGAGGACCTGTACGGACTGGTCTCCGGGCCGGTGTACGGGCTGGTGCGGCGCGTGGTGCGCGATCCCGCCCAGTCCGAGGAGGTGGCCCAGGAGGTGCTGCTCGAACTCTGGCGCTCCGCCGCGCGGTTCGACCCCGGCCGGGGCAGCGCGCTGTCCTGGGTCCTCACCCTCGCCCACCGCCGCGCCGTCGACCGGGTGCGCAGCGCCCGCGCGGCCGGCGAACGCGAGCAGCGCGAGGCCCGGCGCGGCCACGGCCCCGCCTTCGACCAGGTCGCCGAGGAGGTCGAGGCCGGACTCGAACGCGAGTGGGTGCGCCGTTGCCTGGACCGCCTCACCGCGCTCCAGAGACAGTCGGTCACCCTCGCCTACTACGACGGCTACACCTACCGCGAGGTGGCGGAGCGGCTGTCGCTGCCGCTGGGCACGGTCAAGACCCGTATGCGCGACGGACTGACCCGCCTGCGCGACTGCCTGGGAGGCGCGGCATGAGCCTGTTCGACCGACTGTCGCGCCGCGGGGACCCGCACTCGCTCGCCGCCCCCTACGCCCTCGACGCCCTGGAACCCGCCGAACGCGTCCGCTTCGAGAAGCACCTGAAGTCCTGCGCCCGCTGTACCGCCGAGGTGCGGGACCTCGCCGAGGACGCCGTCCGCCTCGCCTGGTCCACGGCCGCGCCCGCGCCCGCCGCGCTGCGGGACCGGGTCCTGGCCGCCGTACGGACCACCCCGCAGGAGCCCGCGCCCCGGGAACCGGCACGCGCGCGTGCCACGCAACTCCCGCCGCACGTCTGGGGTGCCGCGCCCCCGCCGCGCCTTCGCGAGCGGCGCCGTGCGCCGCTGTTCGTGCCGTTCGCGACGGCCACCGCCGCCGCGGCGCTCGTCGTCGCCGCGCTCTTCGCCGTCCAGGCGGACCGGACCCAGGACCGGCTGGCCGCCGAGCGCGACCGGTCACGTGAGATCGCCCACGTTCTCGCCGCCCCGGACGCCCGCGCGAGCAGCGGCCGGGACGCGCGGGGCCGCACGATCGGAGTGATCGCTTCCGCATCGACCCGCAGCGCGGTCGTCACCCTCGGCGGATACGGCGACCCTCCGAACGGACGTGTGCGCCAGCTCTGGCTCATGGGTCCGGACGCACGACCGCGTTCCCTGGGGCTGTTCGAGGGCGGCACGCCCTTGATCGCCTCCGGCCTCGACACCGCCGCGACGTCACTCGCCGTGACCGTCGAACCCGATGGCGGGTCGCCGCGGCCCACCTCGCAGCCCATCGTCCAACTCGCCCTGAAAACGGTCGGATTCGGAGAGTAATCGACGCGTGTTCGTCAACCCCCTTATGGGGAAGGTGAATCCTGTGACCTCGATACACGAGTGCCCGCACGGGGCGATAGGGTTACCCTGCCCGGGCCGGGTGGACTCGTACGGGTGGGGAGTGACATGGAACAGATAACGGTGCGCAGCAGGGCCAGGGTCCCTGCGATCACGTGCGGTAGCAGCGCGACCAGTTCGCGTCTCGACCGCCATCTCTCGGTTCTCGGGGGCCCCGCGGTCCCACAGCGGGAGACGGCCGAGGCGACGTCGCTGATGCGCGAGCTCATCGCGCGTGACACCGCGCACGACCGCGGCGCCAGGAGCGCGCGGGCCCGGGCGAGCCGCGTCTCGCTCTTCGCCCCGCTGCGTCGGCTGCGCCGCTCCCTGTTCGGCAGCCGGTAGCGCCAGCGCCCGGGCGGTCCACCTCCGTCCCGGCGCGGCGCCCCCGCCCCTGACCGTCATCCCCACGGCACGCGGCGGCCCTCCGGCGCCCGACCCGACACCGGCACCTTCCCGTGCCGGCGCCCCCGTTCCCACCCGGCAGCGCTCCGGGGGCGCACCGGTCGGCTCCACCCTGGCAGGTACCTGACATCCACCTCGGGGCCTCACCCCTTCCGGCGCCCGTACTGCCAGAGGCACGAACACCGCACACCACCCCAGCGACCCCGAGGACGGGACGCGCCACCGGCCAGGCCGCCCCGTCGGGCACGGGCGCGTCGCCGAACAGATCCCGCAGCGCCGTCGCCACCGCGCTGATCGGATTCCGCTCCGCGACCGTACGCAGCCCGTCCGGCGGCCCCGCCGTCGGGGTCGCGGGAGCAGGAGAACGCGATCCGGATCGCCTGCCTGGGCGGCCGGATCGCGACCGGCGCGTACCCGCGGATGGCGGCGGCCTTCGCGGAGGACGTCGGGCCGATCGATCCGGAGGCGGTGTTCGAGCGGGCGACCGGCCGGATGCCGGACGGCTTCGAGCCCCGCCGCCGACCCTCAGATCAGCGCGAGCTGCCCCTCCGGCCCTTCCTCGTGGGCGTCCAGCACCGAGGCGGGGCGGCGTGCGGAGGGCGGCACCGGGAGCACGCCCGCCGTGCGCAGCTCGGCCGGGGTGACCGGGTCGGGGAGGGCGGTGTCCGTCAGCGCCCCCTGCTCCGGGCGCAGTTCGGCCAGCAGGGCGAGGACCGTGATCAGTTCCAGGAGCTCCGAGGTCCAGGCCTGGGGCCAGCCGGCCGGCCCGATCGCGGCCAGGGTGCCCGGCTCGGCCGGCTCCGTGCGGGCCGCGAACCACCGCTCCAGCACCCGGACACCGCCGGCCTCGAAGTCCCAGGCCCCGGGCGGCACCGGGGAGATACGGCCCTCGTCGAGCAGCAGGGTCTCCTCGTCCCGGTCGTAGTCCACGGTCACCGGCCGGGAGGGCAGCGGGGCACGTACGTACGGGCGGCGCCCGCCGGGGAGCTTGGGCCGCTCCCCGTCGCGCCGCGACAGCCACAGCATCCGGCGGCCCACCGCGACGCCCCGCGCCCACACACCGGCGTCCCCGGTGAGCGGCACCGCGAGCCCGGCGGGCGTGGCGCGAGCCGCCGCCATCGCCCAGGCGAGGACGTCCACCGGCGAGGTGTCCCGGCCCAGCCTGGCGGCGAGGTGGCCGGTCAGGCCCGGGGCCAGGTTCGGCTCCGCGGCGCCGGGCCGGCGGTACAGCGGACGGACGCGGCCGGTGCGCAGCAGCGGCGGCAGGGACGTGGCCAGCAGCGCCGGACCGGTGAGGGCCGGGGCCGTGCCCGTCTCCACGACGAAGATCTGCCGCTCGTCCGCCACCCGCCACAACTCCGGCCGGGCCACGTCGATCAGCCGCTGGTCAGGGATCAGCCACTGCTCGTCGAACGGGGCGTACAGGACCCGTATCGGCTCGGGACACGGGCCCGACGCGCGGGCCAGCCTCTCCGTGCCGCCGCCGCGCCCCGGCAGCTGGCCGACCGCCGTGTGCGGCGTCCTGGAACGGGTCGACCCGAACAGCGCCTCGCGGTCCGGCCCCTCGGCCTTCACCAGGGCGTCCCAACGGGCCTTCAGGGACGCCGCGTCGGGGGCCGCCGGCCACCCCCGGCCGAGCCGAGGCGGTGCGACGGACCACGGCATGAGGTCCGCCAGCAGCGGAGCGTCGTCGTGCGTCACGCAGGGCATCGTACGGCCTGTGAGGGGCGGAGGATCAGGTGGCGTCCAGGGTCACCGTGAAGGAGAAGCGGTCGCCCCGGTAGTTGATGACGGCCACGTCCAGGGGGCGGCCGTCGGTGTCGTAGGTGATGCCCGTGTAGTGCAGGATCGGGCTGAGCAGCGGTACTTGGAGCAGCCGGGCCGTCTCCGGGTCCGCGAGCCGCGCCTCCACCGTGTCCGTGATCCGGCTGATGTCCGCGCCGACGACGTCCCGCAGCACCTTGGTCATCGGCCACCGCAGCAGGTCGGCCGGGTCGATACGGGCGGCCAGTTCGGGACGGACCCAGTTGCGGGCGTGGTTGGTCGGCTCGCCCGTCTTCTCGTCACCGCGCAGCCGGTGGTACGCCGCCGCCTCGGACAGGTCCGGGAAGTACTCGGCGATCTCCGCCGGCACCGGCGCAGGACCGTGCTCCAGCAGCTCGGTCGTCATACCGGACTGCTGGGCCACGATCGCGTCCACCGAACCCAGCAGCCGCACCGGGGCGCCCCGCCGGGCGCCGGGCTCGATGAACGTGCCGCGCCGGCGGTGGCGGGTGATCAGCCCCTCGTCCTCCAGCTCCTTCAGCGCCTGCCGCATGGTCAGCACGCTCACCCCGTAGTGCCCGGCGAGCTGTTCCTCGGTGGGCAGACGCAGGGGGTCCTGGGGCGAGCGGCCGAGGATCGAGGCGCGCAGCGACTGCGACACCTGGTACCAGAGCGGCAACTTGCGGTTCAGGACGATCGAATCCGGAGCGAAGGAGGTCACGGGCTATCCGTACCGGTCGGGGAACGTTCAGTGCAACGGCCGGAAGTGACGCTCGAGCCCTCGCCACACGTCGTCGTAGCCCTGTTGCAGGTGTTCCGCCCGCGCCGCGTGGGGGGTCAGTGACACCGGCCAGCGGGTCTCGAACATGAAGGCCAGGCCGTCGTCGATCTTCTGCGGGCGCAGTTCCGCGGCGCTCGCCCGGTCGAACGTCTCCCGGTCGGGGCCGTGCGCCGACATCATGTTGTGCAGCGAGCCCCCGCCCGGCACGAAGCCCTCCGCCTTCGCGTCGTACGCGCCCTCGATCAGGCCCATGTACTCGCTCATCACGTTCCGGTGGAAGTACGGCGGCCGGAAGGTGTCCTCACCCACCAGCCAGCGGGGCGCGAAGACCACGAAGTCCACCCCGGCCAGCCCCGGAGTGTCGCTCGGAGACGTCAGCACCGTGAAGATCGACGGGTCAGGATGGTCGTACGAGATGGTGCCCATCACATTGAAACGGCGCAGGTCGTAGGCGTAGGGCACATGGTTGCCGTGCCAGGCGACGACATCGAGCGGGGAGTGGTCGTACGTGGCCGACCACAGGTTGCCGCAGAACTTGTTCACCACCTCCACCGGCCCCTCGACGTCCTCGTACGCGGCGACGGGCGCCCGGAAGTCCCGGGCGTTGGCCAGCCCGTTGGCGCCGATCGGGCCGAGGTCGGGGAGCCGGAACGCCGCCCCGTAGTTCTCGCACACATAACCGCGGGCAGAGTCCTCGAGGAGGTCCACACGGAACCGCACCCCACGAGGAATCAACGCGATGTGTCCCGGCTCCACATGCAGCAGTCCGAACTCCGTGCGCAGCAGCAGCCCGCCGCGCTCGGGGACGATCAGCAGCTCACCGTCGGCGTCGCTGAAGACCCGGTCCATCGAGGCGGTGGCGTGGTACAGGTGCACGGCCATGCCGGTGCGCTGGGTGACGTCGCCGTTGCCGCCCAGGGTCCACAGACCGGCCAGGAAGTCGGTGCCCCCGTCCGGCTCCGGCAGCGGGTTCCAGCGCAGCCGGTTGGGGTCGGGCACGGTCTGGGTGAAGGGCGCGGTGCGCAGCGCCCCGTTGCCCGTGCGGGTGAACGCCGGGTGGGCGGCCGACGGGCGGATCCGGTACAGCCAGGAGCGGCGGTTCTCCGCGCGGGGCTCGGTGAACGCCGTACCGCTCAGCTGCTCCGCGTACAGCCCGAGCGGCGCGCGCTGCGGGGCGTTGCGGCCCTCGGGCAGGGCGCCCGGGACCGCCTCGGAGCTGTGCTCGTTGCCGAAACCGGAGAGGTGTTCCAGCCCTTCGGCGATCTTGCGCGCGTCCCCGCTCATGCCCGGTGCTCCCTTGCGATCGGATTCCTATGCAACACCGTAGGATTGCGATTTCCGCGGCGCAAGAGGGAGACGCGATCTCCGTCCCCCCTCCGTCCTCCTCCTCTCGACGGAGGACACGGAACCCGACTTCAGGGGGATCCGCGAGGTCGTACCCGTGTTCTACGCTCCCGGGCATGTCGTGGACGCGGAGCCTGATCACCGCGCTCGCGGTCTGTGTCGCACTCCTGGCCGGATCCGCGGGCTGCGGTCCGAGTGATGCCCGGGGACAGGACGGGAAGCCGTCCTCGCCGGCCGGTGAACTCCTGGACGAGCGGGACGAGGAGGGCCGCCCCTACCGCGAGGTGGACGCGGAGGACGCGCCCGCCGTCGGCGTCGAGGTCACCCCGGACACCGACGGCGGCTGGGACGTACGGCTGACCGTGCGCAACTTCCGCTTCTCCCCGGACGGCGCCGGCGGGCGCGCGGTCGCCGGCCGCGGACTGGCGCACCTGGAGCTGAACGGCCGCCGCGTCGCCCTGCTGCGCACCCCCGAGTACCACCTCCCCGGCGACTCCGTCCCGCGCGGCACGCACCACGTCACCGCCCGCCTGTACGCCGACGACGGCTCGGTGTGGGCCGTGGACGGCGAGCCCGTGGAGAGCACGGCCGACATCACCGTGTCGGACC
The DNA here is from genome assembly GCF_042732315.1 of Streptomyces sp. NPDC059787. Classification (NCBI taxonomy): domain Bacteria; kingdom Bacillati; phylum Actinomycetota; class Actinomycetes; order Kitasatosporales; family Streptomycetaceae; genus Streptomyces; species Streptomyces sp. NPDC059787. The sequence continues at coordinate 83,965 of NZ_JBHWHX010000005.1, forward strand.
AGGAGCCGAGCCCCGGCCCGAGCGCCGCGCCGATGGGCGCGGCACCCCCGAAGCCGGTGCGCGGAACGGACGGGCGGGGCCCCGGCGGAGGGCGAGGTTCCCCGGGCGGGGACGAGCGGGCATGATGAGGCCCGTGCCCCACGCGACATCGCTCCGCCGAGCGCCGGTGCAGCGGCGCAGCGCCGAACGGCTGGCCAGGATCCTCGACGCCTGCGCCGAACTCCTCGACGAGGTCGGCTACGACGACCTCAGCACCCGCGCGGTCGCGGAGCGCGCCGGCGTGCCCATCGGCTCCGTCTACCGCTTCTTCGGCAACAAGCGCCAGATGGCCGACGCGCTGGCCCAGCGCAACCTGGAGCGCTTCACGGAACGGGTCACCGAACGCATCGGGGTCACCGGTGACCGGGGCTGGCGGCACGCCATGGACGTCGTGCTCGACGAGTACCTCGACATGAAGCGCACCGCCCCCGGCTTCTCCCTCGTCGACTTCGGCAACCAGATACCCGTCGGCACCCGCCGCGCCGAACCCAACCACCGCGTCGCCGACCGCCTCACCGACCTGTTCTCCGGCCACCTCGGGCGCGCGGCCGACGACGACCTGCGCCGCGCCTTCCTCGTCGCCGTCGAGACCGCCGACGCCCTCGTCCACCTGGCGTTCCGGATGGCGCCCGAGGGGGACGAGAAGGTCATCGGCGAACTGCGCGAGATGCTGCGGGCGTATCTGGCCCGGACGCTGGACTGAACGGCCCTCCCGCGGAGCCTCCGGACAACCCCCTCCCCTCCATGCCTACCGGTCGGTATGCTCGGCCCGTCCGCGCGTCACCGCTGCCGCCGCACCCGGGAGGACCCGTGTCCCGCACCGCCCTTCGTATCTGCCCCCTGTGCGAGGCCACCTGCGGCCTGACGCTCACCATCGACGACGGCCGGGTCACCGGCGCCCGCGGCGACCGCGACGACGTGTTCAGCAGGGGCTTCATCTGCCCCAAGGGCGCCGCCTTCGGGGCCGTCGACTCCGACCCCGACCGGCTGCGCGCCCCGCTCGTCCGCGTCGACGGGAAGCTGCGCGAGGCCACCTGGGCGGAGGCGTTCGACGCCGTGGCCGCCGGGATACGGCCCGTCGTCGAACGGCACGGACCGCACGCCGTCGGCATCGTCCTGGGCAACCCCAACGTCCACACCATGGCCGGCGCCCTCTACCCGCCCGTGCTCATCGCCGGGCTCGGCACCCGGAGCCTGTTCACCGCCTCCACGGTCGACCAGATGCCCAAGCACGTCTCCAGCGGACTGCTCTTCGGTGACGCCAACGCCATCCCCGTACCCGACCTCGACCGCACCGACCACCTGCTGCTGATCGGCGCCAACCCCCTGGAGTCCAACGGCAGTCTGTGCACCGCCCCCGACTTCCCCGGCCGGCTCAAGGCGCTCAGGGCCCGCGGCGGCACCCTCACCGTCATCGACCCGCGCCGCACCCGCACCGCCCGCCTCGCCGACCGGCACCTCGCCGTCCGCCCCGGCACCGACGCACTGCTGCTCGCGGCGCTGGCGCACGTCCTGTTCGACGAGGGCCTCGTCGACCTGGGGGAGCGGGCACCGCACATCACGGGCCTGGACGACCTCGCCGCGGCGCTGCGCGACTTCACCCCCGAGGCCGTGGCCCCCGCCTGCGACGTCGACGCCGCCACCCTCCGCGTCCTCGCCCGGGAACTCGCCGCCGCCCCCACCGCCGCCGTCTACGGCCGCATCGGCAGCTGCACCGTCCCGCACGGCACCCTCGCCAGCTGGCTCGTCGACGTCCTCAACATCCTCACCGGCAACCTCGACCGGCCCGGCGGCGCCCTCTTCCCGCAGGCCGCCACCGACAGGACCCCGCGCCCCGCAGGACCCGGCCGCGGCTTCGCCCTCGGCCGCTGGCACTCCCGGGTGAGCCGGCACCCCGAGGCCAAGGGCGAACTCCCGCTGTCCGCCCTCGCCGAGGAGATCGACACCCCCACCGACGAGGGCGAGCCGATCCGCGCCCTCGTCGCCGTCGCCGCCAACCCGGTGCTCTCCGCCCCGGACGGCGACCGGCTCGACAAGGCGCTCGGCTCGCTCGACTTCATGGTGAGCGTCGACCCGTACCTCAACGAGACCTCACGCCACGCCGACGTCGTCCTGCCGCCGCCCCCGCCCGCGCAGAGCCCGCACCACGACTTCGCCTTCAACACCCTCGCCGTACGCAACCAGGTCCGCTACACCCGCCCGGCCGTCCCCCTGGAGCCCGGCCGCATGGCCGAGACCGAGATCCTGGCCCGGCTGGTCCTCGCCGCGACCGGCATGCACGGCGCCGACCCCGCCGCCGTCGACGCCATGGTGATCGACCAGACCCTCTCCAGGGCGGTCCGGGAGCCGCACTCCCCGGTCCACGGCCGCGACCCGAAGGAGCTCGCCGCCCTGCTCACCGGCGCCACCGGCCCCGAACGGCGCCTCGACATGATGCTGCGCCTCGGCCCGTACGGCGACGGCTTCGGCGCCGACCCCGACGGGCTCACCCTGGAGGAACTGCTCGCCCACCCGCACGGCATCGACCTCGGCCCCCTGCGCCCACGGCTGCCCCAGCCGCTGAAGACCCGCAGCGGCACGGTGGAGCTGCTGCCGGAACCGATCGCCGCCGACCTCCCCCGACTGCGCGCCGCCCTCGACGAACGCCCCGCCGGACTCGTCCTCGTCGGCCGCCGCCATCTGCGCTCCAACAACAGCTGGATGCACAACGTGCCCGCCCTCACCGGCGGCTCCAACCGCTGCACCCTGCACCTCCATCCCGAGGACGCCGAACGCCTCGGCGTACGGGACGGACAGCCGGTACGCGTCAAGGGCGCCGGGGGAGAGGTGACCGCCCCCGCCGAGGTCACCGACGCCGTACGCCCGGGGGTGGTGAGCCTGCCGCACGGCTGGGGACACGACCGGCCCGGCACCCGTACCCGGCACGCCGCCGCCGACCCCGGCGCCAACGTCAACCAGCTCCTCGACGGCAGCCTCCTCGACCCGTTGTCGGGCAACGCCGTCCTCAACGGCGTCCCCGTCGAGGTGGCCCCGCTGAGCGCCGCCGTGACCGAAACGTTCGGCGCTCTGACCTGAGCAAAGCTGTGACCTGGGGTTTTGCGCTTATTGCTCGCAGGCAGACATCTTGTTAACGCCGCTTTACGGAACCTAACGTCGACGCACCGCCGGCCCTGGTGGGATGTTCAAGGGCGAACGTTAGGTATCCACTCATGCTGACCATCCTCGGCTTCGCCATGATCGCGACCTTCCTGGTCCTGATCATGATGAAGAAGATGTCGCCGATCGCGGCGCTCGTGCTGATCCCCGCGCTGTTCTGCGTGTTCGTCGGCAAGGGCGCCCACCTCGGTGACTACGTCATCGACGGCGTGTCCAGCCTCGCGCCCACCGCGGCGATGCTCATGTTCGCGATCGTCTACTTCGGTGTGATGATCGACGTCGGACTCTTCGACCCGATCGTCCGCGGCATCCTCCGGTTCTGCAAGGCGGACCCGATGCGGATCGTCGTCGGCACCGCGCTGCTCGCCGCGATCGTGTCGCTGGACGGCGACGGCTCCACCACCTTCATGATCACCGTCTCGGCGATGTATCCGCTGTACAAGCGCCTGAAGATGAGCCTGGTCGTGATGACCGGTGTCGCCGCCATGGCCAACGGCGTGATGAACACCCTCCCCTGGGGCGGCCCCACGGCCCGCGCGGCGACCGCGCTCAAGCTCGACGCCAGCGACATCTTCGTCCCGATGATCCCGGCCCTGCTGGTCGGCCTGCTGGGCGTCGTCGTCCTCGCCTACGTGCTCGGTCTGCGCGAGCGCAGGCGGCTGGGCGTGCTGACGCTGGACGAGGCGCTGGTGAAGGAGGAGGCCGAGGAGAACGAGACGGTCCTCGTCGGCGCGGGCGGCGGCACCGGTACCGATTCGGGCAAGCGCACCGGCGGCTCCGGCTCCGGCACGGACGCCGACGGCGACGCCGAGGACGACGACTTCCAGGGCCTCGACCCGAACCGCCCCACCCTGCGCCCCAAGCTGTACTGGTTCAACGCGCTGCTCACGGTCGGCCTGCTCACCGCCATGATCATGGAACTGCTGCCGATCCCGGTGCTGTTCCTGCTCGGTGCCGCCCTCGCGCTCTCCGTCAACTTCCCGCACATCCCCGACCAGAAGGCCCGGCTCGCGGCCCACGCCGACAACGTCCTCAACGTCTCCGGCATGGTCTTCGCCGCCGCCGTCTTCACCGGCGTCCTCCAGGGCACCGGCATGGTCGACAGCATGGCCGAGTGGATGGTGGACGTCATCCCCGAGGGCATGGGCCCGCACATGGCCCTCGTCACCGGCCTGCTGAGCCTTCCGCTCACCTACTTCATGTCCAACGACGGCTTCTACTTCGGTGTCCTGCCCGTCCTCGCCGAAGCCGGTGCCGCGCACGGCGTCTCCCCGCTGGAGATGGCCCGCGCCTCCCTGGTCGGCCAGCCGCTGCACATGTCCAGCCCGCTCGTCCCCGCCGTGTACGTCCTGGTCGGCATGGCCAGGGTCGAGTTCGGCGACCACACCCGGTTCGTGGTGAAGTGGGCGGCCATGATCTGCCTGCTGATCCTCGCGGCCGGAATCCTGTTCGGCATCATCTGACCGTCCGGACCCGTCTCAGGAAGGACCCGATCATGGCGCCCGGTGGGAACCGCGGCTGGCTGCTCCGCCTCGTCATCGCCTTCGGCTTCGCGCAGGGGGCGGTGTCGATGGCCCGGCCCGCCGTCTCCTACCGGGCGCTGGCACTGGGCGCGGACGAGCGGGCGGTCGGTGTGATCGCGGGCGTGTACGCGCTGCTGCCGCTGTTCGCCGCCGTACCGCTCGGCCGGCGCACCGACCACGGCCGCTGCGCGCCCCTGCTGCCGGTCGGCGTGGTGCTGATATCCGGCGGCTGCGCGCTGAGCGGCCTCGCCGGCTCGCTGTGGACGATGGCCCTGTGGAGCGGGGTGATGGGCCTCGGCCACCTCTGCTTCGTCATCGGCGCACAGTCCCTCGTCGCCCGTCAGTCCGCACCGCACGAACAGGACCGCAACTTCGGTCACTTCACCATCGGCGCCTCGCTCGGCCAGCTGGTCGGTCCCATCGCGGCGGGCGCGCTGATCGGCGCGGACATGGCACGGACCAGCGCGCTCGCCCTGCTGGCGGCGGGAGCGGGCGGCGCCGTCGCGCTCACCTCGCTGTGGCGCATAGAACGGCCCGGGGCCTTGAAGTCCCGTGAGGAACAGGGCGCACGGGTGCCGGTACGGGGCATCCTGCGCGCCCGTGGCGTACCGGCGGGCATCCTCATCAGCCTGGCCGTGCTGTCCGCGACCGACATCCTCACCGCCTACCTCCCGGTGGTCGGCGAGCACCGGGGCATCGACCCGGCCGTCATCGGCCTGCTGCTCAGCCTTCGCGCGGCGGCCACGATCGCCTGCCGGCTGGTCCTCACCCCGCTGCTGCGGCTGCTCGGCCGTACGGTGCTGCTGACGGTGACCTGTCTGCTGGCGGGGGTGCTGTGCGCGGGGGTGGCGCTGCCGGTGCCGGTCTGGGGGCTGGCGCTGATCCTGGCCGTCCTCGGCTTCTGTCTGGGTGTCGGGCAGCCGTTGTCCATGACCACGGTCGTCCAGGCCGCCCCCGCCGAGGCCCGCTCCACCGCCCTCGCCCTGCGCCTGACCGGCAATCGTCTGGGGCAGGTCGCCGCGCCCGCGGCGGCGGGGCTGATCGCGGGGGTCGCGGGTGTGGCGGCGCCGTTCGTGATGCTGGGCGCGCTGCTGTTCCTGGCCTCGGGGGTCGCCCTGCGGACCCCGGCCCGGCCGGGGGAGGGGGCCGGCGCTCGGAGGGAGCCGCGGGAGGGGGCGGGAGTGAGGGTGCGTCGGCGGGTGAAGTGAGTGGGTGCGGGTGCGGGGGCTGGGCGGGGGCTGGGCGGGGGTGGGTCACGCCGCCCGGCGTTTGCGGGGTGCCGCCGCGCCCACCCGTGCCGCCCTGCGGCACGACTGCCCGCGGTTGGCGCGCTTCGGGCGGCACGACTGCCCGCGGTTGGCGCGGTGGTGCGTCCGCAGTGGCAGGATGGCGCGATCGCGCATGAAGTACGGGCCGTACGGCGGGGGTCGGGCCGCGTCTACGAGGGGGCCGCATGCTTCTGATCGTCCTGTCCGGTGTTCTCGTCCTCGCCGTCGGAGGATGCGTCTGCGTCGTCCGGGCGGCACGGGGCGGTCCGCGCTGGGTGCGCGGAGCGGCGAAGGCGACCCTGGTGGCGGGCGAGCTGGCCCGGCCGAGCCGTTCGAACGGCCGCTCGGGAAGCGGCGACGACGGGGGCGGCGGGGACGACTGACGGGGAACACCGGCCACCCCGTCGAACGACGGGGAACACCGGTCGCCCCGTCGAATCCGGACGTCCGCTTTCTCACCTGGTGGACCGGAGCGCCCTGATCCCGCCCGGCATCTTCCCCCGGCCGCTACTTTCCGTTAGCTTCCGTGACCCATACGCCCCGTGCGACCCGTGCGGGGCGTTCCGAACGCGGAGCACCAGCGCCCTGATCCGCCCCCGGGGGCACCCTCATGACACGCGCCATCTCCCTGCACGACGTGAGCAAGGCATACACGCGAGACGTCCGCGTGGTGGACCGGCTGTCGCTGGACATCGCGCCCGGTGAGTTCCTCGTCCTGCTCGGCCCCTCCGGCTGCGGCAAGTCCACCGTGCTCCGGATGATCGCCGGACTGGAGGACATCGACGAGGGACGGCTGTTCCTCGACGGCGAGTACGGCAACGAGCTGCCCCCCTCCGACCGGGACATGGCGATGGTGTTCCAGAACTTCGCCCTGTACCCGAGCATGACCAGCCGCGACAACATCGGCTTCCCGCTCCGCATCGAGTCCCCCGGCGCCGACCCGGCCCCGCGCGTGGACGCCACCGCCCGTATGCTCGGCATCGAGGACCTCCTCGACCGCTTCCCCGCCCAGCTCTCCGGCGGTGAACGCCAGCGCGTCGCCATGGGCCGGGCCATCGCACGCCACCCCTCCGCCTTCCTGATGGACGAGCCGCTGTCCAACCTCGACGCCAAGCTCCGCAACCGGCTGCGCGCCGAGATCTCCCAGCTCACCCGGGAGTTGGGCGTCACCACCGTCTACGTCACCCACGACCAGTCCGAGGCCATGTCGCTCGGCGACCGCGTCGCCGTACTGCGCGGCGGAGTCCTCCAGCAGGTCGGCACCCCGCGCACCGTGTACTCGCTGCCGAGCAACGTCTTCGTCGCCGCGTTCATCGGCACCCCGCGCATCAACCTGCTGCGCGGCCTGGTCCGCGCCCCGCTCGACGGGGCGATGACCATCAGTCTCGGCAAGCAGTTCCTGCGACTGCCCGAACCGCTCTCCCTGGACCACCAGTTGCTGCGGGTGCAGCAGGGCCGCGAGGTCATCGTGGGCCTGCGCTCGGAGGCCGTACGGATCGCCAAGCCGTCCGCCGCGCGGACCGGCGAGGTGGTGCTCACCGGCCTGGTGGAGCACCTGGAGTTCCAGGGTCACGAGGTCCTCGTGCACTTCGACACCGGCTCCCGCCCCGCCGTCGTCCCCGACCTCGAGGCCCCGCGCCCGCGGCCCGAGCGCCCGGCCCGGCGCCGCCGCCGCGAGGGCACGGTCCTGCACCGGCTGCGGGAACGGGCCGGGGTGCTGCGCGCCGGCCCCGTGGCGACGCTCGACCGTTCCGAACAGCCGGACCCGGCCTCCGCCGAGCCCCGCGTCCCCGGCGACCTCATCGTCCGCACCACCCCCGACATCCGTCTCCGGCACGGCATGCAGGTACCGCTCCTGGTCGACCTCGCCCACCTCTTCGTCTTCGACCAGCAGGGCGAGCGGATCTGCCCGAACCCGGCACGGCTGCCCGACCTGGAGGAGTGACACGGTCGTACGGAGACCTCTGGCGCGGGAAAACTAACACCGCTAGTTTAGGACCTCGACGAACTGAGCGGTCGGACACCGACACCCCGCCCCGGAGGAAGCGCGATGAAGGCATACGACGGCATGTACATCGACGGCGCCTGGCGCCCCGCCGCCGGCCCGGACGTGATCGAAGTGGTGAACCCGGCCGACGAACAGGTGATCGCCACCGTCCCCGCGGGCACCTTGGAGGACGTCGACGCCGCCGTGCGCGCCGCCCGCGCCGCCCTACCCGCCTGGGCCGCCACCCCGCCCGCCGAGCGCGCCGCCCGCCTGGCCGCGCTCCGGGACGTGCTCGTGGCCCGGCAGGACGAGATCGCCGAGACGGTGACCGCCGAACTCGGCTCGCCCCTCAAGCTCTCGCAGGCGGTCCACGCGGGCGTACCGATCGCCGTGACCGGCTCGTACGCCGAGCTGGCGGCGACGTACGCCTTCGAGGAGAGGACGGGCAACTCGACGGTCCTCCACGAGCCCGTCGGCGTGGTCGGCGCGATCACCCCCTGGAACTACCCGCTCCACCAGATCGTCGCCAAGACCGCCCCCGCCCTCGCGGCCGGCTGCACCATCGTGGTCAAGCCCGCCGAGGACACCCCGCTGGTCGCCCGGCTGTTCGCGGAGGCCGTGCACGAGGCCGGGATCCCGGCGGGCGTGTTCAACCTCGTCACCGGGCTCGGACCGGTGGCCGGGCAGGCCCTCGCCGAGCACCCCGGCGTCGACCTGGTCTCCTTCACCGGCTCCACCGCCGTCGGCCGCCGCATCGGCGCGATCGCGACCGGCATGGTGAAGAGGGTCGCCCTCGAACTCGGCGGCAAGTCCGCCAACGTCATCCTGCCCAGCGCCGACCTGGCCCGCGCGGTCAACGTCGGCGTCGCCAACGTCATGTCCAACTCCGGTCAGACCTGCAGCGCCTGGACCCGCATGCTGGTCCACCACGACCGTTACGACGAGGCCGTGGAACTCGCCGCGACCGCCGCCGCGAAGTACGGCGACCGCATCGGCCCGCTCGTCAACGCCGCGCAGCAGGAACGCGTACGCGGTTACATCGGGAAGGGCGTAGCCGAGGGCGCCCGGCTGGTCGCGGGCGGCCCCGACTCCCCGCACGAGAAGGGCTATCACGTCAGCCCCACGGTCTTCGCCGACGTCACCCCGGAGATGACCATCGCCCAGGAGGAGATCTTCGGCCCCGTCCTGTCGATCCTGCGCTACACGGACGAGGAGGACGCCCTGCGCATCGCCAACGGCACCGTCTACGGCCTGGCCGGCGCGGTCTGGGCCGGTGACGAGGCGGAGGCGGTGGCCTTCGCCCGCCGCATGGAGACCGGCCAGGTCGACATCAACGGCGGCCGTTTCAACCCGCTCGCGCCCTTCGGCGGTTACAAGCAGTCCGGTGTGGGCCGCGAACTCGGCGCCCACGGCCTGACCGAGTACCTCCAGACCAAGTCCCTCCAGTTCTAGGGGAGTCGTATCCGCCATGGCCGTACGTGCCGCCGTTCTGCCCGCCGTCGGTGCTCCGCTGGAGATCACCGGGATCGACCTGCCCGAACCCGGCCCCGGCCGGGTCCGCGTCCGGCTCGCCGCCGCCGGGGTCTGCCACTCCGACCTGTCCCTGTCCGACGGCACCATGCGCCTGCCGGTCCCGGCCGTCCTCGGCCACGAGGGCGCCGGCACGGTCGTCGCCGTCGGCGAGGGCGTCACCCAGGTCGCGCCCGGTGACGGCGTGGTCCTCAACTGGGCGCCCTCCTGCGGCTCCTGCCCCGCCTGCGCGCGCGGCGAGGTCTGGCTGTGCGCGGGCGCCCTGGCGGGCGCCGCCGAGGTGCACGCCCGTCGCGCCGACGACGGCACCGACCTGTATCCGGGGCTGAACGTCGCCGCGTTCGCCGAGGAGACGGTGGTGCCGGCCTCCTGTGTGCTGCCCGCCCCGGACGGCGTCCCGCTCACCGACGCCGCCCTGCTGGGCTGCGCGGTGCTCACCGGCTACGGCGCCGTCCACCACTCCGCCCAGGTGCGGCCGGGGGAGACGGTCGCGGTGTTCGGCGTCGGGGGAGTGGGCCTCGCCGCGCTCCAGTCGGCCCGGATCGCGGGCGCGTCCACGATCGTCGCGGTCGACGTCTCCCCTCGGAAGGAGGAGCTCGCCCGGTCCGCGGGCGCCACCGACTACCTCGTCGCCTCCGACACCACCGCCCGGCAGATCCGCGCCCTCACCGGCAAGGAGGGCGTGGACGTGGCCGTCGAGTGCGTCGGCCGCGCGACCACCATCCGTACGGCCTGGGAATCCACCCGGCGCGGCGGACGCACCACGGTCGTCGGCATCGGCGGCAAGGACCAGCAGGTCACCTTCAACGCCCTGGAGATCTTCCACTGGGGCCGCACCCTCTCCGGCTGCGTCTACGGCAACTCCGACCCCGCCCGCGACCTCCCGGTCCTCGCCGAACACGTCCGAGCCGGCCGCCTCGACCTCGGCACCCTGGTCACCGAACACATCGCCCTGGACGGCATCCCGGACGCCTTCGACAACATGCTGGCCGGCAAGGGCGGACGGGCACTGGTGGTGTTCTAGCGTGGCCTGCGGGCGGCCTCCTCCCGGGGAACGGGGCCCACGGCCGCCTGCGCCGCCCCGTCGGCCGGGACCGGGACACCGCCACACCCGCGGGACACGGCGCACCGCCCGCTCCGGTGAGCGGTGCGCAGGTCCGGACGGTTCGCCCGGGTGGTTCAGCGGAGGGCCACCGCGTCGATCCCCAGCAGCTCGGACAGCGCGCGTTCGCCCGTCTCCGTCACCTTCACCGCCCGCTCGGAGCCGATGCGCACGCACCACCCCGTCTCCAGGGCGTGCCGGCACAGGGCGGCGCCCGCCACTCCGGCGAGATGGGGGCGGCGTTCCGTCCAGTCCAGGCAGGCACGGGCCAGCGGGCGCCGTCCGCGGCGGCCGAGGTCGATGCCCGCCGCACCGAACCAGCGCAGTCCCGCGTCGGTGAGCGCGAACCCGGTCTCCTGGAGCAGCAGTCCCCGCGCGGTGAAGGCGTCCGTGACGGCGATGCCGAGCCGCCCGGCGAGATGGTCGTAGCAGGTGCGTCCGCGGGCCATGGCCGACCCGGCGCCCGCCTGCCGCAGCGTGCGCGGGCGTTCGGCGGCACCCGGAACCACCTGCGCGGCCAGGTCCTCCACCAGTTGCGCGGCCCGTGCGTCGGCCAGCCGTACGTACCGGTGCCGCCCCTGCCGTTCCTCGGCCAGCAGTCCGCCCGCGACCAGTTTGCCCAGGTGCTCGCTCAGCGTGGACGCGGCGACCCCGGCGTGCCGGGCCAGTTCACCCGCCGTCCAGGCCCGCCCGTCCAGCAGCGCCAGCAGACACGCGGCCCGCGTCTCGTCGGCGGCCAGCGCGGCGAGCCGCGCGAGACCGGCCGCCCGGGGGTCCTTGGAGGTCATGCCCCCCAGCATGAGGCACGGACCCTTCGGCGCTCACCGAAGGGTCCTGGCTCCTGAAGGGGCGCGGGACCGTGTCGACGTACGGCCACGACAGTGCCCTGAAGGGGCGCGGGGAACTGCGCGACCAGCCACGACGGCGCCGCGGACGATCACCGAACCCTCGGCGGAGCACTCAAGCGCCGGCCCGCGCCTGCTCGTACTGCAGCGCCAGCCCGTCCAGCAGCGCCGTCAGCCCCGCCTCGAAGGCCCGCTCGTCGATCTTCTCCTGCTGCTCGGCGAGGAGATGGGCCTGCCCGAGGTGGGGGTAGTCGGCGGGGTCGTAGGCGCTGGCGTCGTCCACGAAGCCGCCCGCGAAGGAGCCGAGCGCGGAGCCCATGATGAAGTACCGCATCAGCGCGCCGATGGAGGTGGCCTGCGCGGGCGGCCAGCCGGCCTCGACCATCGCGCCGTAGACCGCGTCGGCCAGCCGCAGCGCCGCCGGACGGCGGCCGGGACCGCGGGCCAGGACCGGGACGATGTTCGGGTGGTCGCGCAGCGCGGCCCGGTAGGAGACCGCCCAGTCGTGCAGCGCGGTCCGCCACTCCCGGCCGTCCTCGAACATCGACAGGTCGACCAGCGCGCTCACCGAGTCGGCGACCGCCTCCAGGATCTCGTCCTTGGTGCGGAAGTGGTTGTAGAGCGAGGGCCCGCTCACCCCCAGTTCCGCGGCGAGCCGGCGCGTGGAGACGGCCGCGAGGCCCTCCGCGTCCACCAGCGCACGGGCCGTACCGACGATCCGGTCGGTGCTCAGCAGGGGCTTGCGCGGTCGGGCCATGGCGCACATAGTAGGGCTGCGCCTGGAAACTAGCAGTGCTAATTTAAATGTGTACGTTTCACATGGATCTCACATGGGGTGACTCGGTATGAACCTGGAGCTCAGCGAGGAGCAGGAGGCCGTCCGCCGGCTCGCCCGGGACTTCGTGGAGCGCGAGGTCGTGCCCCACGCCACCGCCTGGGACCGCGCCGAGGAGGTCGACCGCGGCATCGTGAAGAAGCTCGGCGAGGTCGGCTTCCTCGGGCTGACCGTCGACGAGGAGTACGGCGGCAGCGGCGGCGACCATCTCGCGTACTGCCTGGTCACCGAGGAGCTGGGCCGCGGCGACTCCTCCGTGCGCGGCATCGTCTCCGTATCCCTCGGCCTGGTCGCCAAGACGATCGCCGCGTGGGGGAGCGAGGAGCAGAAGCGCGCCTGGCTTCCGGGGCTCACCTCCGGGGAGTACGTCGGCTGCTTCGGCCTCACCGAGCCCGGCACGGGGTCGGACGCCGGGAACCTGTCCACCCGGGCGGTCCGCGACGGCGACGACTACGTCGTCAACGGCACCAAGATGTTCATCACCAACGGCACCTGGGCCGACGTCGTCCTGCTCTTCGCCCGCTCCACCGACGCCCCCGGCCACAAGGGCGTCTCCGCCTTCCTCGTCCCCACCGACACCCCCGGCCTGACCCGCCGCGCCGTCCACGGCAAGCTCGGCCTGCGCGGCCAGGCCACCGCCGAACTGGTCCTCGAGGACGTGCGCGTGCCCGCCTCCGCGATGCTGGGCGAGGAGGGCAAGGGCTTCTCGGTCGCCATGTCCGCCCTGGCCAAGGGCCGGATGTCGGTCGCGGCCGGCTGCGTCGGCATAGCCCAGGCCGCCCTGGACGCGGCCGTGCGCTACGCGGGGGAGCGGGAGCAGTTCGGGAAGACCATCGCCCGTCACCAGCTCGTCCAGGAGCTGATCAGCGACATCGCCGTGGACGTCGACGCGGCCCGGCTGCTCACCTGGCGGGTCGCCGACCTGATCGACCGGGGGAAGCCCTTCGCCGTCGAGTCCTCCAAGGCCAAGCTCTTCGCCTCGGAGGCCGCCGTCCGCGCCGCCAACAACGCCCTGCAGGTCTTCGGCGGCTACGGCTACATCGACGAGTACCCGGCCGGCAAACTCCTGCGCGACGCCCGCGTGATGACCCTCTACGAGGGCACCAGCCAGATCCAGAAACTGGTCATCGGCCGTGCCCTGACCGGGGTTTCGGCGTTCTGAGTACGTGCCTGAGTAGCTGAGCGGATGTGGCCGCGGCCACATCCGCCGATCCTTTTCCCCATGAGCGACACACCGGTCAAGCAGCAGAGCACGGCCGCCTTCTACGGTCAGGCCGTCGCGTCCTTCGGAGTGGCCATGGGCGCCACCGCGGTCGGTATCTTCAACCTCGAGGCCGACGCCTGGGTCCGCTCCTTCCTGGGCATCGCGGTCCTGTACCTCGTCACCTCCGCCTTCACCCTGGCCAAGGTCATCCGCGACCGTCAGGAGGCCGGGCAGATCGTCAACCGGGTCGACCAGGCCCGCCTGGAGAAGATGCTCTCCGAGTACGACCCGCTGCAGAAGCTGTGACGACGGGCGCGCTAAGCGAGCGCTCACCCTTGCCGGTATGGTGTTACCCCTGCCAGCGAATGAGGTGAGCGATGAGTACGGCGGAGGAGTCGGCCGGCGCCGAGGCGCAACCGTGGGGTGAGGTCACGCCCGACGCGGCCCGACGATTGCTGCTCGCCGCCGTGGAGGCGTTCGCCGAGCGCGGCTACCACGCCACGACGACCCGCGACATCGCGGGCCGCGCCGGGATGAGCCCGGCCGCGCTCTACATCCACTACAAGACCAAGGAAGAGCTGCTCCACCGCATCAGCAGGATCGGCCACCGGAAGGCCGTCGAGATCCTGCGCACGGCGGCCCGCGCCGAGGGCGGCCCCGGCGAGCGGCTCGCCGAAGCGGTCAGCTCCTTCGTCCGCTGGCACGCGGGCGGCCGGACCACCGCCAGGGTCGTGCAGTACGAACTCGACTCGCTCGGCCCCGACGCCCGCGCCGAGATCCTCGGACTGCGCCGGCAGGTCGACGCCGAGGTGCGCGGGATCATCGAGGAGGGCGTGCGCTCCGGCGAGTTCGACGTCATCGACGTACAAGGGACCACGCTCGCCGTGCTCTCCCTGTGCATCGACGTGGCCCGCTGGTTCAACGTCGACGGCCCCCGCACCCCCGAGGAGGTCGGCGCGCTCTACGCCGACCTCGTGCTCAGGATGGTCGGGGCCCGGGGAACCGGCCCCGCTCAGAGGTAGTAGCGGGCCACCGACTCGGCGACGCACACCGGCTTGTCGCCGCCCTCGCGCTCCACGGTGAACGCCGTGGCCACCTGGACACCGCCCGGCACCTCGTCGACGGCAGTGATCGTCGCGGTGGCGCGCACCCGCGAGCCGACCGGGACCGGGGCGGGGAAGCGCACCTTGTTGGTGCCGTAGTTGACGCCCATCTTCACGCCCTCGACGGAGATCAGCTGCGGGCCGAACAGCGGCAGCAGCGACAGCGTCAGATAGCCGTGCGCGATGGTCGTCCCGAACGGCCCCGCCGCGGCCTTCTCCGGGTCGACGTGGATCCACTGGTGGTCCCCGGTGGCCTCGGCGAACAGGTCGATCCGCTTCTGGTCGACCTCCAGCCAGTCGGTGTACCCCAGCTGCTCGCCCACCGCCGCCTTCAGGTCGTCGACGGACGTGAAGATCCTCGGCTCTGCCATGTCCCGGCCTCTCGCGTCACGTAGTAGCAGCGCATCGGTGTGCGCATGTCTAAGCAACTGCTTAGCATGGTGTGCCGGGCGGTCCCTGTCAACGACAGCCGGCCGCCGGACGGGTGGGTAGGGTCCGGGGAGTGCCCCAGATACCCGAGAAGATCCACGAACTCACGGTCGGCCAGCTCTCCGCCCGCAGCGGCGCCGCCGTCTCGGCCCTGCACTTCTACGAGGCCAAGGGCCTGATCGGCAGCCGCCGCACCTCGGGCAACCAGCGCCGCTACAGCCGTGACACCCTGCGCCGGGTCGCCTTCATCCGCGCCGCCCAGCGCGTCGGCATCCCGCTCGCCACGATCCGCGAGGCGCTCGCCGAGCTGCCCGAGGAGCGCACGCCCACCCGGGACGACTGGGCGCACCTCTCCGAGGCGTGGCGCTCGGAACTGGACGAACGCATCAAGCAGCTCAACCGCCTGCGGGACCACCTCACGGACTGCATCGGCTGCGGCTGCCTCTCACTGGAGAGCTGCGTCCTGTCCAACCCGGACGATGTCTTCGGCGACCACCTGACGGGCTCCCGCCTCCTGCCGGAGAAGGGCGAGCGGTGAGCCCGCCCCCGTGACCGCGGGCAATCGTGCCTCCCCCCGTGCCCTAAGGGCCTGGGAGACACCCTGCAAGCGCCGGCAAGCGGAACATCCCGCCCGCGCGCTCCGAAGTCAGGGGGTGCGGCATCCCCTGCGCACCCCCTCGCCCCGTTCGCTCCCCGCCTCTCAGGCCGACACCAGCAGCCTCGCCCGCCGGGCGTCCGCCAGGGCCCCGGCGGTGAGCACGGGACGCGGCACCAGAATCCCGCAGTCCGTACAGACCGGCCCCGTCGACGGCTCGTGGTCCAGGTCGAAGCGCCACATGAGCCGTTCCCCCCGGCACACGGGGCAGACCGCACCCGGCTCGCGCTCCAGCGCGGCGATCAGCCGCCGCAGCACCTCGGCCAGCGGCTCGCGCGGATGCACCCGCGGATCGTCGCACCAGGCCACACCGAAACCGCCCCAGGTCAGCCGGTGCCAGTCGTCCACACTGCCCGGCCTGCGCAGCCCGTCGTGCTTCTCCTTCCTGCGGCGGTCGGCGAACTCCACCTCATAGGCCAGCCAGACCGCCCGGGCCTCCTCCAGTTCGTCCAGTGCGGCCACGAGCCGCGCCGGGTCGACGGAGCGGTCCTCGGGATCGAACCCGGCCCGCGCGCACAGATGGTCCCAGGTCGCCCTGTGCCCGTAGGGAGCGAACCGCTCAAGACACTTGCGCAGCGAATAGCGCCGCAGTGCCAGATCGCACCGCGGATCTCGGACCTGTCTCGCCAGACTCCGGAAACCGGCCATCGTCCTGCACCTCCGTCACACCTGCACCTGTAATCCGGTCACTTCGGCGTCGTCGAACGGACGTCGCCGAATAGACGTATCGACACGCGAATCGGCTCCATCCTTTTTTCGATGGCCCCCGTCAGCCGGCCGCGGGGACTCACGGGCCAACTCCCGTGATCCCTGCTTCAGTTGTGGTCGTTCACGGGGATACCGGCGGTAACCCGCTCCGTGCCCTCCCCGTGGGGGAGCGGCCACTCCTCGTCAGCCTGAGAACTCCCGGGAGCTTCCACGGGTTCCTGAAGACCCCGCCGATATGCACGCCCGACGCAAAACGGCGGCGGGCCGCCGCCCGCCGCCGTCCCGTACCACCGCTCTCAGCGGTACAGCAGGTACTCCCGCCGCGTCCTCCGGAACCCCGCCAGCTCCTCCTGCCAGCCGGCCACCACCTCGTCCGTGTCCGCGCCCGCGTCGATCATGGTGCGCACGCGCGTGGAGCCGGTGAGCCTGTCGATCCAGTTGTCCGGACGCCAGGCGAAGCCGCTCCACGACCGCTTGGCGGTGATCAGCAGCCCGATCCCGGTCCGCACCGGATCGAACGCCTCCCGGTCGTGCACGTGCACCTGGACGCCCCCGATGGTCCTCCCCTGGAACTTGGAGAACGTCGGCGCGAAGTACGCCTCCCGGAAGCGCACGCCCGCGAGCCCCAGCGCGTTCGCCCCGGCCGCCCAGCGCCCGTCGATCCCCTCCGCGCCCAGCAGCTCGAACGGCCGGGTGGTCCCGCGCCCCTCCGACAGGTTCGTCCCCTCGAACAGGCACGTCCCCGAGTACACCAGCGCCGTCTCGGGCGTCGGCATGTTCGGGCTCGGCGGCACCCACGGCAGTCCGGAGGCGTCGTAGAAGTCCGACCGCCGCCAGCCCGACATCCGTACGGTCTCCAGCGGCACCGGCGCCGTCAGGAACTCCCCGTTGAACAGCAGCGCCAGCTCCGCCACCGTCATCCCGTGCGCCTGCGAGACGGGCTGCCGCCCGACGAACGTCGCGAACTCCTTGTGCAGCACCGGGCCCAGCGCGGCCCGCCCGGTCACCGGGTTCGGCCGGTCCAGTACGACGAACCGCCTGCCCGCGAGCGCGGCGGCCTCCATGCAGTCGAACAGCGTCCAGATGTACGTGTAGAACCGCGCGCCGACGTCCTGGATGTCGAAGACGACCGTGTCCACGCCGGACGCCGTGAAGACGTCGGCGAGTGCCTGACCGCTCTTCAGATACGTGTCGTAGACCGGCAGGCCGGTCGCCGGGTCGTCGTGACGGCCCTCCGAGCCGCCCGCCTGGGCGGTGCCCCGGAAGCCGTGCTCGGGACCGAAGACGGCGGTCAGGTCCACCCGGTCGTCGGCGTGCATCACGTCGACGATGTGCCGCGCGTCCCGGGTGATGCCCGTCGGATTGGTGACCACGCCCACGCGCCGGCCGTCGAGCAGCCCGTAGCCGTCCGCGGCGAGCCGTTCGAACCCGGTGCGCAGCCCCCGTCCGCCCCCGTGCGCAGGGCCGGAAGCGGCGGCGGCCGGGGCGGCGGAGACCGCGACCGCGGCCGTGGTGGTGGCGAGCAGGCTCCGTCTGGACAGCCTCATGCGGTGACCTCCGTGATCGTGGCGGGTGTCATGCGCACGCACGCTAGCGCGCCCGACCGTCCCGGGGAACGAACCGGACCGGCCCCGCGCGGAACACCCCTTCCACCGGGCATACCGACCGGTTAGTCTGACGCCGGTAGCCGCTGGGAGCCGCGTCGAAGGAGACCGATGGTGCAAGCCGTGCAGGGTGCGAAGGTGGTCGTCACGGGAGCCGGGGGCGGCATCGGGGCGGCGCTCGCCCGCCGCTTCGCCGCTCAGGGGGCACGGGTCGTCGTCAACGACCTGGACGCCGACCGCGCGAAGGCCGTCGCCGAGGAGATCGGCGGCCTGGCCGTGGTGGGCGACGCCTCCTCGATCGTCGCCGAGGCCCGCGACGCGCTCGGCGGGACGGTCGACGTGTACTGCGCCAACGCGGGCGTCGGCCGCGACGGCGGGGAGCCCGGCGGACCGCTCGACGAGCAGGGCTGGGCGCTCTCCTGGGACGTCAACGTCATGGCGCACGTCCGCGCGGCGCACGCACTGCTCCCCGACTGGCTGGAGCGCGGCAGCGGCCGCTTCGTCTCCACCGTCTCCGCCGCCGGACTGCTCACCATGATCGGCACCGCCCCCTACAGCGTCACCAAGCACGGCGCCTACGCCTTCGCCGAGTGGCTGTCACTGACGTACCGCCACCGCGGCGTGAAGGTCCACGCGATCTGCCCGCAGGGCGTGCGCACCGACATGCTCGACGCCAGCGGCAGCGCGGGCGACCTCGTCCTCAAGCCGACCGCGATCGAACCGGAGGACGTGGCCGACGCCCTCTTCCGGGGCATCGACGAGGACCGCTTCCTGATCCTGCCGCACCCCGAGGTGGCCGAGTACTACCAGGCCCGCGCCGCCGAGCCGGACCGCTGGCTGGCCGGCATGAACCGCCTCCAGCAGCAGTGGGAGGCGAACCGGTGACCGCCTCCCGCTACGCCGCCAAGCCCTGGCTGGCCCTCCTCACCGACGCCCAGCGCGCCCCCGTCGACCCCGCCGGCTCCCTGGTGCACGCCCTGCGCCGCGCGGTGGCCGAGACCCCCGACCGCGCCTTCCTCGCCTACTTCGACGGCCGCCTCACCTACCGCGAGGCCGACGAGCTCAGCGACTCCGTCGCCGGCCGGCTCGCCGCACGCGGCCTGGAGCGCGGCGACCGGGTGGCGGTCCTGCTGCAGAACTCCCCGCTCTTCGTCCTCGCCCTGCTGGGCGCCTGGAAGGCGGGCGCGGTCGTCGTGCCCGTCAACCCGATGTACAAGTCGGGCGAGGTGACGCACGTCCTGCGGGACGCCGACGTGGCCGCGCTGATCTGCTCCGACCGGGCCTGGGAGTCGTACCTGCGCGACACGGCCGCCGACTCGCCCGTGCGGATCGTGCTCACCGGCTGCGAACTGGACTTCCAGACCCGCGGCGACACGCGCGTGCTCACCTTCGAGCGGCTCCCGCAGCCCCCGGACGCCGACGACCTCACCACCGTCGCCCGCCAGGGCCACCCGGCCCCCGGGCACCGCGACCCCGCCCCCGGCGACACCGCGCTGATCAGCTACACCTCGGGCACCAGCGGCACCCCCAAGGGCGCCACCAACACGCACCGCAACATCATGTACAACGCCGAGCGGCAGCGCACGGGGCTCGGCCTGCCCGAGGCGCCCGTCTACTTCGCCCTCGCGCCCCTGTTCCACATCACCGGAATGGTGTGCCAGCTCGGCGCCTGCCTCAACAGCGCGGGCACCCTCGTCCTGGCCTACCGCTTCGAGCCGGGCGTCGTCCTGGACGCCTTCGCCGAGCACCGGCCGCACTACACCGTCGGCCCGTCCACCGCCTTCATGGCGCTGGCCGCCCACCCCGACGCCGGCCGCGACCACTTCTCCTCCTTCCGGGTGATCTCCTCCGGCGGCGCCCCGCTGCCGCCCGCCCTGGTGGAGAAGTTCCGGGCCGGCTTCGGGCCGTACATCCGCAACGGTTACGGGCTCACCGAGTGCACCGCCCCCTGCGCCTCCGTCCCGCCGCACCTGGAGGCGCCCGTCGACGAGGCCTCCGGCACGCTGGCCGTCGGCGTGCCGGGCCCCGACACCGTCGTACGGATCGTCGACGACCGGGGCGAGGAGGTGCCCTTCGGCGAGCAGGGCGAGATCGTCGTGCGCGGCCCGCAGGTCGTGCCCGGCTACTGGCAGCGGCCCGACGCCACCGCCGAGACCTTCCCCGACGGCGAGCTGCGCACCGGCGACATCGGCTTCGTGGACCCCGAGGGCTGGCTGTACGTCGTCGACCGCAAGAAGGACATGATCAACGCGTCCGGCTTCAAGGTGTGGCCGCGCGAGGTCGAGGACGTGCTCTACACCCACCCGGCGGTGCGCGAGGCCGCCGTCGTCGGGGTGCCCGACGGATACCGCGGGGAGACCGTCAAGGCCTTCATCAGCCTGCGCCCCGGCGCGGAGGCGGACCCGGCCGCACTCGCCGCGTACTGCAAGGAGAAACTGGCCGCCTACAAGTATCCGCGTCAGGTGGAGATCCTGCCGGACCTGCCGAAGACGGCCAGTGGGAAGATCCTCCGGCGGGAACTGCGTTCCCTGACCCACGACAACTAGCAGCGACACGGAAAGGCGGGTGGCGGCAGTGCCCAGGACGACGGACGGTGACGGGGCTCCTGTGCCGCAGCGGCTCCTGGCCGCCGCCACCCGGCTCTTCGCCGAGCGGGGCTACGACCGCACCTCGGTGCAGGAGATCGTCGAGGCGGCCGGCGTCACCAAGGGGGCGCTCTACCACTACTTCGGCTCCAAGGACGACCTGCTGCACGAGGTGTACGCGCGCGTGCTGCGCCTCCAGCAGGAACGCCTGGACCACTTCGCGGACGCCGACGAGCCGATCGAGAAGCGGCTGCGCGGCGCGGCGGCGGACGTCGTCGTCACCACGATCGAGAACCTCGACGACGCGTCGATCTTCTTCCGCTCCATGCACCACCTCAGCCCGGAGAAGAACAAGCAGGTGCGCGCCGAGCGCCGCCGCTACCACGAACGCTTCCGCGCGCTGATCGAGGAGGGACAGCGCGAGGGCGTCTTCTCCACGGCGACCCCGGCCGACCTGGTGGTCGACTACCACTTCGGCTCCGTGCACCACCTGTCCACCTGGTACCGCCCCGACGGCCCGCTCAGCCCCCAGGAGGTCGCCGACCACCTGGCGGACCTGCTGCTGCGGGCGCTGCGCGCCTGAGAACACCCCCACGTCCTGTGGCCCGCCGGCACTGCCGGGCGGGCGCAGGGAGGTTGGGGGCGTCACGGTCCACATAAGCTCGCGGCCGGGCACGGGCCGCCGGGGGACCAAGTGCGGGCCGGAGGCGGTAAACCTCGTGCGGGGC